>JAEEPF010000008.1 GCA_016284635.1 Prevotella sp.
CATGTATCTTCTTACTCTCGAAGAGCATCTTGCTCATGGCCTTACCGATGTTGTTGACATTGAAGTCACGACCATAGATGTGGTTCTCATTGAGTAGGCGCAGAATGTCACCAGCATCAAGGGCCACACCCTTCTCACCATCGTCAGGCTTACGAAGTAATGTACGCAACACGGCCTCGCAGTCGCTGGTCACCATAAACGGAGCGTTCAAGAGAGATATGCGCTGTGACTCGGCCTTAGTGGGCTTATAGTTGTAGTCGGTTTCCGACAACAAGTACAGAGCCTGTGAGTAGGCACCTTCATGATTGATGGTTTTGAGTCTTGGTAAGCCATCGTCTGCAATGCTGACAATCAGGAAACGACGGCGACCACCAAAGTTAGGCAACAGTTGGTTTTCGTTGGTCGTGCCTATGAATGAGCAAGTACGCTTACGACGCTTGCTTTTTCTACCGAACGGCGCACGGACGTTGGTCTCGTTCAAAGTGATGGCCTGTTTGAGCGCATCGGCCTTCTGGTCCTTGTCAATGCTCAACTCGTCGAAGCTGATTAATGGAGAGTCGGACATGCTAATCAGGAAGTCTTTGTCGAGCTGCTGAGCCGGAGTTACCTCTATATAGTATTTGCGCAACTCTGGTGGAAGGATGCTTCTTACAAAGGTTGACTTCATGGTGTACTCAGGGCCACTATATATTGGCATCAGAGGATTTTCAGTCTCTTTGCCAATCATCATGGCGACCATATTGACGAACCATTTTCTCTCCATCTCAATCAGAAATTCCTTGTTTTCCTCGTCCTTCATGTGCAGACAGCTGAACATGTCATAAATGTAGTCGGGATCATCGTCAGACCATGTTTCAAGACCGTTGAGATATTCCTGGCAAGCATCGTAAAGTGACGAGAAGTCACGACTTTCAGTCATGTCTATCATGTCATTCTTACTCACGTTCAGGCCACCCTTCTTCAGCCGGATGATGAAGGTGCTGTAGTCTTGATCGTCTATCTCGCGCCAGTCGGAGTTGTCACCTTCTTTAACTTCGGTGCGGTTCAGCCACTTGTTCATACGCCACTGGCCGAACTTCAGCAACTCTTCTTCCATGCGCTCGAAGCGGTTGCGCTGGTCATCCTCGCGTTGCTCCTTGCTTTTCTTTCGACGGCCTAACGGCAGCTTTAACTCCAAGCCATGATCATTGGCTATCTTCACAAGCGAACCAAGACTGACGCAGTTCTTGCTGGTCTTCAGGCAGTAGGAGAAATGGCGGTCGCACTCCTCGCGGCTATAATCGGCGTAGTTGCTGCAAATGAGATGATACGGCTCGCGCCCCGCTTCGCCTTGTGAAGCACAGGCGTAGGCAATCTGAGTCCACTCGTTTTTCTGGTCGGGTGTGATGTCGATGCCCGAATCGTGGATCTGCTGGGCATATAGCTCCAGCTTCTCCGAGTCTGTGTAACTATTCATGTTGCTAAACTATTTATTGGTTGAATATTTCGGATTGATATAGCAAAGCGGGTCGTATGGCAGGAAGCAGAGTCGGTTGACGTTAGAACCGGTAGAGTCGGCCAATATACCATACTCATACCCAATGTATCGGCTCAGTGTAGCATACTGCTCAGCAAACGTCGTGTTTCGGCACCATTCAGGCAGCTCAACCCACCATTTGATGCCTTTGCCTTTCGGGCTGACAAAGCACAAAGCTGTCTCGACATTTTTATCTGCTATCAGTGTCCGCTGAATCTCTCGGGCCTCTTCCATCGATTCCAGGTCATCGACATCTAATACAATGTATGGTGACCTGATAGTTAACCCGGCGGCACTGCCATAGCTGAAAATACCAGCGGCAGCTACAGCATCAAACTCGGTCAGTTTATAGTCACGAAGCTGTTGCTCGGTCGCAGTAGTCATTATCTGGCGCAACTCCTCGGTTTGCGGTTTGGCACGCTCAGATAACACATAATCACCAACCCACTGAATATCGACATTCCTTATGGGTTTTGTAGATGGCACATACTTCTGTGCCTTCTCACTCCAATGTCCCTTCCCAAAGAAGGTGAACATCACGTTGCTGCTGAAAGTCTTGTTCTGCTCCATATATGTATTTGTTTCCATGGGATTGCTTATTATTGGGTTATTAATATAGTTAAAAGTTATTTAAATATCATCTGCGGAAGGACGCGCGATTTGGCGGATTATGCAAAAAACACTATATTTGCAACCGCTTTAAGACCATTCCGCAATGGTTTTGAAAAAGTGACCGGTCTCCGTCGTGCCGCAAACATTAGGAGACCAGTCTGTGCCGGTCCCGCTATCCTCCTGATAGCCGGGACCTTTTTCATGGTATCGTTATATCTTCATTCGCCTTGTCTTTTCTTTTGTTGATACGTTGCTTCATCAGGTATGCCTGACCCATAAGGTCGGCGTCATGAGAGGGCTGGCGAATCAGGTCGAACATGATGGTATTATGTTCATAGTCGAAACCCAGCATATCGAACATCATTTTTGTCGGTACATAATAGTAGCCGCTCGACGATTTAATCTGAAAAGCATCCTCACTCGCCTCATCAATAATAACAAGGTATAATGTGTTCTTTTCATCGTCTTGCGCAAACCTTGCGAATTTCTCGGCAGAAAGATCCAGGGCCTTTGCCGTTTCTTCCGTAAAGCCAAGTCTTCCCGAAAACTGAATAGTCGCTTTCAGTTTCGTTGTGAATTGCTTCGCGTTTATAATTCTTATAGCCATGTTTATTTATATTTGATTGCAAAGATACTAAATATCCCGATCAAATCTTCAAGAAATCTTTAAATAGACAACTATTTTAATAAAAATTAAACAATTCACACGATGATATACGAAAAACAACCAAAAAGAGATGCACAAGAGAAGCGAAAAGAAATTGAATGGAAAACAGAAAAAAGTGTTTGAAAAGTTTGGCCATGTCGATTATTTTTTGTAACTTTGTAGCGTGGTAAGGAGAAGGACGGAAGTCCTCAGAATGTCACAGAAGTAACCCTAATTATTCACCATTTAAAACATTTAAAGTTATGAACAAGACTTTTAAGACGATCCTTCAAGTGATCAGTTACATCATCACCCTGCTTCTCGGCGGGGCTGCTGGCGGAGCCGTGATGTAAAGGTAAAAAGGTAAAAAAGTAAAAAGGTAAAAAGGTAAAAAAGACGAACGAAGGCCATGGAAAACCAGAAAGGCTTCAAGATCTCTCAGTACGCCTGTGCGGTATTGCTCATCGTGAGCAGTATCGCGCTGGTGGCGTATCAGGTAGTCGCGATTGATGACGTAGCGAGCGGGCTGCTCTATTACGTTGCGCAGTCGTTCTTGCTCGCGGGATCGATCTTCGGACTCGACCAGTACATCAGAATCATTAATAAAAAAATTAGGAATTAGAAATTAGAAATTAGGAATTAGGAATTATGATTACCGAGATAAACAATATAAGGCTCTCCAAGCATTTGGCTTCGCCGAATGAGGCTGCGCTCAGCCATTCGAGCGAGTTCGATGACGTTCGCTTATCGCCTCATTTTATGCTGAGTGAGTTTCTCAATTTGAAGAAATACCCGCAAAACATCCCGTCGATGCAAGATGTAGTAAATCTGACCTACGGCTGCCATCTGTTGCTCGAACCGGCACGCGTCGTAGCCGGACCGATTATCGTCAACTCAGGCTTCCGCAATCCCGAAGTCAACCAGAAGGTAGGGGGTGTCCGTACTTCCCAGCACCTTCTCGGCCAGGCTGCCGACATCCGGCCTCAGGACCCCTCGCAGTTTTGGAATCTCGTAGAATTCCTGAAGATCTGCGAACACACCGACCAACTGCTCACAGGCAATGGCTGGCTCCACATCTCGTGGAATCCCCTCGCACTGCCCCGCCACCACATCAGAATAGGTTATTACAAATGAACCATGAAAAAAGCCACCCTTAGAGGTGGCTTTTAAACGGAGTAGCATCGATCAAGTCTTACTCTTTTTACTTATAAGCCTTCCTTATGGCTTCGTAAGGACTTCGTCCAAGAGCAGGATAGTATCAGTGACAGTGATAACACCGTCGCCGTTCATATCGCCGTTCTTGATAGTCAATTCGACTGTCGCCGTTTCTGAGTTCTCATAACCAGCCTTCGTGGCATAGACACTTACCTGATAGGTCGTTGAGCCAATGAGACTAACATCATTGCCACTGCCTAATTTTGCTATCTCATAGTGGTATTCTACGCCATCCGTTTCACAATCAAAGTGCAGTTTCCCTTCCACATAATGAATCGTGGGAGTAGAACATATCGGATCCATCTCCTTAATCTCTTTAAAATCCTTCCAATAGTCTGCATCTTCATAAGCGGCTTTGCAACCATAAGGGATATGAAGCGTTGCATTGGCCCGATTGGTAAATACATTTTCCGTAATACTGATTGGGGATGTCATTCTTACTGTTACGGAAGTCAAATTATTGCAGCTTTGAAAGGCCGTATTGCCAATACTCGTTACTCTTTTTCCAATGGAAACTGAGGCTAATTCATCACAATGCCAGAACGCGTCTTCTCCGATAAACTCAACTTTATCGGGTATAACAATAGCAGTCAAAGCCGCACAATTATAGAAAGCATAGCTCTCTATGCTTGTCACTCCTTCTGGAATCTCAATCGACGTCATTGTTAGGCAATGTGAGAAGGCAGAACTGCCTATACCTGTTACAGATGCGGGAATAACCGTGTTATTGCAGCCCAAAATCAGTTTATTGGTGGCTGTCTCAATAATGGCATTACAATTCTCACGTGAATCATAATTCGTATTTCCACTTTCAACCTCTATAGAAGTTAGACCCATACAATCCAAAAAAGCAGTAGTACGAATGATTGCTACGCTGCTTGGAATAACCAAAGATATTAAGCTTCTGCATTGAAAAAATGCGTTGAATCCGATACTCCCGATGTTATTAGGTAAAACAATATGAGTAAGATTTGTACAATTCATGAAAGATTCATCATCTATATAAGTCAATCCTGTGAAATATCTCAATTCCTCAAAAGACGTAATACTCTTATTTTCTTTAAATACCTTACCTAATCTTTCCACAGCCGCAGCCTCGGCCTCGCTCAGCCCACCGTCTTTGTCTGTGTCCCAGTTGGCCACACAGATAGCCTTGACGTTGGCATCGGCAAAGGTGATGATGGGACTGAATTCAACAATCTGCTTGAACTCATTCCAATAGTTCGCTGCAGAATAGGCTGCCTTGCTGCCATAAGGAACATAGAGCGTAGCGTTAGTCCGATTTGTGAATACATCTTCTGTAATATTAACAGGCGATACCATTCTTACTGTTACGGAAACTAGATTGTCACAATATCTGAATGCTGACGCTCCTATACTCGTCACCTGCTCTGGAATGTCAATGGCAGCAATGCCTGTACCTTCGAAAGCCAAATCGGCAATCGCTGTCACGGAGTTGGGAATCGTGCTGGCCCTGCATCCAGCCACCAGTGTGTTCGTGGATGTCTCAATGATGGCATTGCATTTGTCGCGAGAGTCATACACCTTGTTTGCTTCATCCACTTTGACTTCAGTTATATTTGTAAGTTTGAACGTGTCTCCCTTGATGTTTTTCACTGAACTGGGGATAGTAATACTTGTAAGGCAGGTACAGTTCATGAAGGGGATAACGTCGATGTCGGTCACGGTGTTCGGTATGATAATGCCTGTTAGTTGGTTGCAGTCCATAAAGGCCCCATAGCCTATCCCTGTCACCGTGAGGCCGCAGGTGCGTTCCGGGATGGTATAGACACCGGAGGTGTTTTTGGGAATGTCGCCAAAGCCATCTTGCAACTTACACGTCCTATCCCCGACGCTGATAACTTCGAACTTTGTTTCTATCCCGTCAACGTCGGCGGAGAAAACGCTGCCGTTACTTTTAGGGCTACTCCCCCAATTATCCCATTTCCCGCTCCAGGTGTTTCCAAGCACGAACAGCTGGTGTGAAAGTGGTTTTATACCTTCTGACTGAGAATTGTAATAAAACGTATACTGAGGTATCTCAAAAGGGTTCTCAATCAGGGCGATGACATACTTCAGCCCTGTGCACCCAAAGAATGTGTACTCACCAAAGCTTGTCACCGTGGAGGGAATGATAATCCCAGTCAGTGCGGTGCAATCTTTAAAGGCATAGTCGCCGATAGCCGTGACATGGTATGTGGTGTTGCCGTAAGTAACCGATTCCGGTATCTCCACCTCACCAGAATAGGCATTACTATTACCAGAAGAGCCGCCTGTCAGTCCTGTCACCGTAGCCGTCTTTGATGAATTGTTGAGATTGTAATAGATGCCATCTATTTGGGCATCGTATGCATGTGTCGCCATCGATGCAAGTAGCGTCATAAATAATAATAATACTTTCTTCATTGTTACGTTAGTTTTAAGTGAATAATTCGTTTGAAAAACATAAATAAAAAACGTGGACTATTTACTCTGTCTATGTCATTCGAGGTATTGGGGATAACCTATCTTCCTTAAACGAGTAAATGCCCACGCCAGCGGCGTGAACTATCTACTTCAGTTCTTGGAAGTTTCGTCTAATTCCCCAATTATCGAATGGCAAGAATCAAAAGTGGACGTTCCTGTCTTTTGTCTTTATTTTGTCTTTGCTATGTCACCATAAACGATTATTTTTGAGTTCAACGGTGCAAATTTAAGAAATATTTCCGATACCTGCAAGTTTTTGTGTTTTTTCTTCACACAAAACCCACGGGAACTGTCCCCGCGGGCTATTGATAGAAGAGAAAATCACAAAACTTTCCAGTCTGTGATGTTGCGCTCCTCAGAGGAGAACGCGATGCCGACCTTGGTGACGGGGCGACCGTCGAGGGCGTACTTGTCTGCGTAGCCCTTGCGGTTGATCTGGTCGAGGGCAGCATCAACGGTGTCATTGTACTTTATCTCCATAATATAGATGCCCTTGGGCATGAGCAGCGTGATGTCGCTGCAGCCTTTGGCACCTGGATCCTCGGCACGGACGTCTGCACCAAAAGCGGTGAGCAGCGTATAGAGCAGCGCATGGTAGTAGTGCTCGTTCTTGTTATCTTTCTCCCACTGGTAGGGCACACCGGCGTAGAACGTCTTGATGGCCTCGATGAAAGCAGGCAGATCGTCGGTGCGGCGGAACACCTTATAGGCCTTAAACAGCGCAGAGCGGTCACGGTTGTCGGGCGTCGTGTTGGTGATGTAGCGGTAGAGGCTGCCCGCAAACCCCGTGCGCACCTCCTGATTGGGGAATCCCAGCGTGTAAAGTTCGTCTTCGCGGCTGTAGTCCTTGATGGTCAGATAGCCGCTCTGGTAAAGGGCTGGCAACGGGGCCTGAAAGCTGTTAAACGATTCATCGAAGGCATCCACCTCACACTCCACGCCATCTACGTCTTCTATCGTCAAAGGCGGCATCTGGCTCAGCATGTCAATAAGTGCGCCAGACGTACCGCTGGCAAACCAGTAGTCGGAAAGTTTTCCGGAGACGAAGGCATTGAAGAGGCTGAAGGGATTGTACATGTCCTCCATCGCCTCGCTGAAGTGATAGCCGTCGTAGCGGGCTTTCATCTGCGCCAGCATATCATCGTAGGTCGTACCGTTACGCTCGGCCAGGATTGCGATGTCGGGGCTCAGCTGCGTGGTGAACTCCTGCTCTGAGAGGCCGCAGATAGTGGCATAGTCGTCGAGCATGGAGATATTCATCAGGTTGTTGAGCTTGCTGAATACGCCCATCTGCGAAAACTTCGAGATGCCGGTGATGAAGGCGAACTGCAGATGGTCATCCTCGGCCTTTAACGGACTGAACACGTTCTGGAACCGCTGGCGGGCCGCGGCCACCTTCTCTGCATCGCCAATAGCGTGGAGAATAAAGTTGTCGTATTCATCAACGAGCACCACCACACGCTTGCCAGTCTCCTTGTGCAGCTTGCGCATCAGGTTCACCATGCGGACGTTGGCGTCTTTAGTGCTCGGCGTGATGCCATACTGCTCTTCATAACCTTTGAGTGTCTCGTCAATCAAAGTATCTAACTGCTCAATGGTCACCAAGTCGCCTGTGCTGAAGTCGAAGCGTAGCACCGGATACTTCTCCCACTTCCAATCGGTCGTGGCAATGAACAACTGCGGCTGTTCGATGCCCTGTTCTGTGGTGAACGCCTCGAACAACTCACGACGTCCCTCGAAGACAGCGGCCAGCGTCGACACCAGCAGTGACTTGCCGAAACGCCGCGGACGACTGAGGAAATAGGGCTTGCCCTCAGTAATCATCTTATAGATGAGCGGAGTTTTGTCAACGTACAAATATCCGTCCATGCGGATACTCTCGAAACTCTGGATGCCTACGGGGTATTTTCTTTTCATTGCCATATACCTTATTAATATACTATAGCCTATTCGGGGACAAAGTTAAACAAAAAAATCGGACTGACCAAACATCAGTCCGTTTTTTAACAATTCCCCCCAAACTGCCAAGCCGACTACTGTGAGAGGATGATGTCGAGGATGGCCGCGACATCACCTGTAGTGATACCATCCTTACCATCCACTTCGGCAACTGGATGTCGGAAACGACGGTGCTTCTTATTAATTCGTGGCGGATATCTTCTCAAGAATCAGCTGGATGTCTGTCACGGTAATCATGCCGTCCTTGTTGTAGTCTGCATTGATTTTATTGAAGTTCGTCACCGTTTCACCCAGAATGTACTTCAGTATGGCAATAATGTCGTTATAGTTCACTTCGTTATTATCATCAACATCGCCGGCAATGCCCAAGGGTATGGCCACCAGAAGCTCGAAACGATCCTCAATGGTACCAGCATCAGCGGTAAACTGATACTTTCCTACCGCTAAGTCATGGATCACATTAAGTAACTTGTCTTTCAAGTACCCAGAACAGTCGAGCCTGCTGGCACTGATATAGGCCGTTCCACTATTCTTCAGCCATACGCCCAAAGGTATAACACCGTTATCCTTCGGTCTCACGTTGATAGAATACCGTCTTCCATCCGCATCCATCGAATAAATCTGGAAGACAGCGTCATAACTGATCGTTTTCGGGTTGTCACTTCCTATCTCGTAACCGAGCGTATGGGCCTCATTAATGGCAACACGCGTATGGTCAACATTCGCCTCAGCTGTACCGATTTGAATATCCAGCAACTTTTTCGTTGTATTGTCCACGTCTTGGCCGTTACCATTAGGATCTATGGGACTGTCGGGATCAAAGGTTATCTCAGAGAAGCATGCCTCAATCGTCGTATTAGCACTGGGCATTGTGATACTCAGGGATGTTCCAGTGCCGATAATCTCCCCATTCAGCTTCCATCCGTCGAACTGATATAATGCACTTTGATAGTTCACGCTGAGACTGACCGTTTTATTCTCCTCTACCCTACTTCCGCTATCCATATTGAACGTGCAGGCTCCCTCAATGTTCGAGGTCAGATACAGATAATACTTCCGGTTGACAATCGACGGCGAGGGGTCGACAGGATTACCCGGATTGAAGATCACATCCTTCTTCTCATAGTGGGCCACGAACTCGCATTTTCCTTTTGTGAGGGTATAATAGAAGTTCTGGTTGTAGGAGGTCTTTACCCCGTTCAGCGTCCAGTAAAGGAAAGTATAGGTATACTCTTCCGTATTCCTGGCACTGGTGGAGATATACACTTGTCCACCGTTCACCCTGTATTTGGCACTTCCCGACACATACGCTCCTTCTTCAGGGTCTGCACTCACTTTGAGCCAGCAGTAGTCGATAGCGACGGGATCGGCCGGATTCTCCGGGTTGAAATCATCGCCAGGAGCGACGAATGCCTTCATACTGTCTCCCCCCATAAAAAGGAAGCACGTCAGCAACAATAGTATTCTCGATTTCATCATCATCTCCATTACAAACACTGTATTTTGAAGTCTTGTCACTTACATTTACTTTCACTCAGTTTCTCGTTGAAGTAATCGTCTTGATAATCAGCACGATGTCTACAACATCTATTTTTCCATCTTTGTTGATGTCGGCATGCTCTTTGTTGAAGCCCTTGACTGTCTTGCCCATGATATACTTCGACACCGCCACGACGTCATCCTTATCGACCTCGCCATTATTGTCTGCATCTCCGGCAATATCCACATCCTGTTCGTCAATGACAGGAACGATAAGACTTTCGTGATCCAACGATGTTTCCGAGAAGCAGGCCTCAAGCGTGGTGGTAGAACCGGGCATCGTGAAGCTCACGTTCGGTTCAGTACTGATGACTTCTCCGTTAAGCTTCCATCCCTCGAACTTATAAAAGGCAGGCAGATAGTAAACACTGAGAGTGATCGTTTTATCTTCCTCCACCTTATTTCCGCTATCCATACTGAACGAGCAGAATCCTTCCATGTTTGCGGTCAGATACAGATAATATTCCCGTCTGATGTTCGTCGAGGAGGGATCGAGTGGACTCTCCGGATCGTAAGGCACTTCCGTCTTCTCATAGTGGGCCACGAGTTCATTTTCGCCCTTTGTGGGGGTATAATAGAAGTTCTGGCTGTAGGAGGTTCTTACCCCGTTCAGCGTCCAGTAAAGGAAGGTATAAGTATAGTCTTCCGTATTCCGGGCACTGGTGGAAATAAACACCTGACCGCCGTTCACCCTGTATTTGGCACTCCCCGTCACATACGCTCCTTCTTCTGGGTCTGCACTCACTTTGAGCAAACAATGATCAATTGCCTGCATGCTACCTCCTCCCCACAGGAAGAGGCAGCATGTCAGCAAGCATTTCATCATCAGCCTCATCGCCGCATCTATTACTTAACGATGATCTTTGAAGCCTTGTCGCCAGCACATACGATGTAAGTACCGCTTGTCAGGCTCACAGTGCCGGAGGCAGAAAGCGTAGCCTTCCTGATGCCCTTGAGGTTATAGACGCTGACGGGCTGATCCGTGATGCCGTTGATGCAGATACCGCCGTCGACAGCAGCCATGTCAAGTCCCTCGATGCCTGCCTCGCTGATACCTGTGGTGTCCCAATAGGGAACCAGGGAGAATCTGTTCTCATTGGTGCCAGCCTCTGCCAGGAACGAGTAGTCGCCCTTGCCGAAGTCGTGGAGAGTTCCCGTGGCATGATCCTTCAGTGCCATGCGGATATCCATGCGCGGAACCTTGATGGTATAGGTACCAGTAGCAGGAGCCACAAAGCCCAGACGTACCTCATTACTGTTGTTCGGACGGTTGTTCACTGCATACTTCACGTTCTTGTTGTCGAGAGTGTAGACCTGCGGCACCTCTGCCATACTCATCAGTTTGTTGGCATCAGTACCAATCTCATAGTTCATGCTCTTGTTGTCGTCGAACACCACACGGGTCTTGTCAGTTGACGTTCCGTTGCTGATCTCCACGTTCACAATCAGGTGATTCTCATCGACAGCCCTTGTGCCACGTGCCAAGCGGCGGGCGGCGGCATTTTTCTGTGACTCATTGTAGGTAGCGCGGTTTTCTGCGCGGAATGTCACTTCATCACAGTCTGCAGGCTTCTGGATGAAGAAAGCCTGGAACGGATGGATGTCGTAGTCATCATCACCAGGAACCACGGCATCGTATGTCTGATTCTCGTCATTCCATACCGTGATGGGCGATTCGAAATCTCCAGCCAGATCATCCAGTGCATAGTAGCTCAGATTGGGATTGCCCACGAAGTTCCAGCTGGCATTCTCCGGATTCGCAGCCTCTTGGGATACCAGCCCGACCTCCTTGTCGTCAGCGACGCCCTTTGTCTTCGACAGATACTCAGGGTTATAGGCCGGCAGTTCAAGATCGCCTGCGGTGTTACACTGGAAGATATAGCCCTTGTTAGCCTTCAGCACATTGTCTGTGACGTTCTTCCAGCCAGTACCACCAGCGGCACGAGCGGCCGGATCGTAGTAGCGCCAGACGTACTTGCCGTGACCACCAAACTTGATGTCGTTGATCTTGACATCGAAGGGGAAGCAGAAGAAATACCAGCGGCCAGAGTAGACATTCATGATGAAGGCGAGCTCATCGACATTCAGGTTACCGTTATCAATCAGCGACGGGTAGTTGTCACCGTGATTCCAGTTCAGAATGAGCTTCTTCACCAACTGCTCACCGTCACCTACGAAGATCAGGCCAGAGCCAGGCTCCATCTCACCCTCAGAGCCAGCAGCATCTTCTGACTTGATGGGCGTTATGGTGTTGATCGTGATGTCCGTATCACGTCCAGTGTACCAGTTTGTATATAAGGCGGGGAATTCGAGCACATCTGCGAACTGTCCCCACTGAGTGTTCAGATAATAAGCATAGAAACTGTTGTCTGGTGCATAGAGCGAAACACCATCATAGTCGAACGTATTCTGGTTAATCTGAATTGGAGTGACGGTATAAGCATATACCGACTTAAGTCCACAATTCTTAAAGGCATAGTCGCCAATCTGCTGCATCAGACTTGGCACATGAACAACGTTCAAGTTGCGGCATCCGTAGAAGGCATTACCTGAAATATTGCGTAAACTTGTTGGCAAGTGTAAATCTGTTAGATTACAATTATAAAATGCACTATATCCAATATCTGTCAGTCCCTCAGCGAAATCTATATCAGTAAGGGAAGAACAACTGTTGAAAGCATAATCATTTATCTTTCTCAGAGTTGTAGGGAAGACTAATTTCCTAAGGCTGCTACAATTTTGGAAAGCTTCATATCCAATTATTTCCAAACCCTTGCCAATAGTAAGGTTTGTCAGGTTTTGACACCTATAAAAGGCAAAAGTTTCAATGGTTTTGATACCTTCGTTAATCACCATATCAGTGATGCCTGATTCTGCAAAAGCATGATGTCCAATAGATGTGAGACCATCAGGCAGAGCGACACTTCTCAGATTCTTAAGACCATAGAACGTATAGGGGCTGATGGTTCCGGGAATGGTATGGTAACCAGTATAATACTCCACGCCGCCGTCATTGTCGAGGATAATGGCCTCAGACAGATCCAAATGGCGCAGGTTGGTCATTTTATTACGGATCATCATGAAATCCCAGCCATTCATAGTCCCCCGAATCTTTAAGTTCGTAAGGGCACTGATCTTATATTCTCCATTAACCTTTTCCAGAGCATTAAGAGCTGGAAGAAGGGCTGGCGACTCAGTCATAGCCACCAAATCGACCGTCACCGTCAAGAATCCTTTGGGATAGATTCTGTCTGCGATCTGATTCCAAACAGGTGCTTGCTTGTAATTTGTTGCCAAATTGTCAAGAACGTAAATGTTGGTGTTGATGTCAAAGCTATTGATATTTTCCAAATCAGCAACGCTTGTGGCATCGATATACACATCGCTGATAAACCCACTGTTAAAAGCATATGGTTCAATTGAAGTCACAGTCGAAGGAACAATAATGGTAGATACACCATGATGCCCATAAAAGGAATAGGCGCCAATCTTAGTTGCCCCCTCTGGGATGTTCACCTGACTATGAAGTGGCTGCCCCTTCAGGTGCAATATCGCATTGCCGCAATTGAATGGTGTAGAATACTGGTTGGCAAACGTGATGTTACACCACTCAGTGATGGTGCCGTCATAATTCACTTCATTGATGCCATAAGTACTAAAAAAAGTAAATTCAGGTATTGTTGTAACCTTTGAACCAACTTCAACTTTTGTTAAATTCGAAGATGCAAAAGGAGTACCATCGATAGAGGTGTAAATCAAATTCCGTCCTAAATACAATTCCTTAAGAGATTGGGGAAATAATGGATAGAAAGAATATCTGTTGTTCCCTTCCCAAAAGCTAGTAGTTTGTTTACCACCTTTTCCAATCGTCAAATCATTTTCGCCATCCTCTATAACAACCTTTGTGAGTGCAGAGCAACCATCGAAAGCATAGTCATTAATAGTCTCAACCGATGCAGGTATTGTAATCGTTTCAAGCTTTGAGCAATTAGCAAAGGTATACAGAGCAATGGCTCTAATCGTACTGGGAAGTGTTATTCCTGTCAGATTGACACAATTGTAGAATTGATAATCTCCTAATTCTGATATTGTTGCAGGCATTGCATAATCGCCGCTTCTTAACTGGGGGAACAACAGGATTTTTGTTTCTTCCTTATTATATAGTACATTGTCTGCAAGAGTGAAATGGGTATTTTCTGCTTCCAAAGCAACAGTATTCAAGGAAGACAATCCTTTGAATGCACCATCTGCAATAGATGTTACCCCTGCATGAATGGTCAGACTGGTCACAGCAGAGCATCCATATTGCAGGGCATGAGACGGAATCTCGGTTACTACTGTTGGAATAGCGAAATCGCCCTTTAGTGCAACACCATTAAAAAGGAGTTCGTATGTACCTCCATTAGAGATAGCCTGATCAAATCCACCACAAGGACTTCTATAATATTTGTCGTTATCAGAGAAATCGAACCTACACCATTGGATAAAACCGCCCTTCACGTTAATAGAATTAACACTGTTGGATCGGTAGAATGTATATTTAGGAATAGATGTGACATTTGTACCAAATACAATTTTACTCATATCAGAGCCAGCAAAGGGAGAACTATACGTACTACTGAATTTCAAATTACGACCCCAATAGAGTTCTTCAATGTATCTGAACATTGGAGAAATATATTGATTGTTTCCGAACTCATCTGTTAGAAAAGCATACCCATTATTACCTTGCCCAACAATCAGCTCGTTCTCACTGTCCTCTATTGTGAGTGTCTTAATCTGGGGATAATTACGAAACGCATAGCTTTCAATCTTAGTAACATTAGCAGGAATAATCAGTTCGTCAAGAGCAACATCGTTTGGGAAGCTATATTGTTTGATAGTCGTTACCGTAGCAGGTATTGTATAAGTGCCACTTTTTCTGCGAGGGAATGCTGCAATTGTGGTCACGTTTTTGTCATAAAGCACACCATCAACCGATGTAAACGCTGCATTATCAGCATCAACGGAAATTGAGGTTAATTCTGAATAATTAAAAGCATCTGAGGTTATATACTTCAATGACTTCGGTAACAACACTGAGGTTACAGCACTATTAGCAAAGATTTGGTCATTTATTAACTCAACTCCGGGCATGCTGACTGAGGTGAGAGCTGTGCAATAACGAAAAACATAATAAGCAATCACAAGAACACTTGAAGGCAACTTTACGGATGTCAATGAGCGACAGTTGGCAAAAGCATAATCACCAACCGCTACCACTGTATACTCAGTGTCATTATATGTAACTGTAGCAGGAATCTGAATATCTCCACTATAGGTTTCTACACTTCCCGGATTGTACACTTCGGTATCAGGATTGTAGGTCACGATGGCTGCATGGTTCACATTCTGACTTCGTTGATAATTGCCATTAGCATCGTAGTAGGAATAATACCAGCTATTTTGCAGGTTGTAATACACGCCGTCAATCAAGACGCCATTTTCATCCGCCATAGCGGACATACTTACGCACAGCAATACCAGTGTGATAAGCTGCGCTTTCAAACTTTGAGTAATCTGTTTCATATCTAAATTGTTTTGTTTATAATCAAAATACTTAAAAACTAAATTCTCTATTCATAGACGGCCAGATGCCGTTTGCACATTTCTGCACATTTCTGCTGCAAATATACAAAAAAATGTCTTTCAAGAATACATTTTATCGGTTTTTTTGTGGATATCATATCATAAATTAGGTGTATTTCCCGTCAAAAAGTGTTAACCCAGCCCGTTTTGCTATCTGATAATAGTAAAACGCAGGCGGCAAGACAAGCCTGCTTGTCCATAGTACAAACGGCATGGACTGCCAGTCCGGGCTATTGGGACTGACAGTCCATGCAGGGTGGACGGATAGTTCAGGCAGGATGACCCACCTGAACTTCGTTATGGATTCGTAAGTACTTCGTCCAAGAGGAGGATGGTATCGGTGACTGTGATAACGCCGTCGCCGTTCATATCACCGCTTTCTATATACTCGATGCCTAAAGTATTGGCGTATTGAACAATACTTTCGGGCACTTGCAAATAAGCCTCATTTTCTCCTACTGCAGATTTGTTTGCAAGAGCGAAAAGTGAGTCATTCTTTCTTAAAATGTAATTATTATTCTCAACACTATTATCCCATGAATACTGATTAATAGTCGTAGGAACATCGGTGCCGGTCAGCATATTCAGAAGATAGAAGTTCTTATTCACCGTAGGAATAGCGTATTTGCCCGGGGTTCCCTTGATCAACACGCCTGTTCCTGCCGGAATGGTCATCACTCTGGTCATCACGATTTTCTTATTATCAGGATTGTAACCGGTAGCGATGTATGCTTTGATACCAGAAACATTCGTGAAGTCAAGGTCATACTCGCTACTGAAGGTAGCCAGTCCTTCATTTCCCAACGTACAGGAAACTTTCTGACCTGCAACAACAGGTTTCTTTGTCGCGGTAATTCTCACTTGATAGTGGGCAGAGAGATTACGGAAGACATAGACCCACTCCTTATTTGCATTTGTTTGACAGTCGCCAATGATTTCTGTTTCTGAATCATAGTTATTATTTTCATCATACTTAATGAGCTTAACGCTTGTAACATCATAGCCGATAGCAGGCTTCATGTATAAAGTAACATCTGAGCCTTTTGTGAACCGTCCCCAATTAGTTCTATCTTTTTCATATGTGGCAGACTCAAAATAGGTCTTACCTTGTGGATAGCCTTTAAAGTTAGAACTAATTTCGTAAGAACCCACCGCTATTGTTGTCACATTTAACACAACATCCTCACTTAAATTCTTAATGACATAATAGCCATTTTGATTATAATCTGCCGTGATATCCGTCTCACCAAGCTTGACTGTTTCTATAGCAAAGCCTTGATCCAGACGTATAGTAACCTTAACGTCAGTGCCTTCCGCTATCGGTAAATCTCTTCCAGTTCCTGGATAACTATAATTATCATCATAATCAAGACGCACATCGAATTCGCCACCAAGATTATTGACAGTTACATTGTGATAGACAATTTGCTCAAATACCAACGTTAAAGTGTGATCCGATTTAATATTTTCGATCATATAAACAAATCTGCTTTTGTTATCCTCGTCTTTGACTAATTCAACAGGTTTGTCGCCATCCTTTAAGGTCAATTTATATTGATGATCGTCATCTTTCCACACTTCACACGGGAAAACCATTTTAACATCTGAACCCTCGTTAAACATCAAATCTTGAGAAAGATCTGAATTAGGACTATCAAGATTTACATAATAATTAGCATTATCAGAACTCAGCTCATAAAAACCAGCATGCTGCCCAGCATTAACTGTGACATTACGTGTAATTGCCTCTTCCAAGACAACACTTACTGTATGTGCTCCTGAGATGTTGTCGAAGTCATAATAGCCATCTTTATTATATTTTTCTGTCACATCCGTATCATCTACAGTTAAATTCTTAACCTTATATCCGACTTGGGTCGCAATGGTCATTCTGATGTCTTTGCCTTCCAAGAATTCGTATGGACTATAACTATTCACAAACTGATTATTTGACTTATCATAGAACTTCATACGTACCCATCCGCCAGTAATATTAGTAATGGTGACGGTGCTTGACTCACCTAACTTCGTCAACTCAACTTTCACTTCGCAATCATCATTAATTGCAGGGAGATCAATGATATAACGATCGTCGTCCTCATCTTTGGTAAATGCCATAGGGGCACCGTTTACAGTAACTGCCGTCACTGCATACAGCATTGGATTTCGGGGTGTGATTGACATTTCATAGTTAAATCCGGGCGACAACTCCCATGATGTTTCAGAATTGCCTCTCACCCAACTCCAATCGCCATTCCCGGATTTTTTATACATTTCGGCATATGCAAGACTCTCCTCAAAATCAACTAACGTAACAGTTTTAAATGAAGCAGCCTTCGTTATGCTAATATCTACGGTACAATCCTCTTGAAAGTATATTTCAATACAGTTATGGTTATTAGGGTTATATTCATCCGTGCGGTCATCTTTATTGACTTTAATCGATGTGATTGTATAAACATCAGGATTATTATTGTAAATATATAATCGATAAGAGCCCACGGGTAAGTCCTCTGGGACGCCTGATTCTGCATAACCACACCAGCTGCTATTATCAAGATTGTAGAATTCAACTTCTACGAAATCATTGTAATTCCAGTTTACCGTGATAGTTTTTTTCTGCCCGAAAGCACTCCCAATGCCGGCAAATAGCATTATCACCAGCATCATTAACTGTTTTAAAAAAAATCGTTTCATATTCATAATTATTTAATTGTTAGAGACTTACTAATGACTATTTCCGATAATCAACTGCAAAGATAAGCAAAAATTTGCAAACGCCAAACGTTTTTTTCGATATTTCTTAAAAAAAGTGTGAGAAAGAGAAGAGAGGAGGCTTCGATAAATTAACAATGAAGAATTTGGAGGTTCTAAAATAAATACGTAACTTTGCAGGCAAAACAGCGAACTATGCAAACCATCTATCAGACAGCCCAGCCCTTCGACCAGCTTCTGAAGAAACAGAAGAAGAGACCGGGGCAGACGTATCGGCCGATGTATTATGTAGTGGAACAGCCCGTAGAAAAGGGGCTGCTGCTCTACCATACGATGACGAAGGCCCTGGTGCTGCTTACCTCGGAAGAGGCGGAGACATACAAGACGAACCCTACTGCCCTACCCCAACTGATTGAGCAGTGGTTCCTGGTGCCGCTGTCGCACGATGACCGTTTGCTGAGCCGACAGATCAGAGACGTGGCCAGGATGCTAGAGAAGGAGACGGATGCCATCACACACTATACCATCTTCACGACCACGGACTGCAACGCCCGCTGTTTCTACTGCTTTGAAATGGGACGATCCAAAACACCCATGAGTGAGGAAACCGCCCAGCATACAGCCGATTACATTATCCACCATTGCCAAGGACAAAAGGTCTCATTAAAATGGTTTGGCGGTGAGCCCCTTTACAATATGCCCGTCATCACACTCATCTGTCGGCAACTGAAGGAAGCAGGCGTCGATTTTTCTTCAAAAATAACCACCAACGGCTATTTGTTTGACGATGACAATATCAACGAAGCCAAAGATCTGTGGCAACTGAAACTTGTTCAGATTACCATTGACGGCACAGAGAAGATTTACAACCGCATCAAGGCCTATATTCATAAAGATGTGAATGCCTACCGCCGCGTGATCGGCAATATCCATCGCCTGCAGGATGCCGATATCCCAGTTTCCATTCGACTCAACATAGACCTGCATAATGCAGAGAACCTTTCTGAACTGGTCGACGAACTTCACAAGGAGTTCATGGAAACAAAAGGAATATCCGTCTACCTGCACGCTCTATATGAGGAAGTGAAAGGAAGCAAGGCCTTGCACGATAAGCAGAAACGAGAATTCTTGTTCAACAAGATGAGCGAGATAGAGGCCCGACTGTATGAGTATGGCCTCTACAAACCACGCCAACTGAACAGAGTGGTCAAGACCAACCATTGTATGGCAGACAACGACCACAGCATTGTCATAGCACCAGACGGGCATATCGGGAAATGTGAACATTTCACAGAAGACCATCTCGTCGGGCACATAGGAAGTGAAGAACTGGATGTGGAGATGCTGGAAGCCTTCCGCTCCGTCCGTGAGGAGTCAGACGCCTGCGCTACATGCTTTGATTATCCGAACTGCATTTGGCTAAGGCTGTGCGAAGTCCACACCTATTGCTACCAGGAGAAGTGTGAGCACGAACGCCTCAAGTTAAGACGAAGCGTCATGCAAGCCTATTTGAATTACAAAAATCATCAGCAAGATGAAACACAAGATTGAGATAGCACCCTTGCTCGACTACTATGTCATCGCCGCCAAGGACAAGGAAACGGGAGAACTTGTTGAGTCGTTCACCCTTAACGAGAGTGGTACCGACATGCTCAGACTCTTTTGTGAAGGCAAGGACGTGACTGCTGTGGCACGGGAAATCGCAGACATGTACGAAGCACCATTGGAACAAGTGTCCAAAGACGTCGAGTCATTTGCCGAAAAGCTAAACAGGAAAGGTCTTTTATAATGTTCATAGCACTATAACAGACAACAAAGCACTATAACAGACAACAAGGGCTGACCTGACGGCCAGCCCCTTTCTTTTTTTAGAAGTCTGTTTAGCAGAATGCTGAAGACTTAAGCCTCAGCTTCTTCCGAACAATCAACAGTACCCTCGGTTTCTGTCTGTACTGAACCTTCTAACAGAACGGGACTTTCAACTTCTACTTCTTCCATTTCTGGAGCATAATACTTCTTCTTCATTTCTCAATTATTTTAAACGTTTAAAATTTTAATATCTCTTTTTTACAGTTGCAAATTTACACATAAATCCCGAAATGAGCAAACATTTCGGGATTTATTTTAATATTTAGTACGATTTCCTATGAAATCTTACTTAACAATCACCTTTTTACCATTATGGATGTACAGACCCTTCTTGGTCGGGGTGCTGATGCGCTGACCGCTCAGATTGAACCAAGCGTCATTGCCAGCCTCCACAGCGACACGGTTGATACCAGTGGCCTCATCACCCTCGTTGCCGTCAACAGTTGCCTTCAGCACAGTTTCGCTGAGTACGTTAAAGTTGTCACGTGCGGTTGCAACTGACGGTACATAAGTTGTCAGCACCTGGAGGTAACTCTTGTGAGCACTAATGTCACGGCCAGAATCACCAATCTTCGAGAAGCCACTTGTACTCAAGAAGTAGTTCGTGAACTCACCGGATGTCGGAGAAACGTGGATGGATGCATCAGTGTTGTTGCCAACCAGCATATTGCTATAGACAAGCTGAGCAGCAGAAGACGGGATGGTGAATTTGCCCTCAGGACCCTTGATATAAAGTGGTGTACCGGCTGAAGCTTGCTCTACTGGTGCCATCATAATGGAACCGTCCCATCCGACAACGATATAAGCCGTCAAATCAGACTGCTTGCTGAAATCGAGGTCAACGTTAGTACAGAGACTTGTCCTCTTACCTGAGCCTAATGTCACTTCCACGCCATTACCGGCATTAGCAGCAGGCAGAGCGGGTACGCGGACGTATGCCTTGTGGGCACCAATCTCCTTTGTTGAAGTAAACTGAGCGAATCCACTTGTAGACAGGAAATAGTACAGGTCTGTTCCTTCCGGAGTAACACTCAACTTCGAATCTGAATTATTGCCCACCAAGAAGCTCTTATAATAGGTGTTGGCAATGGTCGTCTTCTTCACGGAATAAGTGCCTGCATTATCAGCCTTGACAACGATAGGCGTTCCTGCGGGAACCTTGTCGATCTGAGCCAGCCAGAGACTAACACCATCACCGACCTTCTCAGCACCCATCACAATATATGCTCTGGCATCATTACCTGTGAAGTCAAGATCATAGTTGCCAACGAACGTTGTCTTCTTAGAATCACCAATGGTGATTTCAACATTCTCTGAAGCACTCACATTGGCAGAAGCCGACTCCTGAGTGGTAGATGCTCCATTAGGATCAACGAACAGTATATCTGTGCCGAGAATTGTTCCATCCTTAACCTCACTTGAGGCATCCAAGGTGATCTTTACTGTGGCACCCTGTCCAAATGTAGCATTCTTCATATCGTATACCAGGAAACGATAGGTATTCGAAGCTGCATCAAGGACGCCGTTTCTTATAACATGAGCATCAGATGATGTGCCACCAATAGTTGCAATATCATCCTTCACACTAACACCCTTCGGCAATTTCAGATCAAACTGGAAAGCTGTGTACTTCGTTGGTTCATTGATGGTAACATACAACGTCTCCGAGGTACCGGGCTTCAACTTTACGTCACTCATTTTAATCACATCCGTCTGGGCATAAGCCATTGTGCCACAGAGGAGTACGACTAACATCGTAAATAATTTCTTCATATTCATTTATTTTTTTAGTTTATTTATAATCATTTGAATATACATCATACGGCTTCAAATTTAAGCAAAATTCTCGAAACAGCCAAAGATTTCGGGATTTTTTTTGATAAACAGAGTAAATTTTCTCTATTCCCCTCTATTGTCAAGACGTTGGGTCATTCATTCACCATCCGAATAACCTCCACCAAATCAACCGCGTCGACAACGGAATCTCCATTGACATCGGCCTGATTCTTATTAAAGAAGCCTGGGGAAGGTGAGCCCATGATATAATTGGCAATGACTTTTATATCATTCATATCAACATCACCACTTCCGTCAGCATCACCCATGACAAAAGCACTACCGGAACTGGCACACTTGGCAGAGTAGATCTTGCCATGAGCTGTACCACGTCGTCCTATCCTCGTTCCAGCCCGGGCGGCACTTGCTTTCTGTATCATATATATATATACATAGGTATCTTGATCTACTTGGTATGGCACTTCCAGCCATTTGCGTGTCGTACTGGATCTTTGGACTGGAGCGCTGTCGCCAATCTTCACATGGTAGGCAAAGCCATACTCATTCTCTGCTTCTATTTTGACGAAGCCATTACCTTTATGCACCATCAGGGTGATACCTCCGGCAAAGTCGTTGGCATAGGCATCATCTCCAGGAGAATAGATATGACTCTTAACGGCATTGTTCACCCCATCGACAGCAGCGTCGGTAAGTAGTGACCCAATATAAATGACACCCTCGCCATCCTCATTCTCAATGCCATCACTGTTCGACCCATCCAGAGTAAACAGAATGCCATTATAGGAATAGTTGGACAGATTGGCTGACAACAGGTCCGCAGGATCGAAGGTCACCGGCTTGTCTATGTCTAAAGGAACGACAGTTTCGTCAACAGCGACCTCGACACCCGACAGACCAGAAACCTGCACGCCCGCCATCAGTTCATAAACATTCTGACCTCCTTCAAAAGTCGGACCATCAAACTGTTGATCTTGACCATAATTGATAGAGTTCGGAGCAATCATGAATTTCAGCGTGACCGGTTCGTCATCCATCATCACATCGGTCAAACCCGAAATCTCATAGGCATTACCATTGTGTTCCATCTCGCCTAACTCCCTCTGACCGACATACACCTTGATGACCAGGCGGTCAACCTCATCACCAAAGAGATTTAAGCCCTCGAATATTCCCGAGAAAGATCTTAAGGTTGTCAGACTCAGCGAGCCTTCACTATCTGCGGTTTTCTCCAAGTAGAAGCAGAGGCCACCCGCTCTTTCAGAATAATAGAAGTTGCTGACCGTTCCTTCTGTGCTGTAAGTCCATGTGTAAGCCCTTGTTGCATCTATCAGCATATTGCGGTCTTCCACCGGGCTGCCAAAGTCGATGGCATAATTTGTTGCCAGTCCGGTTAACGAACTCATCAGCAGGGGCAGTGACAACAGCAGTGCCCGCCATTTTTTTAAGTAGTGATAATGTAGCATAATGATAACGTTTAAATATGATTGACTATTGTTTATTACCTTGTATCCGCAGACAGAGCATCGTCAGATCGTCGCTCTGCTCCGCTCCCTTCACATGCTTCTCTACCTCCATGTTGAGCATCCCGATGGCCTGCTCCGCACTCTCAAAGTCGAGCTGTTCCATCAGTTCGAGCAGGTGCTCGTCGCCGAACTGCTGCTTGTCGGCATCCTCAGCCTCATTAAGGCCATCGCTATACACCAGGAAGGGCATCATACTGATATCCTCCAAGCACTCACCCTGATACTCCAGGTCAGGCCAGAAACCCAAGGGTGTATTGGGCAGCATATCCAGGAAACGGGCATGCCCCTCGGCATCCTTGATGACAGGGGGATTATGGCCGGCATTACAGAACTCGAGTCTGCCGGTCTTGAGGTCTGCCACGCCAATGAACATCGTGACAAACATCATGTTCTCGTTATGATCTGCCAGCACGCCGTTCAGTCTGGTGGCAATCTCTGCCGGCGGCAACTGTTGTTTTGATGCCACACGGAACATATTCACGGCGACAGCCATGAACAGCGAGGCGGGAACTCCCTTACCACTGACATCGCCCAAACAGAAATACAGTTTCTCGTTGAGGATGAAGAAGTCGTAAAGGTCTCCACCGACAGCCTTCGCGGGAGTGATGGAGCCGAAGAGGTCGATGTCTGTGCGTTCCGGGAAAGGCGGGAACACCCTCGGCACCATACCCATCTGGATATCCCTGGCGATACGGAGATCACTCTCTATACGCTCCTTGGCCGCCGTGGTCTCCTCCAACTGGTCGTAGGCCGTCAGCAACTGCTGGTGAGCGTCCTCCAGTTTGTTGTGGGCTGCTTTCAGGCGCTTGGCAGCGATATACCTGAAGAGGATGAAAACGACCAGCGCGACGATGACGATGCTCACGATGATGAGCGTGTTACGGTACTGTGCCCGCTGTTTCTCCAATTCCAACTCCCCAACATGGAAACGTGCATTCATCTCCGTCAGTTGCTGTTTGACGTCGTGGGTATTGATGGAATCATTGAGGTTGTACATCTCATGATAGAGTTGTGCCGCCTCCTTATAGCGTCCCAAATGCTCCATAATCACAGCCCGCTGCTGGCGCGTCTGTATCTGAACCGACTTATCGTCGGAGTCCATCATCTGCAGCATGCTCTGGTCGTTCAGCTTCAGGGCCTCCTCATAGCGCCCATGTCGCACCAGAAGTTCCGCCTTCAGGTGAATCCACAACCTGTCGATAAAGGCATCTTCACCTGCCTCAAGTTCCTTGGCCTCATCAAGCATGGTTTCTGCACGCTTCAGGTCGCCCTGTCCCAAGGCCGCCTGGGCACATGCCATATAGTAGTATCGCCAACGGTTGGCAATCTCACCTTGCTTCTTACTAAGATCCTCACTTTTATAATAGGTGGTCAGGAACTTCAGCCACTGATCCGTCACGTGCTCCATGGTCTGGAAGTCCTTGACTCTCACCAACTCTTCCGTATAATAGGAGAACACATCCGACAACTGGATGGGAAGAGTATCGAGTTCCATCAGGATATCCACACTCTTCTGATAGGAGGAGAGCGCCTCCTCCGGGTTGTACATGTTGGAATAGACATTTCCCATGGCGTAATAGGCCATTCCCATCCCATACCGGTTCTGGCGGGCCTTGGCATCATCGTACATGCTGTTCACCTCCTTAAGTCCGCTATTGGTATCGCCGGAGAAATTATAGAGATTCACCAGCATTGTCCACACTTCATAATAATTCTTCCATGACTTATGGCCTTTTAGGATTTCCAGCGTCGGAGGGAGTTCTTCCTTCAGAGAGTCATCCCATTCACTATTATAGAAGAAGGTCATCTTCTCCACCCACGCATCATCCTCTTCCGTCAGGACTCCTTGGCGTTGCGACTCATAAAGAAGATCATTGACACATCTCAACTGATAGGAAAGGTCACCGCTGTCACAACTTAGGAAATAAAGACTCTTATAGGATTTCAGCAAATCAGCTCCTTTCTGCCGGGGAATCAGTTTCCTTATTTCCGCGGTTCTGTCTGCAAAAGCGACAATCGCGGAAACCTGCATAATGATGATGATGACCAGTCTTACCAACCGCATACCAGATAGGGTTTAGTTGATTTGGCTGCAAAAATACACAAAATTCCCGAAACGACCAAACGTTTCGGGAATTATTTATATTAATATTAATAAGGTGTCCGTCGATTAGAAGAACAGATAGCGGTTGTCTACGACGTTGGCTTTCTGATAGAGCTCCTGCATGAAACGGCCTGCAGCCTGCTGGGCACGCTGGCTGAGCTGACGCTCCACGGTCTTCTCGTCGAAGGTAGCACCTTCGCGCTGAGCCTTCTTGATGACACGGAAGAGGAAGGCACCGCCGTTACCCTTGACGATAGCCTTGCTGAAGTCACCCTGCTTGAGGGCTGCCACAGCACCGGCGAGAGCAGGCTCGCTGGAACCCGTAGCCTGAACGAAGACAGGAGCGGTGAAGGTTATCTGCTTCACGGAGTCGATGCGGGCACCCTTGGCCTTGGCGGCTGCGATATCTGCGGCACCGGCCAGCTTAGCCTTGATCTGCTCGAACTTCTTGTCGCGGATGACTTCCTGCTTCACGATGTCCTCAACAGAGCTGAGTGAACGATAGCCCACAGGATTGATCTTCGTCAGAGCGACCACGAGGAGGTTGTCGTTGCTGCCACACTCGTAGAGGGGGCTGACCTCACCTTCCTTGGCGTCGAAGATCCACTTCATAGCCTCACGGGTGGCACGAAGACCAACCACGTTGTGCTCTGAGTTGAACATATCCTTACGCTCCTGAACCTTATAGCCGAACTTCTCGGCGTTCTTCTCGAGATCCTCGATGGTCTTGTTCTCGCTCACATACTGGCTGAACTTATTGTAAGCCTCAGAGTAGGTGGCCTTGGAGAAGTCGATGGTGTGCTTGACGAGCGCCACGTCATACTTGTCGACCATAGCCTTGCGGGCTGTCACCTGGAGCACGATGTTACCCTGAGAGAACTCGAGGTTCTTCACGTCGTTGATTGCCAGGGTGTTGATGCTGTTGAGGTAGTTCTTCGACTCTTCGTCCATGGTGTTGGAGTTCTCGTACATGGCAGAGGTGAGCCACTGCTTGCTACCCGTCTGACCGTACTTCTGGGCCAGCTCCTCGAAGTCGGCACCAGCCTTGAGGGCGGTGTAGATGCTGTCGGCTGTCTTGCGGACCTCATCAAGAGAAGGACCTCCCACCTGGATCTGACGATACTCGATGGAGTCGGGCATCTGAACCTTGGCGAGGAGCTTCACGACATTGAGGGTGTTGTCAGACTTGGTCTCGAAGGGAGCCGTGGTCTGACCAACAGACATGGAGTCGAGCTTAGCTGCGACATCAGAAGGATAAGCCCTCTTGGTGGCAGCGATGCCCGTGTAAGCAAACTGTGACTGTGCCTTACGCACCACCTCAGCGGGGTTGGCACCACTCTGCAGCTTCTCGGAGGCTTCCTTCATGGTAACCATAAGAGCCTGACGGTCAGCAGCAGAAGCAAGGACCTGGAAGGCGACATACTTGATGTCGCGGGTCTCAACAGTCTGCTTAAACATCTCCTTCTTCTCGTCGTACTTAGCCTTGAGGTCTGACTCAGCCACCTGCACGTCGTTGTCGTTGACGGTGTTATAGGCGATGGAAGCCAACTCCACATCGCTCTCCTGGGTCTGGCCCTCGAAAGACATCTTGGCTGAAACGGGGTTGGAGATCAGGCTGTTGGCGATGAGTGCCTGGAACTTCTGGGCGAGAGTCTGCGAGCGCAGCTGCTTCTCGATGAACTGCCAGTACTTGTAGATCTTCTGATAAGACTCTGCCAACTGGGGGTTAGAACTGTTCTTCTTATAGTCTGCCAGGAACTTAGTGAGCATGGTCACGTCGAAACGACCCGTCTGCTGGTTGACGAAGGGTGAGCGAGTGAGCATGGGGTTGGTACCCTCCTTCATGATGTTCTGCATCTCCTCGTCGGTGACGGTGAGACCAATCTTACCAGCCTCGCTGGCGATGATCTGCTCGTTGACGTATGAACTCCACACCTCGTCCTTCAGGCTGTTGAGCTGATCCTCAGAGAGGTTGTCGACTCCCTGGGTCATCTTAATCACCTCCTGGTACTCGTCGACCAGAGACTGGAATTCCTGTACGTTAATCTTGTTACCTAACACTTCGCCAATCTGCTGACGCTGCTGGTTCTTGGTTGCTTCGCAAGAACGGAAAGCCTCTTCAGCAATGAAGGCGAAAAGGCCAAGGCCGATGATAATCACCAGGGCCACGCCTCTTTTTCTGATTTTTCCTAATGCTGCCATAATTATATTTTACGATTTATTAATTTACGATTTGCAATTTGGGGTGCAAAATTACGACTTTTCTTTGAAACGGCAAAATATTTATGAGAAAATCTGTGAAATCTGCGTAATCTGCGGTCTTTTATTTGATCGATAGTCTCACAAGTTCTATTTTTGTCGCTGTGTTTTTGACAATCTTGAACTCGTAGTTCTCGAACTTGACCACCTCGTTGAGCTTGGGGAAGGACTGGTAGACGTGGAGGATGAGTCCACCCAGCGTCATATATTCATCGCTCTCAGGCAGTTCAAGGTCAAAGAGTTCGTTGATCTTACTGATCTCCAAACGTGCGGAAAGGATATATTCGTGGTCGGAAAGCTGCTTGGCCACGTGGTTGGTACTGTCGTGCTCGTCTTCAATCTCACCGGTGATTTCCTCCACAATATCCTCGAGGGAGACAAGGCCACTGGTGCCTCCGAACTCGTCGACGACAATGGCAAGGGAGCGCTTCTGTTGCATGAGCTGTTTCATCAGGCGCGAGGCCAGCATAGTCTCAGGGACAAAACTAATTTCGCGGATGAATTGAGAATTGAGAATGGAGAATTGAGAATTATGATTACCTGATTCCGCATCCTTGTTGCCGATGGTAAACATATCGGAGGAATGGATGTAGCCAATGATATGGTCAATGTCCTCGTGGTAGACGATGATCTTACTGTGGCCACTCTCGATGAAGGTCTGTTTGAGTTCCTCAATGGTGGCCGTGTCTTCAACGGCATCGATCTCCGTACGGGGCACCATACAGTCACGCACCTTTGTCTCAGAGAAGTCGAGGGCGTTCTGGAAGATCTTCACTTCCTCGCCAATTTGGTCTTCGTCATCGGCATTGTCGATACTGGTCTGCACAAGGTAGTCGAGGTCAACCTTCGTGAACTCACGATCTTCGTTCTCCTTGGTCATCCGGATGCCCACCAGTCGGAGAAGTCCTTTGGAGAGGAGTGTTGCCAGACGGGAGATGGGATAGAGGATGACATAACAGATCCATGCCGGGATGGCGAAAACGGTGAGCATCGTGTTAGGCGTGTTCTTGAAGATGGTCTTCGGGAGGAACTCACCCGTAAAGAGGACGATGACCGTGGAGAGGAGGGTATCGAGGGTGACGCGAATGCCGTCGCTGAATGGTTGGAACAGCGTGGCGTCGAAGATGCGTGCAAAGAGGATGCCATAGATGACCAGGGCGATGTTGTTGCCCACGAGCATAGTCGAGACGAAGTTGTTCGGGTGCTGGTAGAAGACGCTGATGGCCTTTTGTGAGAGACCGTTTTTCTCACGGTCCATCTCTGCCAGGAGCCGGTTGCTCGAGACAAAGGCGATCTCCATGCCAGAGAAGAAGGCGGAGAAGAGCATCGCCACGATGAGACCTATGATCAAGTTAGACATATATTTTAAGACAACGAATTATACGAATTACACGAATTGATTAAAACGCAGATGACACAGATTAGGGAACGGGGTGACGACGGGACTTTTCAAGCTTGGGACGGAGGATGGGCTCGGGGGCACTGGTGGTGTCGGCAGGCGAAGTGGTCTCTTCATTCTTATCATCTTCGCCCGTCATGTCCGATTTCTCGAAAGAGCCTTTGGAGTTACTGACCGTATAGTGAGCCATCCGCTCATCGGAGAGGAAATAGGTGCCTTCAATCTCGCGTTCCGGTGTCACCAAACGGGAGAACACATTAGAGTAGAGTTCGTGGCGATTACCGTCCCAGAAGAGTTCCTCGCTGGTGTAAATGAGGCCATTGACATTACGGATACGGACACGTCCCCGCAGATGCCAGAGTTTCTTCTGGTCGAAATACCAAGCCGTGTCTGCCTGGATGTAAGCCTGGACATGGAATTTCTCATCGAACTGCTCGAAGAAGAGTCCCTTCTCGAAATACCAGCGGGTTGGCTGTCGGACGGTATTCACGTCCCAGCGTTCAGTGACAATGCGGTATTTGATGACGCCGGAGTCACTGATGAGGGTGTTCACGCCATAGGAGATCATTGCCGAGGCGGAGTCACGGTCGTTGATAGCAGGAGCCATGTGCTCCTGAGCCTGTTCGCAAGAAGTGAGAAGAGGAAGGAGGAAAGTGGAAAGTGGAAAGAGGAAGGAGAATACTCTTGCGGCAGAATACCCACCAAAAAGTAATCTCTTTCCACTTTCCACTTTCCACTTTCCACTCATACACGCTACTTCTATTACTCGATCTTCATCTTCGAGAACCAACGCTCGTTGAAGGTGATGCCGATATTCAGGCGGAACGTATTCTCGGTGATGAGGTTATCCGCTGAACGATGCTGCCACTGGCCACTGATATTGAGGATGGAACGATTGTTGTACGCGTTCATGATGGGTATGCCTAAACCCAGGCTCAACTGGATGCTTTTCGGTCCGTCCTGCCCATTAATATAATAATAAGGTGTAGCGAAGCTCGCTCCGAACCTGTAACGGACATGATGGAAGACGCTCCGTGTACTGCGCGGATTGGGAATCCACTCCGCACCCACATTCACCTTATAACAGTCTTTGAGCAGACCACTGCGCAACGTGTAGCTGTCGTTCTCGAAAGCAGGGTAGTCAATGCTCCCCCATTTCTGGAACTTGAAGTCCGCCCCCACACGCAGCTTCTGGTCGTGGTTGTAAGCCACACCCACACCAATGGAATTGGGGATCTCGAAGCCGTTGGTGATGGTATAGGTGGTCGTATCATGCTTGGCAATGGTAGAATTCGAGGAGATAATGCGACAGTAGGGGTCTGTACCGAGCTTATGGCCAGGACTAAACACAGCACCGACGGTGAGTTCATCATTGACACCGAACGGCAGTCTGTACTGGACGCCGAAGTCGAGCTTGTAACTGCTGATGGAGCCGTTATACTCCTTATAGAGCGTGTTGATGGATGAGGAGCCACCGGTCGTGATGGTGCGCTGAACATCGCCCCAGATATAGGCGGCATTGAATCCTACGGAAAGGAATTTGAACAACTGGAAGCCTGCACCCACGAAGAGCTGGTTGATGCCCCCATCACCCTGGTACCGGCCTGTGAATGTCGTGGTCATATCATCAAGACGGGTAGAGGTGGAGTAATTATAGCCGATATTTGAATATGGCATCACACCAAAGGTGACACCCACGTTACGGATCAACCGGAAGGCTCCCGTGACATAGTCGAAACCACCGCTCTTCGCATTGAGTTTCCGTCCACCCTCCTTGAAGTTCGTGATCTGTCCGGAGAGTCCGCCGTCGAAGATCATCGTGACGGAGTCGATGGAGGAGTAGGCGGCAGGGTTCAGGGGATTGACCTCATTTCCCTTATGGAAAGCATAGCCAACACCACCCATGCCTTTGTTGAACCCGACGCCCTCGTCGGCCAGGTCACCCAGACCATACTGACTGTAGGGAGAGTTCGTGCTGTTCTGCGCGAAAATAGGCAACGTCGTCAGGGCTGACAGCACCAGACAACCGATGAATTTATTCATATTTATCCTTCTATTTCCTAAGAATTTCATTTTCAGGGTGCAAAATTATTAAAAAAAAAGCAGAAAATCGCTTTTTACTGAAAAATATCAATTAATTTTGCATCGTGAAACAAAAAAATAACATTTTTAGGAATTCCATCACCGCTATTTGGGTGAGTCTCACAATAGGGACAGTCACCATTGTGCGAATTTCTGCGCAGCCCGCACAAAAGGGACAGTCCCCTGTGTGCGATTCGGTCGAAGTGAGTTTGCTGACGTGTTCGCCGCATGAGGAGATCTATAGTCTGTACGGTCACACGGCACTGCGATGGCACGACCTGAGCAAAGGTGAGGATATCGCATTCAACTGGGGTGTCTTTGATTTCAAGAAGCCTCATTTCGTGTTGAGGTTTGTCTTCGGACTGACCGACTATGAATTGGGAGGCTATCCCTACCCTCTCTTCAGACAGGAATACAAGCACTGGGGCAGTGGCATCACTGAACAGGTGCTGAACCTGACGCCAGAGGAAAAGGCTACCCTGAAACAGGCGCTGGTAGAGAATCTGAAGCCCGAGAACAAGGTGTACCGTTATAACTATTTCTACGACAACTGTTCGATGCGTCCGAGAGACCTGATCGAGCGTTGTATTGCCGGAAAAGTGGAATATGCCCCGAGAGAAGACTATCAGCCGACGTATCGGGAGATGGTACACAGTTGCGTGAGAAACCACCCTTGGGCAGCCTTTGGCAACGATATGCTGCTGGGACTCAAGGCTGACCTGAAGACGGATCTGAGGCAACAAGAGTTCCTGCCGGAGAACCTGATGTACGACTTCGACCGTGCGACCATCTATGCCGATGGGGAGTACCGTCCGTTGGTGAAAGAGAGAAGGATCGCCCTGCCGGCCGGAGTACAGGTGATAGAGGAGGATTTCCCCTTGACACCGACGCAGTGCGCTTGGGTCCTGCTGGTGGTTTCATTAGGAATAGCGCTGATAGAGTGGAAACAGAAAAAGAGATTTAAGTGGTGGGACGTACTACTGATGCTGATACAGGGACTGGCTGGCTGTGTGCTGTTTGTGATGATCTTCTCACAGCATCCTACGACAAGTCTGAATCTGCAGTTGCTGCTGTTGAATCCCCTGCCGCTATTCTTTATCCCCAGCGTCCTAAAAGGAAAGACCAAGCGATGGAGGATAGTGCTATTGGGTATGATCGTATTGTTCGCCATTGGCCGAATCTTCCAAGTTTATGCCGAGGGGATGATGATTGTGGCACTATCTTTGCTGTTGAGGTGTAGGAGTGAAAAATAGGTATATATATATTACGCTGTTGGCGGTGCTGGGATGGAATGCCGAAAGCACTGCACAGAATGGGGCCAGGCAGGTGCCAAGGCTGGTGGTGAACATCACCATCGACCAATTGCGCAGTGACTTTCTGGAAGCCTATGCCCCACTCTACGGCGAGCAGGGATTCAAGAAGCTGATGGCTCAGGGACGGGTGTATGAGAACGCCTCGTACCCTCTCATACAGACAGACCGCGCCTCTGCCATCTCTACCATCCAGACAGGTACAGTACCCTATTATCACAGTATCGTAGGACAAAGCTGGATCAACAGGGAGACGCTCAGGCCCCAATATTGTACGGAGGACAACCGACAGAATGGCATAGTCGGTCCCCATCATCTCGCCGTGTCGACCTTAGGCGACGAGATGAAGGTGGCCAGTGACGGGAAGGCCTTGGTCTTTGCCATCGCCCCCTTCGCAGATGCATCAGTCCTCTCTGCCGGACATGCTGCCGACGGCGCCTTATGGTTAGATGAACAAACCGGACAATGGACTGCATCGCAGTATTACTCGAACAAACAGCCACTTTTATATTTGGCTTTCAATGAGTTAAGTCATCCGAGTAAGGATATTGACAGGCTCAGATGGGTACCTCTTGGACAGGAAAAAATATTTGATTTCAGACACGTTTTCAAAGGTCACAAAAAGTATCAGGAATACCAGACTTCAGGTCTCATCAATGCCCATATCACCGACTTGGCATTGGCATACGTCAGCCAGAAAGGTATGGGCGCTGACAGCATCACCGACCTGCTCTGCCTGACCTATTATGCCGGGACGTTCAAGCATCAACCCGTGTCAGAATGTCAGTTGGAGACGAAAGACACCTACCTCAGACTGGACCAAAGCATCGGAACACTCATCAGTCAGTTGGAGGAGAAGATCGGTAAGAAGGATGTGCTATTTGTGGTGACCAGTACGGGATACAGTGACCCCGAACAGACCGACCTTTCCATCTACCGCATCCCCACCGGTACGTTCTATATCAACCGTGCTGCAGGACTGCTGAACATGTATTTTGGGGCTGTTTGGGGCCAAGGGCGCTATATCGAGATCTGTACAGACAACCAGTTGTATATCAACCACAAGCTGCTGGAACAGAAGCACATAGCCTTGACGGACTTTGATCAGAAAGCCCGTGAGTTCCTGTTGCAGATGGAGGGTGTGAGGAACGTGTACACCGCCCTGCAACTGTCAAGTGAGAACAACAGCCTGATTGCGAAGGTCAGGAACGGGTTCCATCCCCAGCATAACGGGGACATCCTGATTGAGGTGAATCCCGGATGGCATTTGCAAAACGAAGATACCGGTGAAGACCGTATATCCCTGGCTTCTGCAATCCTCTTCCCCATCATCCTGTATGGTGCCGACATCCAGTCTGAACAGGTCAACAAGCCTGTCACGACAGACCGTATCGCCCCCACCCTTTCCCGTGCCATCCGCATCAGAGCCCCGAACGCCTGTAGCTCAGAGCCATTGTTCTAAGCCACAGATTCCACAGATTTTCACAGAATTAAAGCAAGAACTTTGGCTGTTACGAAAATTATTCGTAACTTTGCACCCGCTTTTCAGCAAATCGTAAATTGAAAATAAGTAAATCGTAAATAAATAGATGAATTTCAACAAGTTTTTAAAGTCGTTGTTTGGTGACAAGTCCACCCGCGACATGAAGCTCATCCAGCCGTTGGTAGAGAAGGTGAAGGCCGTCTCACCGCAGATTGAGCAACTGGATAATGATGCACTGCGTCAGCGTTCAAAGGAGATCCGTGAACAGGTACAGGCCAAGGCCACGGAGCAGAGAGCCCGTATTGCCGAACTGAAGGGTACCATCGAGAATACCCCCATCGACGAGCGTGCTGACATCTTCGCACAGATAGACAAGATTGAGAAAGAGATCCTCGACATCTACGAGAAAGCCCTCGACGAGGTGATGCCAGAGGTGTTCGCCATCGTGAAGGAAACCGCCAAAAGGTTTGCCGAGAACGAGGAGACTATCGTCACAGCCACAGACTTCGACCGTGAGTTGGCAGCTGACCCCCGTAAGGACTTCATCACCATCGACGGTGATAAGGCCATCTACCACAACCACTGGACGGCTGGCGGCAATGACCTAAAATGGGAGATGGTTCACTACGACGTACAGTTGTTTGGTGGTGTCGTACTCCACCAGGGAAAGATTGCCGAGATGGCTACCGGTGAAGGTAAGACCCTCGTGGCCACCCTCCCTGTGTTCCTGAATGCCCTGACCGGCAACGGTGTGCATGTGGTGACCGTGAACGACTACCTGGCCAAGCGTGACTCCGAGTGGATGGGACCGTTGTATATGTTCCATGGTTTGAGTGTGGACTGTATCGACAAGCACCAGCCGAACTCTGAAGAGCGCCGCCAGGCCTATCAGGCAGATATCACCTTCGGTACGAACAATGAGTTCGGTTTCGACTATCTGCGTGACAACATGGCCATCTCGCCTGCCGACCTCGTGCAGCGCAGTCACAACTACGCCATCGTCGACGAGGTGGACTCCGTGTTGATCGATGATGCCCGTACACCTCTTATTATATCAGGTCCTGTGCCCAAGGGGGACGACCAGATGTTTGAGGAATATCAGCCGCTGGTGGAGCGTCTGGTGGGAGTGCAGCGTCAGTTGGCCACCCAGTATCTCGCTGATGCCAAGACCCTTATCACCGAGGGTAACCGCCTTATCGAGGCGGGTAACAAGAAAGATGGTCAGGAGAAGCTCGACCAAGGTTTCCTTTCGCTCTACCGTTCGCATAAGGCCCTGCCAAAGAACAAGCCACTGATCAAATACCTCTCTGAAGAAGGTATCAAGGCCGGTATGCTGAAGACCGAAGAGATCTATATGGAGAACAACAACCGTCGTATGCCGGAGTGTATTGAACCACTTTACTTCGTGGTTGACGAGAAGCTGAACTCCTGCGACCTGACGGATAAGGGTACTGGCTGGTTAGCCAAGCAGGTGAATAACGACGAGCTTTTCGTGTTACCCGACATCACTTCACAGCTCTCTGCCCTCGAAGCCGAGACTGGTCTCAGTGATCAGGAACGTGTCGACAAGAAAGACGAGTTGCTGGGACACTATGCCGTACAGTCAGAACGTGTCCATACCCTCCAGCAGTTGCTGAAGGCCTACTGTATGTTTAATAAGGATGACGAGTATGTGGTCATCGATGGCGAGGTGAAGATCGTCGACGAGCAGACGGGTCGTATCATGGAAGGCCGTCGTTGGAGTGACGGTCTGCACCAGGCTGTGGAGGCCAAGGAGCACGTGAAGGTAGAGGCTGCCACGCAGACCTTCGCCACCATCACGTTGCAGAACTACTTCCGTATGTATCACAAGCTGGCTGGTATGACCGGTACCGCTTCTACTGAGGCAGGTGAGTTCTGGGATATCTACAAGCTCGACGTGGTGGAGATCCCCACCAACCGTCCCGTGATCCGTAACGACCAGGACGACCGTGTCTATAAGACTGCTCGTGAGAAGTACAAGGCTGTGATTGAGGAGATTGTAAAGATGAGGAATGCCGGTCGTCCGACACTGATCGGTACCACCTCCGTGGAGATCTCTGAGTTGCTCAGCCGTATGCTCGATATGTATGTCAATCCCGAGACCGGCAAGCGTGAGGGTATCCCACACCAGGTGCTGAATGCCAAGCTGCACCAGAAGGAGGCAGACATCGTGGCACTGGCAGGTCAGTCCACGAATGGCAAGGGTGCTGTGACTATCGCCACGAACATGGCCGGTCGTGGTACCGATATCAAGCTGTCGCCTGAGGTGAAGGCTGCCGGTGGTCTGGCCATCATCGGTACCGAGCGTCATGAGAGCCGTCGTGTGGACAGACAGTTGCGTGGTCGTGCAGGTCGTCAGGGAGACCCGGGTAGTTCCGTATTCTTCGTGTCACTCGAAGACAAGCTGATGCGTCTGTTCGCCTCTGAGCGTATCGCCTCAGTGATGGACCGTCTGGGCTTCAAGGACGGTGAGATGATTGAGAGTCCGATGATCTCTAAGAGTATCGAGCGTGCCCAGAAGAAGGTGGAAGAGAACAACTTCGGTATCCGTAAACGACTGATCGAGTACGATGATGTGATGAACAAGCAACGTACCGTCATCTACGAGAAGCGTCGCCACGCCCTCATGGGAGAACGTATCGGCATGGATATCGCCAACATCATCTGGGACCGTGTGGTGAACATCATCGAGAACTCCGGCGACTATCAGGGTTGTAAGGAGGAATTCCTGCATGTATTGTCGATGGAGGTGCCCTTCAGCAGCGACGACTATATCAACCAGCCCCGTGAGCAGCTCACCGAGAATGCCTTCCAGGCTGTGATTGAGAGCTTCAACCGTCGTACAGAACGTGTCCAGACGGTGGCCCAGCCCATCATCAAACAGGTGTATGAGGCTCAGGGACACATGTATGAAAGGATTATGGTGCCTCTGACGGACGGACGTCGTATGTTCAATATCCCCTGTAACCTCAAGGAGGCCTACGATACCGAATCGAAGTCGGTGGTGAAGGAGTTTGAGAAGAGCATCCTGCTGCATATCATCGATGACTCGTGGAAGGAGAACCTGAGACAGTTGGACGAACTGAAGCACTCCGTACAGAATGCCTCGTATGAGCAGAAAGACCCGTTGCTGATCTTCAAGCTCGAATCAGCTAAGGTATGGGATGCGATGATCAATGAGATGTACAACCGTATCTGTTCCATCCTCACCCGTGTTCAGATTCCTGAGATGCAACAGCAGGTGCAGGAGGCTGCTCCTGAGCAGCGCACCCAGCGTCAGCAGTACACAGAATCGAAACAGCAGATCGGCGAGGAACAGCTTGTGGATCGCAACCAGCAGGCAGCAGCCCAGCAGGATACCCGCGCCCAGCAGCCCCGTACTCCGATCATCAAGGATAAGCTGCCCGGACGTAATGATCCCTGCCCCTGCGGCTCCGGCAAGAAATTCAAGAACTGCCACGGTAAAGGCATTGTGTAATAACAAGCATCGGACTGACACGGACTAAAACGGACTTTCAGACATGTCCGAGAAATCCGTGATAGTCCGATGCAAAACAATAAAAACTGTCCGAATATGATAACAATTAGTAATCTAAAAAAGCAGTTTGGCGAGACAGTCGCCTGCGACATCCCGGCGTTGGAGATCAAGGACGGAGAGATACTGGGACTGGTCGGAAATAATGGTGCCGGTAAGACAACACTATTCAGGATGCTCCTCGACCTATTGAAGCCCGATGCAGGGACTGTGGCCCTTGACGGCATCAACCCCGCGGATTCCGAGGCATGGAAAGACAAGACCGGTGCATATATCGACGACAGTTTCCTCATCGAGTTCCTGACGCCAGAGGAGTATTTCGCCTTCTTGGGCAAGATCAGCAACCTCAGTCAGGAGGAAGTGGACGCACGTCTGAAACCCTTTGAGCGTCTCGCCTCTGGAGAGATCTTCGGACAGAAGAAACTCATCCGCAACCTCTCGGCTGGTAACAAACAGAAGGTGGGTATCATCGCGGCCCTATTCAACAAGCCCCAGCTGGTGATCCTCGACGAGCCCTTCAACTTCCTCGATCCCTCGTCGCAGAACATCCTCAAACACGTGCTCACCGATTATAATAAGGAGACTGGAGCCACCATCCTCATCTCCTCCCACAACCTGCAGCACACCATCGACATCTCCACCCGCATCACCCTCCTCGAAAAAGGCGTAGTGATCAAAGATCTCTCAAACGCTGAAGGAAGTGCCCGCATCGAACTCGAGAACTATTTCGAGACCGAAGCGTGATAATAGAAGAGATGTCATGTTGTTCAATTCTTTCGAGTTCATCCTATTCCTGCCCATCGTATTCCTACTCTATTGGTTTGTGTTCCGGAGTAGGAGGGTACAGAACTTGTTCCTGGTAGCTGCCAGTTATGTGTTTTATGGCTGGTGGGACTGGCGTTTCCTGTTCCTGATTGCCATCACTTCGTTCTGCAGCTATGCGAGCGGTCTGTTGCTGGAGCGTTATGAGGGAAAGCGAAAGATACAGAAGGCCGTGAGCTTTGCCAATATCGCGCTGAACCTTCTGATACTTGGCGTGTTCAAGTATTACAACTTTTTCATGGAGAACTTCGAGGCGATGTTTCGAAATGCAGGCTATCAGTTAGACTGGGTAATGCTCGACGTCATCCTGCCTGTGGGCATCAGCTTCTATACCTTCCTGGCTCTCAGCTATACAATCGACGTCTATCAGGGGAAGTTAAAGGCCACTCATGACATTGTGGAGTTCTTCGCCTACATCTGTTTCTTCCCGCAGTTAGTGGCAGGTCCTATCGAACGGGCCACGAATCTGTTGCCCCAGTTCCAGCACGACCGCCATTTTAATTATGACAGAGCTGTTGACGGATGCAAGCAGTTGTTGTGGGGATTCGTGAAAAAGATTGTCATCGCAGACAGATGCGCCATCATTGTCGACTTCTATTGGAACCAATACCAGGATCTGCCAGGACTGACACTTCTCATATTGGGTGTGCTTTTTACTTTCCAGATCTATTGTGACTTCTCTGGATACAGCGACATTGCCATTGGCTGTGCCAAGCTGTTCGGCATCCAGCTGACCAAAAACTTCGATATTCCCTATTTCTCAAGATCCATCCCTGAATTCTGGCGAAGATGGCATATCTCCCTGATGACCTGGTTCCGCGACTATGTCTACATCCCCTTAGGCGGAAGCAGATGTGAGAGATGGAAGGTTATCAGAAACGTCTTTATCGTGTGGGGCATCAGCGGTCTCTGGCACGGAGCAGACTGGACCTTCGTATGCTGGGGACTCTTTCATGCTTCACTTTTGGCTATATACATTATCTTTGGTATTAACTCCAAATTTGACCACGTCGTATCCCATGGCCGTTTCCTGCCAAGTCTGAAGGAGGCGATGCAGATGACGGTCACGTTCATCCTGGTCGTCATCGGATGGATTATCTTCAGGGCAGACTCCATGAGTCAGGCCACAGGATTCCTATTGTCCATCTGCACCAACCCCTTCCTCGACCCCTCAGCCCTGTACGGTGTGAAGGAAATCATGCTGTGTTTCCTGTTCCTGGCCATTGAATGGCTACGGAGAGAGGATCCGTTTGTCCTTCACATGCAATGGATCAGATCCACGCCCGTCAAATGGTTCATCTGCATCGCCGTCGCCATCTTCTCATATCTCTTCATGGCAGACAACATCGGCAGTTTCATCTATTTCCAATTCTGACATCCCATGAAAAGATTCCTCAAAAATGCATTACTGTTTGCGGCAATAGTCCTGCTGATTATCTCGGCTGTTGTCTATCCCTTGTCGCTGGAGTTTGAGAAGAGAGCATTTACCTGCAAGACAACTGCCCCTTATTGCCGGATCAATATGATTTATGACACGAAAGGCAACGATGCCAAACTAATCATCATGGGCAATTCAAGAGCATCGGGATATGATGACTCCATATTAAGTGACACGCTGGGCATCAAATGTTTCAATATCGGTTTTGCCGGCTATCCGTTTATCTACCAATACAACATCATGTATAAGACATACATGTCTCAAAATGCACGCCCAGCCTATATCATACAAGAAATCGGCCCATGGGCCTTCCTCGACTATGTGATGCCGAAATACAGCATAGACATGTGTCCGTATATTGACCGTGAGAACTTCAGTTTCCTGAAAGAGATCACGCCTGAATTGTCGTATGCTGATAACTTCAGGCTCGTCAGATATGCCGGAAAATTGCAAAAGGTAGTCAACGAGTTTAACAATATCGATGAGTCCAGCGACAGCATTCTCCCTGACCAGACCTTCCATCCGAGCGGTCTGATAAAAGGCAAGCAGAAGTTCGAACACACGCCGGAGAACATCTCGCAGTTCAAGCAGTTCATCGAAGAGTGCTCTGCCAACAACATCAGACTGATACTGGTATGTTCCCCCATCCTGAAAGAAATATCATCAACATACTTTGAGATGGACAGGTTCTGGAATCTGATAGACAGCATCAACCACGACAGTCGTCTGACGGTTCTGAACTATCAGGATCTGTTTGGCAATGATACGACGATGTTCAAGGATTACATCCATCTGAACGCCAGGGGCACAGAAGAATTCTCTGCCAGAGTAGGCCATGACCTAAAGCAGATTCTGCCCCCCCATCACCATTTTTAGGTATTTTTATAAACTTGTAGGTGAATGCAACCCGTTTGCAAGTATATTTATGTACCTTTGCACCAGAAATAATAAATAAGGTATGAAACTATCAGAGCTGAAGACGGGCGAAAAAGGTATTATCGTCAAGGTTTTAGGACATGGTGGATTCCGGAAAAGGATTATCGAGATGGGATTCATCAAGGGACAGGAGGTGGAGGTGCTGTTGAATGCACCCCTACAAGATCCAGTAAAGTATAAGCTGATGGGCTATGAAGTGTCGCTGAGACACCAGGAGGCCGACCATATTGAAGTGGTAAGCGGTAACTCGTGGAGTGAGGAGGGTGGAATGAGGAGTGAGAATACTCCTGTGGCAGATTCCCGCCTCCAAGGTAATCTCACTCCTCACTCCACACTCCACACTCCTCTACATCCAGAAGACCACCCTGACGACTATCTCCAGCATATCGCCAAACGAGAGCGCCGAACGATCAATGTGGCACTGGTGGGTAACCCAAACTGCGGTAAGACCTCGCTGTTCAATTATGCCTCAGGCGCCCACGGTCATGTGGGTAATTACTCTGGTGTGACCGTCGATGCCACTGAGGCTCACGCCTCGATGTTCGGTTATGATTTCAACCTGACAGACCTACCTGGCACCTACTCGCTGAGTTGTTATTCACCAGAAGAACTCTATGTGAGAGAGCACCTGACGGAGAAAATGCCAGACGTGGTGATCAACGTGATCGACGCCTCAAATCTGGAGCGCAACCTCTACCTGACCACCCAACTCGTAGACATGAACATCCGGATGGTCTGCGCCTTGAACATGTACGATGAGTTTGAACGACGCGGCGACCAGGTGAATATCGACACGCTGAGCCGTCTGTTCGGTATTCCGATGATTCCCACCTCATTTAAGAACGGTACAGGTGTGAAGGAACTGTTCAAGGCCGTCATTCAGGTGTACGAGGGAACCAGCAAGGCCTCGCGACACCTGCATATCAACTACGGTCACGAGATTGAAGACGGTATCGCCCACATTCAGAAATACCTGAAGGCCGATGAGCATATCACCCAGCACTACTCTACCCGATATCTGGCCATCAAATTACTGGAGCACGACAGTCAGGTGCTCGACTACTTAGGCAAGCACATGGCCGGTGAGAACCGTATGAAGGACTTCCACAACCTGACAAACTCACGCGACAAGGCTTCGACACGTGTGAAAGAAGAGACTGGTGATGATTCTGAAACCGCCATCATGGATGCCAAGTACGGCTTCATCAACGGTGCCCTGAAAGAGGCTGAATTCAAGACTGGCACGAAAGAAGACACCTACAAGACGACCCACCGCATTGACTGGGTACTCTCACATAAGTACTTCGGCTTCCCCATTTTCTTCCTGTTGCTCTACGTAATGTTCGAAACCACCTTCTCGTTAGGCCAGTACCCGATGGACTGGATTGAAGAAGGTGTGGCTTGGTTAGGAGACAAGATCAGCGCGACGATGCCTGACGGGCCGTTGAAGGCGATGCTCGTGGATGGTGTCATCGGAGGCGTAGGAAGTGTTATTGTGTTCTTGCCTCAGATCCTTATCCTCTATTTCTTCATCTCGCTGATGGAGGACTCTGGGTATATGGCACGAGCAGCCTTCATCATGGACAAACTGATGCACAAGATGGGACTGCACGGCAAGTCATTCATCCCACTGATCATGGGTTTCGGCTGTAATGTGCCTGCCGTGATGGCCACCCGTACCATCGAAAGCCGAAGGTCGAGGATTATCACGATGATGATCCTGCCGTTTATGAGTTGTTCGGCACGCCTACCTATCTATATTATGATTGCCGGCACGTTCTTCTCACTACAATACCGTTCGTGGGTGCTGCTGTCGCTCTACGCCATCGGCATCCTGATGTCGGTCATCATCAGCAAGATATTCTCTTCGCTAGTCATCAAGGGTGAGGATACGCCTTTCGTGATGGAGCTCCCACCCTATCGTTGGCCGACACCCAAGGCCATATGGCGTCACACATGGGAGAAAGGCAAGGAATATCTGAAAAAGATGGGTGGCATTATTCTCGTGGCCTCCTGTATCGTCTGGGCACTCGGCTATTTCCCTCACAATGAAAGCCTCAGCCGTGAACAACAACAAGAACAGAGTTATATCGGCCGAATGGGTAAGACCATCGAGCCCATTTTCTCCCCACAGGGCTTTAATTGGAAACTCGATGTCAGTTTGATAGCAGGTATCGGTGCCAAGGAGATTGTGGCCTCAACGATTGGTGTGCTCTACTCTGGTGATGACTCATTCGGCGACGACGAAGAGTTCAGCGATGATAACGAGAAATACACGCATCTGAGACAGGTCATGCTGCAGGAGGGCATCAGTCCGCTTATCGCGTACGCGTACCTTATATTTATATTATTGTATTTCCCCTGCATCGCCACCATCGCTGCCATCAAGAATGAAACGGGCTCGTGGCGCTGGGCTGGCTTCGCTGCACTCTATACGACTATTGTTGCGTGGATTGCAAGTGCGCTGGTCTATCAAATCGGAGGATTATTTGCATAATCCAAATTAAATTCGTAATTTTGCACCCGATATGGAGAAGATCATATTGGGCATTGACCCTGGTACGAACCTGATGGGCTACGGGCTACTGAAGGTGAAGGACGGTAAGGCACAGATGATGACGATGGGCGTCATCGACCTGCGGAAGTTTGCCGACGGCTACCTAAAACTCGGACATATCTTTGAACGGGTGACAGGCGTCATCGACGGTTATCTGCCTGATGAGATGGCCATCGAGGCACCGTTCTTCGGCAAGAACGTGCAGTCGATGCTGAAGTTAGGCCGTGCCCAAGGTGTGGCCATCGCTGCTGCCATCCATCATGGGGTACCTATCCATGAAT
>JAEEPF010000303.1 GCA_016284635.1 Prevotella sp.
AAGTTGACCACTTGGGTCTTTACTACCTCGGCCGTTTTGGAGACAAGACTCACGCTGTTACAGACGTGTCCTTCTCCATGAAGCAGGGGGAAATTCTCGGTATCGCCGGTGAATCGGGTTGCGGTAAATCGACGCTCGTCTCTGGCCTTATGGGTATGTGCATTCCGCCGCTTTATCCGGAATCCGGTGACGTTCGCGTCAAGAGCGGCGACAAGATGGAATCCCTCATGAACCGCAGCATCGAAGACGTCCGTGCAAACGTCCTCGCTCAGAAGGTCTCGATGATTCCGCAGGGTGCATTCAACGCCCTGAACCCGGTCCGCAAGATCAAGGATATCGCTGCCGACGTGATTGCTGCCCACCAGCAGCCCGGCAAGACGATTGACAAGAAGGAAGTCTATGACCGCCTTTGCGAACGCTTTGACTTGTTCGGCATGGACACGAAACGCGTTTTGAACTCTTTCCCGATCCAGCTTACCGCCGGTGAACGCCAGCGTTCCGTGATCGGTATCTCCACGCTCTTGAACCCGCAAATGGTTATCGCTGACGAACCGACTTCTGCTTTGGACGTTTCCACGCAGAAAGAAGTGATCAAGATGATTTTCGATCTTCTTGACAAGGGCATCTTCTCGACGATGATCTTCATTACCCACGAACTTCCGCTCCTCTACCACGTGGCTGACAACATTGCCATCATGTACGCCGGCGAAATCGTCGAAAAGGGTACGGCAGAACAGGTCGTCAAGGATCCGCGTCATCCTTATACGCAGGCTCTCATGGGCGCTATGCTCAGTACCGAAGCTTCCCAGCGTGGCCGCCATCCGGTGGCTATCGAAGGTGCTCCTCCGAGCCTCAAGAACAAGATTGTGGGCTGCCGCTTCGCTCCGCGTTGCAGCAAGGCATGCCCGGATTGCAAGAAGAATACCCAGAATCTCCGCATTGTCGGCGATCGTGACGTGAGGTGCGATTATGCAAAGTGATAAGCCCATTGTTTTTTCTGCCAAGCGCATCAGCAAGGACTTCGGTGCCGGCAAGAACTTGAAGACTGCCGTTAAGGACGTTTCCTTTGACATCTACGACGAAGAATTCATCTCCATCGTGGGTGGTTCCGGTTGCGGCAAGTCCGTGCTTGCAAAGATCATGCTCGGCCTCTACCAGCCGACTCGCGGCCAGTTCCTCTATCGCGACAAGCCAATCAAGAACTTGAAGGACCACTGGAACGAAGTTCAGTCTGTGTTCCAGGACCCGTTCGGCTGCTTCAACCAGTTCTTCACCATCCGTAGCCAGCTCGAAGACGCTCTCAACATCCTCAAGGACAAGCCGTCCAAGGAAGAAGTCCGTCGCCGCGTTGACGAAGGTCTCATGGCTGTGAACGTTACTCCGGCTGATATCGAAGGCAAGTATCCGTTCGAACTCTCCGGTGGTCAGATGCAGCGTATGCTTCTCGCCCGTATCTTCGCGCTCCGTCCGAAGGTTCTTATCGCTGACGAAGCTACCTCCATGGTGGACGCCTGCGTTCGTGCAAACATCCTCGATTACCTCCGCAAGTTGAAAGACGAATTGAAGATGACCGTGGTGTTCGTGACCCACGATATCGGCCTTGCAAACTACGTTTCTGACCGTATCTTCATCATGCACGACGGTAAAATCGTGAACCAGGGTACTCCTGCTGAAGTGCTCGACAACACGAATGAACCGCACACGCTCCGCTTGCTCGACGACATCCCGGAAGTCCACAAGACCGAATGGATCAAGAATAGCCACAGAAGCAAAAAGTGATTAGTGGTTAGTAAACAGTGGTTAGGAATGTAAACCATTCCGACTATTGTGTCATCCTGGAGCTGTCATTCTGGAGGGGCAAAGCCCCGATAGAATCCAGTGCAATTAAAAAAGCCGCAGCCTAAGCCGCTGCGGTTTTTTGTTTGTGTAACCTAGATGTACGTTTTTTAGAAATATGTAAATGTAAAAATCTTTTTATGGACAATTTATCCATGACTACGAAGCGGTGCGTGTGT
>JAEEPF010000304.1 GCA_016284635.1 Prevotella sp.
CCAACGGTACCCTTGAGGGTGACATCCAGCCCGGTCTGGCTACAGTTTATCGTCTGCAGTCTACTGCCGACACCAAGCTCCGCGCTTACATCGCACAGGGTGAGGTGATTCCTGTGGCTACCCGCTCGTTCGGTTCTATCGGTATCTTCGGTATCAAGAACATGAGCCGCTTCTATCGTCACGTCCTCATCGAGAAGCACTACCCGCACCACTGCGCCGTTATGTTCGGCCATCAGGGCAAGTACCTCTGGGAGGTGCTGAAGTACATGGGCATCCCCGTGGACGAGATCGACTACAACTTCCCGAAGGGTGACTTCTATCCCACAGAGAATCCGTTCGCATGAAACGCAGTATTCTGATTATTCTCGCTGTCTGTATGACACTCGCCGTGTCCTCACAGACAGCGAGAACTTTTACGCTCAACCTGACTGACGACGGTCAGGCACAAATGGTTTGTTTCCTCCCCGAAAAGCCCTCTGGCCGAGCCATTGTGGGCATTCCAGGAGGTGGATATTCCGTGCTGTCGAACAATCACGAGGGCACGATGGCTTCTAAGTGGCTCAACCAGCGTGGCATCAGTTATTTCGTGGTGAACTACCGCTTGCCTAATGGCGACCGAACCATTCCCATCAGCGATGTGGAGAATGGCTTTAGGATTGTTCGCGACTCTGCTACCGTATGGGGTATCAACCCTCGCGACGTGGGTATCATGGGATTCTCGGCTGGTGGCCATCTGGCATCAGTCATCTCCACCCATTCGGCCTTCGACGTGCGCCCAGACTTCTCGATACTATTCTATCCGGTCATCTCGATGGATGAGCGCGTGAGTCACAAGTGGTCGTGCGTGAACTTTCTCAGTGAAGAGGGACAGAAGGATCCTGAACTCGTGCGCAGCTTCTCAACGATGAACGCTGTGCAGCGCCACATAACGCCTCCTGCGCTGATCATCTCTGCCAGCGACGACCGTCTGGTGCCATTTGTAACCAACGGACTGGAGTATTACAAGGCTATGCGCAATGCTGGTAACGACTGCGCCATGTATGTCTATCCCACAGGTGATCACGGTTTCGGCTTCGGCCCTTGGTTCAAGTACCACCAGCAGTTGCTCACGGATATCGGCAATTGGCTCGATGCACGTGAGGCTCCTAAGGAGGATGCTGTCCGCGTAGCCTGTCTCGGCAACAGTATCACCGACGGCTTTGGCATCGATATGGCCTCGGCCTACGGTTATCCTGCCATGTTACAGAAAAAATTGGGCGACGGCTACTGGGTAAGGAACTTCGGTGTGAGCTCACGCACAATGCTCAACAAGGGTGACTGGCCCTATATGAACGAGCCTGCCTGGCGCGATGCACTCGACTTTAAGCCAGAGATCGTCATCATCAAACTAGGCACCAACGACTCGAAGCCAGAGAACTGGCAGTACAACGCAGAGTTCAAGCAGGATCTGGAGCAGATGATATTTACACTGCGTCCTGACTTAAAGCAGTATGCCAATATGCCCGTAAAGAAGGCTCAGAAGGCAATGGCGAAGGCACAGGCAAAGGCAGCCAAGTCTGGTGCCGCCCCAGCTAAACCGCAGATCTATCTCTGCACGCCTATCCCCGCTTTCAAGTCAACATGGAACATCAATGACTCTGTGATCGTCAATGGCGTCATTCCTATTCAGCAGGAAGTCGCCCAGAAGTACGGCCTTGAAGTCATCGACCTGCATACTCTCTTCGCCAACGATGGTGACAAGGTGTTGCCCGACGGCATCCATCCCGACGCCAAGGGTGCCGCCCGCATGGCCGACATCATCGCCGATGCGCTAAGAGCGCAATAAGCAGGTGATAATAAGGCGGATCAGCCCCCCCCTAGCCCCTCCTAACTTAGGAGGGGAAAAGGCAAAAAAAATAGGAGCCGCATCTGCGACTCCTATTTCATATAAAGAAGGCGGCCTCCTACTCTCCCGCATTGCATTGCAGTACCATCGGCGCAGGCGGGCTTAACTTCTCTGTTCGGAATGGGAAG
>JAEEPF010000120.1 GCA_016284635.1 Prevotella sp.
TTCTTGTACACAAGTACAATGCACTGCAAAAGGCAGGACGTGATAAAGAGGCATTGGCCTTGGGCGACTGCATGCGACAACTGACGGATTCTCTGCGCCAGCAGGAGCGTCAGACCGACGTGGAGCATTTGCAGGAAATCAAGCGTCAGGAAGAGGAGATTGCCAATAAGCACCAGTCGCTTGTCGTCCACCGTATCATCCTCGCCAGTGCCGTCCTTGTCATCCTGCTTATCGCCTATCTGCTTTGGCGTTCCTATAAATATAATAAGGTGTTGACGGAGAAGAACCACAAACTCTATGAAGAGATAGAGCAGCGCCGACAGGAACAGCAGCAGGAGATGGAGCAGTTGCAGGCCGCTCCTGAGGAACAACTCACCGCCGAGCAGCAACTCTACCGCCGTCTCTGCACGCTGATGGATGAGCAGAAACCCTATACCAACGCTGAGCTGAATCGCAACATGCTGGCACAGCTTCTCGGTAGCAATGCGAAGTATGTGGAGCAGGCCATCCGTCAGTGCTCGAAGGGCGAGACGGTCAGTGATTTCATCAACCGCTACCGTCTGGAGCACGTTGCCCGTCTGCTGAAGACCACCGACGACCCTATTGCCATCATCGGCGAACTCTCTGGTATCCCCAGCCGCGTTACCCTCGCCCGCCTTTTCCGCAACGCCTACGGTATGACGCCCACTGAGTACCGCAAGATATAGCCCCATTTCCTTTGGTGAAACAGGGGGGAAATGCACTTTTTCCTATTTTGAAACATATTTTTCCGCCAGCGAAACATCGGTTTCGATGGCGGGTTGTATTTTTGCAACAGAAATCTAAAACAACAGAAGCGTATGGAAACATCCCTCATCCTAACCGTCGCCCTCGCCGCTGCCATCATCGTGATTGTACTGGCATTGGTTGCCGTCATCGTGTTCCAGCGGTGGCGCATCAGCGACAATAACGCCCACCTCAAGGAGTTCATCGACGAGAACATGGAAATGCGTGATGAACTGCGAAGGTATAAAGAACAATAAACATTATAAACCCAATTAAAACATAACAAACATGAAAAAGTATCTCATGACGCTCGCAGCCGTCCTTTGCTGTGCAATGACAACGGTGGTGTTCACCGCCTGTAGTAGTAACGAAGATAACCCCACCTTTCCGTCTATCGATGTGAACAATGGGGTGGTAATCAATCTCGGCTCTATTGTTATCAAGCCTTATTTGCAGTTTGGCGCGTCGCTTGCCGATGTAGAGGCATATATGAAGGCGAATTACCCCGACTGGACTGACAACAATCCCGATGCTTTGAATGAATACCAACAGCAAGGGGGGGCGACCTGGAAGAAAACCTACACAAAGGACAACGGAACCATCAAGTACCTTTTCGGAAACGCCTCCGGTGGCAGTCTGCTTCTTGTTTCCTACGGTTTCAATTCGCCCATTTCGCTTCCAGCAGTAAAGACCGAATTAGAGCGTAATGGATTCACATACGAGGGCATCCTGAAGTTCGACGATTACGATGCCGATGTCTGCAACCTCTTCCTCTCTGCCGACAAGACCATCGAAGCACAGCTTTCATATTGGGCAAAGGACGGCGGTAGCTGGAGTCTTAGTTTCCAGAACTTAGACGAGTATGACCTGCAATTCCTCGTGCCTGCTAATTGATTGTACGTAGTTTTAATAATATGATTATGAGAAAGATTCTAATGACGCTCGTAGCCGTCCTTTGCTGCATATTGGGTATCGAGGCGCAGACCCCGTTTCAGAAAACTAAGATGTCACCCTGGCTCCATGCAAAGTACTCGCAGGAGATGCTGGAGGTGAAGAAAAATGGTGGGCCAATGCGCGTACGAGGCCGCACAGTGAGAAACTACATTCTGACCCTGGTGAAGAACACCGACGAGGCTGCTGCCGTCCGTGAGGCTGGCGGCGTGGTGCTGCAAGACTTCGGAAACGCCGTCTGTGCCGCCTTCTTGCCCATCGACATGTTGGGTGAGCTGGACAAAAGCCCAAACATTCTGTGCATGGAGGCCTATGCTCCGTCGAAACTGACGAACGACACCAGCGCCGTCATCCTCGGCGTCGACAAGGTGTGGAACCAGGAATTTTCTACGGCCCTCCCCCAGGCCTTCACCGGCAAGGGCGTCGTGGCAGGTGTGATGGACATCGGCTTCGACTTCACCCACCCCGCGTTCCGCAACAGCGACGGCACCTCACGCATCAAATGGTTCTGGGACCCGATGGCTCCCGATGCCACGAACGACGGGCTCGGCATGGTCTACAGCACGCCTGCCGAGGTGCTGGCCGCCCGCTTCTGCACCAATGCCGACAGTGAGAACCACGGCAGCCACGTCTTGGGCTCTTTGGCTGGCTGCGGACTTGACGGCCGCTACGTTGGCATGGCTCCTGAGGCAGACATCATGGGGGCATACATCCCGTTGGGGCATTATACCGACAGATTCCTGGAGCGTCTCAGAGAATACATTCTCAGTCATCGTGAAGACTATACTTTCATCGACGACGAAATAATCAATGTGGAACTCTCCAGCGTGGTTGAACTCGTGGAGCTCTACTACATCTTCGAGGCTGCCGATGCCGCAGGCGAGCCTTGCGTGGTGAACTGGAGCTTCGGGAGTGCGGCCAACTTCTTCGACGACTACACACTCTACGAGGAAGTGTTCAACCAATTGGTCGGCCCTGGCCACATTGTCGTAGCATCGGCTGGCAACAACGGTCACCAAAAAACCTACCTGAAGAAGGAAGCGGGCACCGCATTAGAACAGGACGTCTACTACAGCGCGACCACGGGCGATTTCATCTTCTTCTTGCGCACCCAACCCGAAGAGCCTGCCTTCAAGTTCGGCCTTACCTTCGACGGCATTGCAGACACGCTCTTCGTCAGCACGCACAGAATCCTTGAAGCCGTGGCCATGGGAGAGGAATTGACATACAACACTCCGGAAATGCAGGTGTCTTTCGAGGCCGAACGGGGTGCCTACGACAAGCTTGTCTACCAGGTAGTCATTACCCCGACCGACAGCTTTATGAACGTCATCAGGAAAGACGAAAACACTGTGTCGATGCACGGAAAGTTGCTCGTAGAGGCACCGGCACAGGTGGATATGATGGGGTATGTTACCAACACGTCGACTGTTCGGTTCAGCGCAGAGAACGTACTCAATTCGCGTGGTTGCCAAATAGTGACAATTGGCATTCCCGGCTGCCTGGAGCGTGTCATCACCGTAGGCGCCATGCACCAGCGCACCTCGTTCACCAACATTCTTAACCAGCAGGAAACCTACCTACCCATAGGCAGCGAGGAGGGACATCTGACTTCGTTCAGTTCCTGCGGCCCGACGTTGAATGGTCGCATCAAGCCCGACGTGGTGGCACCCGGGCATAACATTCTCTCAGTGTATAACTCATTCTATGTGTCTGAAGACATTGAGAGCACCAATATGGAAACCGTCTATAAGAGTGAGGCTTTCGGCAAGGAGTATGCTATCTGGGCCATGAGCGGCACATCCATGTCGTCGCCCATCGCTGCCGGTGTCGTCGCCCTCTGGCTGCAGGCCAAGCCAGACCTCACTCCCGAGGATATCCTGGGTGTCATCGAGCGTACCAGCCACCAACCAGAGCCCGAATTCTCAGGCACAGACAAGAATATCTACTACGGCTGGGGTGAAATAGACGCCTACGCCGGACTGCTCGATATTTTAGGACTGACAGGCATCAGGGAGATATCCAAGCACCAGCCCGCCGGACTGAAGTTCCGTCTCGACGGTCGCATGATACATATCGATGGCATCGACAGCTCTGAAACAGTCACAGTGTTCGACCTCAGCGGGCGCCCCGTGCTCCGCACAGAAACCTCCTCAGACGGTATCCTCTCCCTGTCTGGGCTCACCGCTGGAGTCTATGCCGTACAGGTCGGCCACCGTGGCTCAACGCTCATTAGACTCGCACTTTAAGCTGCCCATGTCTGAAGAAGAAAGAATACAGAACTAAATACATTTTTATTCACTTAAAAAAATTGACATTATGAAAAAGTATCTAATGACGCTCGCAGCCGTCCTTTGCTGCGCAATGACAACAACAGTGTTCACCGCCTGCGGAAGCGACGATGACGACAAATCAGAACCGGCTTCGAACAAGCCCGTAGCCGCAGTGATGGATGTCACCCTGTCTGTCAGCGACGACATGGTCGACAAAGCCAATCTCTCCGTGGAGTACTACGATGCCAATGGCATAGTGCAGACCGAGACGCTGACCAAGAAGGATTGGACGAAGAGCGTGCAGGCCAAGTTGCCCGCCACCTTCGGCATACGCCTGATGGTGAAGGCGAAGGAGGGTGTCGACTATGCCAGTCTCGAGAAATTCACGGAATCCTATACCTACTCCTACAGTGTCTATCCCGTGAACGCCAGCGGCACAGTGCTGGGGGGCGGAAAGTCCGGCAGCTCCCACTCAAGTCTTGACATACCCGGCAGTAAGGTTGCCGAATGGATTGCAGACAAGAGCGGTGGTATCCTAAAGATCCTCTACGCCGTCGATGCCAACGGTCAGGTCACAAGTGGCAATTGGCAATAAAGAACCATTCGAATCGAAACAAAAGATTATAAATTCTATTCCATCTTCCACCATTCATTGAAGACACCTTTATATAATGGTGTTTTCGAGGTGGAAGATGTTTTTATATCTTCCACCTATCTTCCACCATTTTTTGGTGGTAGGAATGCTTACTAACGGTGATAGGCATGCCTTCCACAAGGTATAGATAGGCCAAGTCTGAGTCGTTCTAATGCCTTGTATACCAGTATACTAAGCATCAGTATGAGTCGTACAAAGCGGCTGTACAAGTTGTACAAGGCATCGGAACAAGTTGTGCAAGGCATCAGTATGACAATGGGGAGGATTAGTAAGGCGGTTCAGACCACCCCTACCCCTCCTAACTTAGGAGGGGAAAAGAATAGTTTGGAGGCAGTAAAGTCGGAGATGGAAGGCACGGGAGTCGGAGAAAGGATACTGTAAAGTCCGCAATTCTCTCGAGAATTCAGGAGTTTACAGGCACTAAACTCCCAGTTTGCAGGCACTAAACTCGGACTTTAGTGCCTGTAAACTTTCAGTCTCAAGGTGGAAGATAAGTGGAAGATAAATGATTCTCTTCCACCCATCAAAATGCCTTTATTTATTGGTAATATGTGCACATTGATGGAAGATGGAAGAAAAAATAGAAAATTGTTTGGCAATTTACTTGCAAATCGCCTAAATATGTTGTAACTTTGCGGCGTGAATTAATTTAATACGATTTATGACAGAGATTACCAGACAGACAGTGACATTGATCAACCAGCGCGACGGACAGGAGCGCTACACCCGTTATGCCCTCGGCGATGTGGTGGAGATGATCCGCAAGGGCAAGCTGAAGAGCGGCAAACTGATTGAGGAACAGACCGGAAGGCCCCGCGTCTGCTTCGCCTCGGCCATCAAGAACGAGAAAGGCAAGCGGTGGACCTATTTATATAATGGTATGATCCTCCTGGAGATCAACAACCTACCAGACCGCAAGACGGCAGAGGAGATCCGACTGGAGGCGGCCCTCATCGACTACACCCTGCTGGCCTTCGTGGGGGCCGACGGACGGAGCGTGAAGCTCGTCTGTCAGGCTGCTGAGCGCAACAACTGGCAGAACCCCGAGGGATACTGGCAGTCGGAAGTGGAGAATTTCAATCTGAACGCCTATGCGAAGTTCCATTACCTCTACTCCACCCAACTGGCCATCCGAGTGGAGAACATCGCCCCGTCATTGCGCAGCAGTTGTGAGATGAGTCACGACGAGGATGTGTACTTCAATCCCGACTGTGCCGTGATGATGGTGTCGCCTGATGACCAGACGGCAGAACGCCTGTCGAGGACGGTGAGGCATGAAAGGAGACAGGAGTCAGGAGTCGGGAGTCAGGAGTCAGGAGTGATCCCGGGTCTCTCCACCGAGGCCAGCCGCCGGCATGAGTATCAGGCCTGCAAGGCCGATGCCCTCGAGGAGTGCCGCTTGGACAAGGAAGAGGATTTTGTTCCTCATTGTTTAGAGGTGCTCGCCATGAACTGCCACGAGAGCGGCATCGAGGAGGCCTTCGCCGTTAGGATGACACTCTTCGACGGTCGGCTGAACGAGGATGCGGAGTATGTGCAGACGGTGTTCGACTCGCAGTACTCCAAGACGCTGAAGGCCACCTGGCCGCTGAAGCACGTCAAGCCCTCGCAGCTGCTGACCTACAAGACCGAGGCCTTCCTCAACTCGCGCTACGAACTGCGGAAGAACGTGATGACGGGCGTCGCCCAGTACCGTTCCAAGGACTCCTTCGACTACCGCTTCAGTGACCTGACGAAGGAGGCGATGAACACGATGTCGATCCGTGCGCTGAAGGCCGGCCTCGACTCGTGGGACAAGGATATCAAGCGCTATGTCGAATCGACGATGATACCGGAGTTCGACCCTGTGAACGAGTGGTTGGAGCAACTGCCGAAGTGGGACGGACAGGACCGTGTGACACCCTTGGCAGAGCGCATCAAGACCAGCAATCCGCATTGGACGGAAGACTTCCACAAGTGGCTGCTCTCGATGGTGGCACACTGGAAGGGTATCGACCGCAACCACGGCAACGCCATCGTGCCGATGCTCATCGGACAGCAGGGCTGCGGCAAGACGACCTTCTGCGGCATCCTGCTGCCAGAGGAACTGCGCGACTACTATAATGACAAGATCGACTTCAAGAACGAGACGGCCATCAACCTCGGGCTGACCTCGTTTGCGCTGATCAACATCGACGAGTTCGACATGCTGTCGAAGAGTCAGCAGCCGCTGCTGAAGCATCTAATTTCCAAGAGCGACGTGAAGATGCGTCCACCCTACGGCAAGGCCTACGAGCAGCGCCGGCGATATGCCTCGTTCATCGCCACGACGAACAACCTGCGGCCGTTGCCTGACGACAAGAGCGGTTCGCGCCGTTTCGTCTGCATCGTCGTCGAGAATCAGATCGACACCCTCACGCCGATTGACTATCCGCAGCTTTATGCCCAGCTTGTGGCGGAGATTGCCCGAGGCGAACGCTACTGGTTCGATGAAGACGAGAACCTGCGTATCATCGACGAGAACCGTCAGTTTGAGCGTGTGGGCAGTCTGGAGAAGATGATCAGCCTGACGTTCCGACGTGCCGATGACAAAGACAAGTCAAAGCTGAAGAGTGTCGATGAGATCGTGGAGATACTGAACAATTCCTTCCCCAATTTCCACCTGACGAAGGGCATCAATGTTGAAGTGGGTCGTGCCCTGAACCGACTCGGCTATCTGGCCTACAAGACCAAGACCTGCCAGAAGTATTTCATCGAAGAAGTCAATAGATCCGCGTCGGCGGATTCTTAACTTTGAACCGATTAAGAGGACAGATGAAACGTTTATTATACCTTATTATATTATGCGCTATAGTGGCCCTGACGATGGGCTGCTCGAAGCCTGACCGCAGTGAGGAGGCGACACAATTGAAACACGAACTGCAGGATTTGATGTACAAGAGCCCCGAACAGGCATTGGTGCGGGTGGACAGTGCTGAGCAGGCGGGCATATTCTCGGCAGCAATGGCCAACCTCCTCAGGACCAACATCTACGGGGTAATGGGACAGACGCGGTTAGCTGTATTCTACGGTGAACGGATATTGAACAACCCTGAACTGAAGCGTGAAGGTGATTCCTATTATTCGGCTCTCCTCATGCTGAACGGATTGGTGGAGAGAAATGGCGAATACGGAAAGGTGATCCGTCTGTCCGACGAGATTATAGCCGACGTGGACAATGAGAGGAAGCAGGGCGGCGGAGTCTCTGGCATCAGCGAACAGGTGGCATTGCGGGTGAAAAGCCGTGCGCTGACCTTCAAGGGCGATTGCGAGTACCATCTGGAGCATCCCGACGAGGCCGAGCGCTATTATCTGGAAAGCATCAACATGATGATGGACGGCGTGACGCATACCGACAATTACTGGGTGATAGACGGCCTGTTCACTGGCATTATAGAGGCCACAGAGTTCTATCTTGAGCAAGGCAAGGCAGAAAAGGCCCTGGCCCTGGTGGCTAAAGGCGATACGGCCCTGGCCCGTCTGGACCGCTGTCCTAACGTACCCGACCACGTTCACCACATGCGCCACAACAACATTACCATCGGTCAGGCCATGATCTATGCCGCCAACGGTCAGCGCGACAAGGCCGAGGCTCTCTACCTGAAGCACCGTCAGGCTGAGAACCCGTCGGTATATGACATCGGCGCCGATGCCCGCTATCTGGTTATGACCAACCGCTACGACGAGGCCATCCGCCTGTTCCGTCAGGCAGACACCCTCTATTTGGCCAAAGGAAACGCCATCAACACCGCTTACATCAAGAACTACATGATGAACCAGTATAAGGCGTTGCAAAAGGCCGGACGCAAGGACGAGGTTCTTGCTCTTGCCGACCGCATGCGCCAACTGACCGACTCCATCCACTTGCAGGAAAGGAAGATTGACGTAGAGCGGCAGCAGGAAATCCGCCAGAAAGAGGCAGAGGTTGCCAGCCGCCGCCAGACAGTCATCATCTATCGCATCCTCGCCGTCGTAGCCCTCCTTGTCTGTATGTTCGTGGCCTATATGTTCTGGCGAGCCGCACAGTATAACAAGATTATCACAGAAAAGAACCGCCGCTTGTTAGAAGAGATTGAACAGCGCGAACGGGAGCAGCAGCAGTCTATCCAGCAGTTAGAGTCTGCTCCAGAAGAAAGCCTCACCGCTGAGCAGCAACTCTACCGCCGTCTCTGCGCACTGATGGCCGAGCAGCAACCCTATACCGACGAGAACCTGAACCGCGAGACGCTGGCGCAGCTCCTCGGCACCAACGCCAAGTACGTGGTGCAGACTGTCCGTGAGTGTTCCCACGGCGAGACCGTCGGCGACTTCATCACCCGTTATCGCCTGGAGCATGTAGCTCATCTTCTGAAGACCACCGACGACCCCATCGGCGTCATTGGTGAGCTCTCTGGCATTCCCAGTCGCGTCACGCTGTCACGCCTCTTCCGCAACGCATACGGCATGACCTGCCGCGAGTATCGGCAGGTTTCGCAGCAAAAAGAGTAGAATTCCCAGATTTGAAACATTTTTTTCCACCAGTGAAACATTCGTTTCGCTGGTGTTTTGTATCTTTGCGGTGTGAATTCTAAAACAACATCAGCAGTGATCAACAAATAGAATCAAGATAATTAATAATTAACGACAATGAAAAAGATTATGATGACCTATGCAGCCGGAAGAATGGTGCTCACCTTCTTCTTTTGCTGCGCATTGACAACAGTAGTGAACGCTCAGACGGCAGAGACAGAGAGCAATATGGACAAGTATCTGCGCCTGTCGAAGGAGGCCGACGAGAACCCCACTAACTGGCAGGCTCAGTTAGAGGTGGGCCACATGCTGCTCGACAAGGAGAGCAGTCTCTACAACCAGTCGCGCGCCGCCAAATACTATGAGCGCATCTACCAGCAGGCCGCAGGCTTCAACAAAGAAGTGCCCGACTCCGTCTTCCGCGAGTCGGTTGTCATGCTGATGACGGTGGCTTCCGACAAGAAGGACCTGAAGAAGGCCTTGTTCTATACTGACGAACTGATGCGTGCTGAGAAAATTGGCATGGACATCAATAAGGATTATGTTATCACCTGCGGCATGATGGGCATTGGGCTCAACCTGATAAACGGCGATGCTGCGAAGGCTTTGTGCCACATGCTGGATATGCGCAAACTTGCCACTGCCGACAAGAAAGCGGGTATTGACTATTCTGATCCGATGACCGTCATGCTGTACGAGAATCTGCTGTCGGAATACCGTAAGTCGTTTGGCGACAAGCTGCCCGAATTAACCTTGGACGGCAAGAAGTATATCATCATTGCCATGAACCAGTGGAATGTGGAGATGCCACTGATGGGTTGGTTTGGCGGCGTTGGCGACGATGGTGACGATGAGAGAGCCGAAGTGCTGAAGTTGTTTTACGGTGAAGATGGCAAGGTCTATGACGACATACATGGCGAAATGATCTACAGTTTCAATTGCAACAAGGATGGTTTCGTGCCCCAGGAGGGCTACAATGTCCGCATGATTACCGTCACGCCCGAACAGCGGCAGAAGATGGTGGATGCCTACCACAGCTATATGAAGAAGCACAAGAAGGACCAGAAAAAGTAGTTCTACCTATCATAATCATTAAGGATATGAGAAAACTGATTATCGCAACATTACTCATGAGTGCCCTCACAGCGAGGGCACTGGCGATGCCTACCGCAACGACGTGATTTGGGGCTAGTTCGCCACCCCTTTGCACCAGTAATATATAAGCGTATGGATGCAAATCTCATTTTTACCGTTGCACTCGCCGCTGCCATCGTTTTGATATGTAAATTTGCTAACGAAACCCAAAATAAACTATGATTATGAAGAAGAGACAATTACAATGGATGCTCGCCGCCATCATCGCCGGCGGCCTGGCATCAGTGACCATGACCTCGTGTACCACCGACATCGACAACCCCGTGGTGGCTCCCGATGTGCCCAAGCCGGAGGTGAAGGACTACGTGGAGCGTATGTATCCCGTCGTAGATCCACAGAACAGTCCCCAGGGTATGGTGATGCTGCGCTTCTACGACGACATGCCCAGCGTGGCTTACGTCAGCATCAGCAACTTCCAGAGCATCATGTATCCCGGCACGACGGTGCAGGTGGTGAAGACTGCCGAGCATCAGTACGCCCTGGCCAGTCCTTGCGGCACGGC
>JAEEPF010000121.1 GCA_016284635.1 Prevotella sp.
TTTATTAGTTGAACAGATAACGGATGGTGAACTGGATGCGATAGGTGGAAGCCGTCGTCTCATAGTTCTGAGAAGTAGAGAGGTGACGGGCACCGTTCACGAGGTTATACTGATACTGACCAGTCTTGCTGTCGTAGCTCAGCAGGGTGTTACCCGTGATCTGCTTGTAGAGTCCCCAGTCCTTGCAGAAGAAGTTCAGCAGGTTCTCAATGTCGAGACCGAGCTGCAGGGTGTGCTTGGTATTGCCAGCCTTGAAGCTCATGTCGCGCATGTAACGGAAGTCGAGCTGATGATGCCAAGGCATCTTGGCACCGCCACGCTCAGCATACTGACCGGTGCGGTTCTTCAGATAGTCATCCTGCTGGATAAATGTCCAGAAGTCATCACGCTGCATTTCAGCAGTATAGGTCTCGCCACCGACCTTACCCTCCTTGAATTCCCAACTGTTCAGTTCCTGACGAGATGCAGGCACGTAGATCAGGTTGCCGGGAGCAGACGGGTCGTTGTTGATGTTGCTGGCGAAGATGTAAGAGTAGCGGCTGTAGGAATAGCTTCCGAGGTAGCCGTTCTGATAAGCATCCCAGACGAGGCTGAACGTAGAACTGCTGTTCTTCGACTCCTGCAGTTTGTAGCTGGCTGACACAAGCAGACGGTTCGGAGCCACGTATGTAGCATAACCAGTCTCGTTGTCGTTGACAGCGTGGATGGAGTTACGATAGTTGTTGTAGGCCGATGATACCTGATCGCCGATACCCTCGGTGTAGCTCTTGGCCGTTGAGAGGGTATAGCTGGCACTCAAATCAAGACCGAAGTCGAAGTTCTTGTGCAACTGGAAGCTCAGAGAAGCGTAGTGAGCCTTGCTACCGGCATTCTCCAGCAGATAAGCGCTCTGGCTGTTATAGGTAGACATCTTATGACGGATATCGCCATGACCAAGGTCGACGGTGGACGTACCGTCCCAGTATACATTGGCGTTGGAAACAACTACGGGGTTCAGATCCCAGTTGTAGATACCCTCAAGGGTGAAGTCGATGTCGTAAGGCAGCTTGGCATCGAAAGCCAGCGAAGCCTTCCAGGTCTTCGGCATGCGCAGATCCTCACTCAGGATGGTGGGGCTGCTGGGGATAGAGGTAGAGCTGGTAGCACCGATCTGCTTCAGCATATCCTCCTGACTCATCGTAAACGAAGGCATCTTCTGGCCCTTGGCAGCAGTAGCCCAGTAAGAGGTCTGACCCATACCGGAGTTACCAACGGCAGAGACAAGCCATACGAACGGCATACGGCCTACGAAGAGACCCGTACCACCACGGAGGATGTACTTACGTGTGCCATTGATGTCCCAGTTAAAACCGATACGCGGTGAGAAGCTGACACTGGCGCTGGGCACATTGTCAGTGCGGAAGTGACGGCCACCGAAGTCGAGGTCGTAGTAACCCTGATTGAAGTTGTCAGCCAACGAAGGATAAGAAGGCAACTCGAGACGGGCACCGACAGACATGCGGAAACGCTCGCTCCAGCTGATATTGTCCTGAAGGTAGAGTGACCACTGGTTGGTACTCATCTCAGAGGTGAACATCGAGTGGGCATCATTGTTGCCGTAGGTGATACCAAAGGTACGGGGACCACGATTGAAGACCGAAGCCCAGTCGCCGGCAGCAGCCTCCTCGGGAGTAGCCTCGAAGGTGTAGTAACCGGCAGCAGCCTGAGCGTAACCGTTGGCTGCGAAGTTGTGTTCGAACTGGATACCAGCGAAAAGGTTGTGCTTACCAAAGGTAGCGTTCACCTCATCGGTGATGACGGTGGTCTTCGTCTGAGCCAGGTTGCCGTAGGTGAAGATATCACCAGTCAGAGCCCATGTGGGGAAGTGATCCTGACCGTCGTTCATCACGATCTCCACCACAGGAGCAGCGTCGTTATACTCTGTAGAACGGGGCTGATCCTGGAAAGAGTAAGTACCACGGAGGGTGTTGTTGAACTTACCGAACTTAGAGTTCAACTCGGCAGCAATTGAAGTAAACTTATACTCAGCATAGTAACGGCTGGAGAGTGCGCTCATGCCGTAGTTGCTATTGCTTCCGTAGGTGTTCTGGTTACCGCCATAGACATCGGTCGCTCTGTTTGAAGGAACAGAACGTGAAGCAGAAGCAGCACTTGAAGACTTACGGTTAGACTTCGTGAAGCGGACATTGAACTTATGGTTCTCGTTGATGTTCCAGTCCACACGGGCAAGAATACGATAAGCGGGCGTATTCACGTTGTAACCCTGCCAGGGACCAGTGGTCAGACCATAGGTCTTTCCCAGATATGAAGACAGGCTCTCCAACTCTTCAAGTGCAGGACGACGGTTAGTGGGCGTAAAATCTTTGGTCCTACCATCAGAATTTGCACGGGCGGTAGGACCCGTAACCACGTTATCCTCATATTCACCGTTGACGAAGAAGAACAGCTTATCCTTAATGATCGGGCCACCGAAGGTAGCACCATACGTATTGGTGTGACCATCGTCAACAGGTAATGATGTTGAACCAACACGGCTACCCTTCAGCGATGTGCTGGTGAGATAGGTATAGACACTACCCTTGAACTCGTTGGTACCACTCTTGGTCACAGCGTTGACACCACCACCGGTAAATCCGCTCTGACGAACGTCGTACGGCGTTATGGAGATGGTCATCTGATCCAGAGCGTCGAGTGAGATAGGTGTGCCACCACCAGGCAGCGGGCTGGAACCCAGACCGAAGGCATTGTTGAAAGCAGCACCGTCGACAGTCACACTTGACTGACGGTAGTTACCACCACCGATGGCCATACCGCTGGCTGAGCTACTCTGCGGCGTCATCTTCATGATGTCGGTCATCGAGCGGCCGATCGTAGGCACGGCAGCCATCTGGGCACCATTCAAGTTTGTCACAGCACCAGAACGGTCGGAGCGCATCGTGTTACGTGCAGCAGCAACGACCTCCACTTCCTGCAACATCTCACTGCCCTCAGAGAGGGTCACGTCGATCACAGTGTTCTGACCGAGGGCCAATTGGATCTCAGTGAATTTCTTCGTCTGATAGCCAATGTAAGAAACCTCGACTTCGTAAGGGCCACCACTACGCATACCAGTGATGGTGTAGCGTCCGTTCACATTGGTAACAGCGCGATAGATCGCTCCAGAGGGAACGTGCTTCGCAGTAATCGTGGCGCCAATAGCCTCCTCGTTATTGGCGGTCACAATACCATTGATACCTGAAGTCGTCACCTGTGCTACGGCTGACAACGAAAAGGTCAGCAATGTAACAACCAGCAAAAACAATCTTTTCTGCATAAATTTGGTAAAGTTATTAATTAATTAATACGTCGTTAAAACGACTGATTTCCAATTTTCGCTGCAAAGTTAGGAAAAAGATTCGATATAAAGATATAAAAAAGGAACTTTTTTTAAGATAAATGAACAATACTTGCGTTATGTTATCTTAAGACAATTCCCGTGAGGATGCGACCAGACGATGTGCCTAACTTTCTGGCAGAGAAAAAATCGGCGGTCTGGTCGTAGGTACAGATGTCTGTGAGGCGGATATTTGCCGAGGGGATGCCTGCGGCTTCGAGTTGCAGCCGACAGCAATGGGGCAGGTCGATGTGCCACTTGTCCATCCTCTCTGCGATGGCATCCATAGGGTATCCGGCTGCGGCGAAGGGCTCATAGACATCATCGCCCACCTCGAAGTTACGTCGTGAGATGCCTGGACCTATGACGGCCAGCAGACTTTCGGGCTTAGAATGATACGACCTCACCATCGCTGCTACTGCCGCCTCAGCGATATTGGCCACCGTGCCGCGCCAGCCGCTATGCACCACGCCAGCGGCATGATGCTCAGGGTCATATATAATAATAGGTATACAGTCGGCCGTCGAGACACCGATGCAGACTCCCGTCACGTTGGTGATCAGGGCGTCAATGCCTTCAAGGGCGGTGCGACGGATGTCTTCTGATAAGAGGAAGAAGGTCTTGCTGATCTGGGTGACACCCGTGCCGTGCACCTGATGGGGCATGATGAGACGGTCAGGCTTGATGTGAAGCAGTTTGCAGAGTGCCTTTCGGTTCTGGGCGATATGCTCCGGATTGTCGCCAGAATAGGGGTTGACATTGAATGAGGCATAGTTACCCTCGCTCACGCCACCATGGCGCGTGCTGCTGAAAGCCGTCACACAAGGGGCTATATCATAATAATGGAGTTGTGGCTCAGGCTTCTTCATCTTCCTCATATTCGAAGTCTTCGAGGTCTTCGATCTCGTCTTCGTCAATGTATTCGATATCCTCGTCTTCTCCTTCGTCAGCCAGTTCCTCGGCAAAGCGGCTCATATCCTTATCACGGTGTACGAGTGTATCCTCAGCCGTCAGGGCTGCCAACTTATTACTCTCGGCATTGAGTTCCCGCCAAAGCACATCCTTGAGTTCTTCCAGTCCGAAGCCTGTAACGGCGGAGATGAAGACAATCTCACAAAGGGGACAGTCCCCATTGTGAGATTGGAGGTCGGCCTTAAGCATCTCAATGAGTTCGTCGTCGAGGAGATCGCACTTTGTCACAGCCAGCACACGGTGCTTGTCGAGCATCTCAGGATTAAACTGCCGCAGTTCGTTGAGCAGAATCTCATATTCACGTTTGATGTCATCGGTATCTCCCGGCACCATAAACAACAGCAGCGAGTTGCGCTCGATATGGCGGAGGAAGCGCAAACCAAGGCCCTTGCCCTCCGAGGCACCCTCGATGATGCCAGGAATATCAGCCATCACGAAAGACTTGTTGTCGCGATAGCCCACGATGCCGAGGGAGGGTTCCATCGTGGTGAAAGGATAGTTGGCGATCTTCGGACGGGCATTGGAGAGCGCGGACACCAACGTAGACTTGCCGGCATTGGGGAATCCCACGAGACCCACATCAGCCAGGAGCTTCAGTTCGAGGATGATGGTCATCTCCTGCATGGGTTCTCCAGGCTGTGCATAACGAGGCGCCTGATTCGTGGCACTACGGAACTGGAAGTTACCCAGTCCACCTCGGCCACCCTTCAGGAGCAGGACCTCCTGTCCGTCGTAGGTGACATCACAGACATACTTGCCCGTCTCGGCATTGTAGACCACGGTACCACAGGGCACATCGATATACACATCCTTACCATCGGTGCCGTGACACTTGTCTTTGCCACCGTTGCCACCGTGCTCGGCGAAGATATGACGTTCGTATCTCAGGTGAAGCAACGTCCAGTAGTTATGGTTGCCGCGCAGGATGATGCTGCCTCCCTTACCGCCGTCACCACCATCGGGACCGCCGTTGGGATTATACTTCACGTGCTTAAGGTGCATCGATCCCCTGCCGCCCTTTCCTGACCGGCACAGGATCTTCACGTAGTCTACAAAATTACTCTCCATATTTAAATATTGTCGATGACAGCGCAGATGTCAGCGAAGATGCGGTCAAGTTCGCCGAGGCCGTTGATATGATAGTGAACACCCTCCTGCTTGTACCACTCGATGAGCGGCTGAGTCTGGGAGTGATACACCACGAGGCGCTTCTTGATGGTCTCCTCGTTGTCGTCGGCACGGCCACTCTGCTGGCCACGGAGGATGAGACGCTTCATCAGTTCGTCCTCAGGCACGTCGAGTTCAATCATCGCAGCCACCTTGTCGCCACGCTCCTCGAGCATCTTCTTCAAGGCCTCTGCCTGTGGGATGGTGCGTGGGAAGCCGTCGAAGATGACGCCCTTGTGCTCACGGCCGAAGGCATCGTAGACTGAGGCGAGGATGCTCACCATCAGATCGTCGGGGATCAGCTGTCCCTGGTCGATGTAACTCTTGGCTGTCTTGCCGAGTTCCGTACCGTTTTTGATTTCCGCCCGAAGCACATCGCCCGTGGAGATATGGTTCAGACCATACTTCTCAATCATCTTGTCACTCTGCGTGCCCTTGCCTGAGCCTGGTGCACCGAAAATTACAATATTCTTCATCTGATTTACGATTTACTTATTTACTATTTACGATTTATTACTCCACGATGGTATATACATCTTTCAGTTCGCGTCCCAGGCCGTCGTAGTCGAGGCCATAGCCCACGATGAAGTCATCGGGAATGCTGAAGGCCACATAATCCAGATTCAGTTCCTCCTTCAGCTTTTCTGGTTTGAAGAACAGCGTACAGATACGAACTGATTCTGGATTCCTCGTCCCTAGCGACTCTATCATCTGCTTCATCGTCTGGCCACTCTCCACGATATCCTCCACAATGACAACAGTCCGTCCGGACAAATTCTCATTGATGCCCAGCACTTCCTGCACCTTACCCGTAGATGTCGTTCCTTGGTAGGATGCCAGTTTGACGAAAGATATCTCACAGGGAATGGTCATCTCCCTCATCAGGTCGGCGGCGAAGATGAACGATCCGTTAAGCACGCCCAGGAAGATCGGATTCTTACCTTCCAAGTCCTTGCTCATCTGCTCTGCCAGCGCCTTCACACGCTCTTTGATTTCCGCCTCCGGGATGGAGACACGGAAGCTTTTGTCCTTGATTTTTACAGTGTCCATAGGTCGAATACGTTATTTTTGTGCAAAAGTACGAAAAATTTTTGGAATCACCAAATCTTTTTCCTACCTTTGCACCATTATGAAGATTTTTACGAGTGCCCAGATACACGAACTGGACAAATATACGATTGAAAACGAGCCCGTCAAGTCTATTGATCTGATGGAGCGAGCAGCCATGGCCATCACTCAGGCCATCACAGAAGTGTGGGGCAGTACCACACGTGTCATCGTCTTCGCCGGACCAGGAAACAATGGTGGCGACGCGCTTGCCGTGGCCCGGATGCTGCTAGATCGCAACTATGATGTCACAGCCTATCTGTTCAATATCCAAGGACATCTCTCCGAGGACTGTGCCACCAATAAGAAGCGTTTGCAGGACAAGAAGGCGAAATCGTTCATCGAAGTGATCCAGGAGTTTGAGCCCCCACAGCTTGAAGCCGACACGCTTGTCGTCGACGGACTCTTCGGTTCCGGACTGAACAAGCCATTGGCAGGCGGATTCGCATCACTGGTGAAGTATATCAACGCCTCGCCGTCGAAAGTCGTCAGCATCGACATTCCTTCAGGTCTTATGACTGAGGACAACACCTATAATGTCCGCGCCAATATCATCCGTGCCGATATGACACTCACGCTTCAGCATCAGAAGCTCTCGTTCCTATTCGCTGAAAACCAGCAGTTCATCGGACAGTTGAAGGTACTTGACATCCGGCTTAGCAAGGAGGGCACAGACAAGATTGACGCCAACTACACCCTGCTCGAAGAGGGCGACATCCGCCAAAGGCTATTGCCTCGTGATCCTTTCGCCCATAAGGGGAAGATGGGTAACGCCCTCATCATCGCGGGCAGTTATGGTATGGGAGGTGCGGCTGTCCTCGCCACGAAAGCCTGCCTACGGATAGGGGCCGGACGAGTCACCACCCACACTCCCAAGCGCAACTATATGATCATGCAGATCAGCGTACCTGAGGCCGTACTGCAGTTCGACCGTGAGGAGACCACCTTCTCTGAAGCCGTCGACACGGAGGACTTCTCTGCTGTTGGTATTGGTCCAGGACTGGGCACCAGCGAACAGACCGCCATCGCCATCATCGCACAATTGCGACGCACCCAGTGTCCTTTGGTATGCGATGCCGATGCCATCAATATCCTCTCCAATCATCGGGCGTGGCTCCAACAGCTGCCCAAGGGTATCATTATGACACCCCACCCGAAGGAGTTCGACCGTCTTGAAGGTCCTAGCAGCGACAGCTTCGAGCGTCTGATGAAGGCTCGCGATCTAGCAGAACGCTTGCAAGCCTATATAATGCTGAAGGGACATCATACCTCATTGTGCCTACCCGACGGCCATATTGTCTTTAACACCACGGGTAATGCCGGTATGGCTACCGCCGGCAGTGGCGATGTGCTGACGGGTATCATCACAGGTCTGCTCGCCCGTGGCTACAAACAAGAAGATGCCTGTATCGTGGGTATGTATCTGCACGGCCTCTCAGGTGACATTGCCGCCAAGGAGTTAGGTCAGGAGAGCGTCATCGCCAGCGACCTGATCCAGTATCTGCCCTACGCCTTCAAACGGATTAAAGAATGAAAATCATTAGTTTACAGTTTACGGTTTACAGTTTACAGATGATTACCAAGACATACAAAAGAGTATTGCTCTGTTTATCTTTCATCATTATTCATTTATCATTTAGTGTAGCGCAGACAGTGAGTAGCGCTTACCAGCCGGGGGTTACCACGGAGGGAGCAGTCTATTTCCTGCCAAAGACAGCAGTTACTGTCACGGTGCAGGTGGAGAAGACTACCTACACGCCTGGCGATTTCTGCCAATATGCCGAACGATTCCTCCGCATCAAGGATGTATCTCCTACCCCATCTGTCGGCTATCGCATCATCACCATCCGTCAGGATGCCGTGGCAGTGCCCGACACCGCCAAGCGCTATGCAGTGAAATTCGATGCAAGAACCTCCGCCACCAACGTACGTCTCTCCGACGACGGCATTCTGCTTGGTATTAATACTGAAAGGTCAGAAGTAAGAGATTACACTCAGCCGCAAAACTATCCTCTCACCTCTCACCTCTCTCCACTCACCTCTAAAATCAACCCTCGCCAATACATGAACGAGGAAACGCTCGCTGCAGGCAGCACCGCTAAGATGGCTGAACTCACGGCCCAGGACATCTATGAGATCCGTGAGAGTCGTAACCTGCTTGTCCGTGGGCAGGCTGACAATATGCCCAAAGACGGAGAGCAACTGCGCCTGATGCTTCATCAACTCGACATACAGGATCGTGCGCTCACCAGCCTCTTCATTGGCACTTACGACAAGGATACCATCCAACAGGTCTTTACCATCGTCCCCTCCGAATCCAACTATCGCGAGGTGGTCTTCCGCTTCTCTGAGAAATTGGGGCTTGTAGACGCTGATGACCTCGCGGGCGTACCTTATTATATATTAATAGAGGATCTCAAGACCGTTCCCAGTCCTGAACCCGTCGATCCCAAGAAAAAACAGAAGCCCGTATACGGTATCTTCGTCAATATCCCTGGTCGTTTGCGCTCCACCGTGAGCAACGCCCAAGGTTTTATTGTAGCCAATGAATTTCCTGCAGGTCAGTATGGTAACGTAGAACTGCTCAGTGGTGCGCTGTTCAACAAGCGCTATACTACCCGCCTCCGCCTTAATTCCCTCTCTGGCGCCATCGAACACCTGGATGCGGAATTGCCCAAATAAAAAATCCCACCTACATGGTGGGATTTTCTATGATCTCTGACTTTTCTTACGACAACTTATCGAATTTCTTCAACACATCCTGCAGGCGGGCTACGCTATCAGGATCCTTGTCGTTTTGGGCAATCAACTCCAGATGGTGACGGATGTCGGCCATCTTGTCGAAGAGCAGCAATGCCTGCTCATAGCCCTTGCCGATATTCTCGAAATTCTTGGACAGAGAATTATAGTCCTCCAACAGACGCTGGAGTTCATCCACACGTTTCTGATAGTCATTGAGCAACTGCTGCCCTTCCTCAGCCTGCTGCTTGGCACCTTTCATCTGATAGAAGAGAGCCACAGCAAGTCCAACCACTATTATAACCAGTATTATCTCAAGTATTGACATAACCTTCAGCCTTTTTTCTGTTCAACCTTCATAAACTGAGTAAAGCCCGTCATAGCGAGCACCTTGTAGATTTCGGGGCTGACATTGGTCATCTTGAACTGACCGCGCAGCTGCATCACCGTACGCATGGTTTTCTGGATGATACGCAGACCAGAGCTGGCCATGTAAGTAAGATCTGTGCAGTCCATTTCCAGGTCTACACCACCGTCCTTGAGGGCAGGCTGGATGTCCTGCTCAAACTGAGTTGCATTCATCGTGTCGATACGACTACCTGTCTTGATGATGGTCTTACCACCTTCCTTTAAAATCTGTGTCATAATCCTAATGTTTAATGTTTTATACTCTTTTTAATCATTAATGCTCTTTGTCATCGTCAGCAGGTTCTTCCCATCCAGGCGCTGGTAGGTCACCTTGTTCATGATGTTCTTTACAATAAAGATACCCATTCCGCCAATCTCACGCTCCGCAGGATTGACGCTCATATCCGAATTTCCCTTCATCGTTGGATCAAACTCACGCCCTTGGTCACTGAGGACAAGGGTCAATTCCTTATCGTCAGACTTGGCCAATATTTCGATCTCTGCATCAGAGCCTTCGGAATAAGCGTAGGAAATCACATTTACCACCATCTCCTCCATAACGAGGTTCAGATTCATGGTCAACTCCATACTGAGGCCCAACTCTTCACTGATTTCTTCAATGAATTGATTGACCTTCTCCAGTTCTGCCATCTGATTCTTGATACGAAGTTCCTTTCTCATAAATGCGCATTTGGTTAGAGTGATTCATCTGATATTGCTGCAAAATTACGCACTTTTTTTGAATTAAACAAGAAATAAGTAAAAAAACAGCAAATCCCCTCACTTTTTAGCGAAGTGAGGGGATTTGTAATAGATGACTAACCCTTAATTAGCACTGAGCGAGCTTACCGTCAGAACCGAGCACATTCACGATCTTGTGGATGTACATCTTCTTCATGTTCTCACGAGCGGGCTTCAGATACTGACGAGGATCGAAGTCTCCAGGATGCTCAGCCAGGTGCTTGCGGATAGCAGCAGTCATAGCCAGACGAGAGTCTG
>JAEEPF010000122.1 GCA_016284635.1 Prevotella sp.
CCTGGTTTGACCGTCACGTCGTCGACGGCACGTTCAACTTCCTGGCGTGGGGTGCCAATGAGGCGGGTGAGTCCATCCGTCCCTGGCAGTCTGGCGATGTCCGTCAGTATGCCGTCTGGTTCCTCACAGGTACGGTTGCATTAACATTAATCCTTTTATGCATCTAAAGATATGAGTATATTAAGTGTTTTCGTAGTGATTCCCGCCCTGATGCTGCTGGGATTGTGGCTTGCCAAGAATCTCAATCAGGTGCGTGGCGTGATGGTGGCAGGATCGTCATGTCTGCTGGCACTGTCCATCTGGCTGACCATCTACTTCATCCAGGAGCGTGCCGCCGGTAATACGGCCGAGATGCTGTTGACCTACAGCGTGCCCTGGTTCAAGCCCCTCCATATTGCTTATTCTGTCGGTGTCGACGGCATCTCCGTGGTCATGCTGCTGCTTTCCAGCATCATCGTCTTCACGGGTACGTTCGCCTCATGGCAGCTGAAGCCCATCACCAAGGAGTACTTCCTCTGGTTCACGCTTCTCTCCACGGGTGTGTTCGGCTTCTTCATCTCCACCGACCTCTTCACGATGTTCATGTTCTACGAGGTGGCCCTCATCCCGATGTACCTGCTGATCGGCGTCTGGGGTTCCGGCCACAAGGAGTACTCGGCCATGAAGCTGACGCTCATGCTGATGGGAGGCTCGGCACTGCTGATCCTCGGTCTGCTGGGCATCTACTTCTTCAACGGCCAGTACAGCGGCAACTACACGTTTGAGCTGACGGCCATCGCCGCTGCCCATGCCATCCCCGGCTGGATACAGAACATCTTCTTCCCCTTCATCTTCATCGGATTCGGTGTGCTGGGAGCCCTCTTCCCGTTCCACACATGGTCTCCCGACGGTCACGCCTCTGCGCCTACCGCCGTGTCGATGCTCCATGCCGGTGTGCTGATGAAGCTGGGAGGCTACGGCTGCTTCCGCGTGGCGATGTACCTGCTGCCTGAGGCTGCTCAGGATCTGTCGTGGATCTTCCTGATCCTCACAACGATCTCGGTGGTCTATGGTGCGCTGAGTGCCTGCGTGCAGACCGACCTGAAGTATATCAATGCCTACTCGTCCGTGTCGCACTGCGGACTGGTGCTCTTCGCCCTGCTGATGATGAGTCAGACGGCTGTCACCGGTGCCATCCTCCAGATGCTCTCCCACGGTCTGATGACGGCCCTCTTCTTTGCCCTCATCGGTATGATCTACGGCCGCACCCATACCCGCGACATCCGCGAGCTGGCCGGTCTGATGAAGATTATGCCCTTCCTCGCTGTGGGTTATGTGATTGCCGGTCTGGCCAACCTCGGCTTGCCGGGCTTCTCTGGCTTCATCGCTGAGATGACCATCTTTGTGGGTGCCTTCGGTGCCAACCCTGTGTCTGGCGATCCTAACACTTCCTTCCGCATGGTGGCCACGATCATCGCCTGTACGTCGATTGTCGTCACGGCAGTCTACATCCTGCGTGTCGTCGGAAAGATCCTCTACGGTGAGGTGGAGAACAAGCACTACCTGGAGCTGACCGACGCTACCTGGGACGAGCGCGTCGCCGTCATCTGCCTCATCTTCTGTGTGGCAGGCCTCGGCTGTGCCCCGTTCCTCTTCAGCGACATGATCTCACCCGCCGCCGGCACGATTCTGCAATCAATAGGAGTCATGTGATGTAATTAAAAAATTAAAAGATTAAAAAATTAAAAGGCTGCGCGATGGTTGTTGAGAATAGTGATAATATCATCCAAGACTTGAGCTTTAGCTTTGCGCTTCGTATCGTGAAGTTTTATAAGCATCTCACAGAGAATAAGAAGGTCTATGTATTATCAAAGCAGATACTGCGCAGTGGAACAAGTATCGGAGCAAATGTCCGTGAAAGTATCCACGCACAGAGTTCTGCAGACTTTGTCAACAAACTGAGTATTGCGTTAAAAGAGGCCGATGAGACTGAATATTGGTTAGAACTGTTAAATGCCTCTGATATTATTGATGATGTGGAGTTTAAGTCTATGTCAGATGATGTTAAGCAGATAATTGGCACTTTGGTGAAGATCATTAAGTCGAAGAAGGCCTCTGCCGAATAATTTCTTAATTTTATAATTATATAATTTTTAAATTTTACAAAATGAATTACGGACAATTCTTACAAATGCTGCCTGAGGCTGAGCTGATAATAGCACTTATTGCAACATTCTTTGTGGATTTCTTCGTCAAGAACGACGATCCGAAGAAGGTGGTCAAGGTGAGTGCTCCAGCCATTGCTTTCCTGATTTATCTCACAGTGGCCATGCTCTTCCCTGAGACAAAAGATCTCTTTGGCGGACTCTATGTGCAGACTCCGGCCGTCGGCGTGATGAAGTCTATCCTCGCCTTCGGTACCCTGATCGTTTGCATCATGGCAAAGCCGTGGGTGGAAAAGACCAAGCGTCTGGCAGGTGAGTTCTATATGCTGATTCTCTCCACCCTGCTGGGTATGTATATCATGATGTCCAGCGCCAACTTCCTGCTGTTCTTCCTCGGTCTTGAGACCGCCTCAGTGCCTCTGGCCTGTCTGGTGGCTTTCGACAAGTGGAGGCAGAACTCGGCAGAGGGTGCTGCGAAGTATATCCTGGTGGCCACGTTCTCCAGCGGTGTGATGCTCTATGGCATCTCGTTCATCTATGCTGCCGCCGGCACGCTCTACTTCGGCGATGTGGCTGCTGCGCTCGCTGCGCTGATGGACGGTCAGATCGTTGAGACGGCCTGTGGCTCTACGGCCTTCCAGTCGCCCGCACTGGCCGTTATGGGTCTGGTGTTCTTCTTCAGCGGACTGGGCTTCAAGATCTCGCTGGTGCCCTTCCACTTCTGGACGGCCGACACCTACCAGGGTGCTCCCACGCCTGTCACCGGCTATCTGAGTGTCATCTCCAAGGGTGCCGCAGCCATCACGCTGTGCATCATCCTCATGAAGGTGTTCCAGCCGCTGATCTACTATTGGGAGTATCTGCTCTACATTGTCATTGTGCTGTCGATCACCGTGGCCAACCTCTTTGCCATCCGTCAGTCGGAGCTCAAGCGATTCATGGCCTTCAGCTCCATCTCGCAGGCCGGATACATCATGCTTGCCGTGGTGGGCAACTCGCAGCTGGGCATCGCCTCACTGACCTATTATGTGCTGGTCTACATCGTGGCCAATATGGCGGTATTCACCGTCATTAACGTCGTGGAGCAGAACAACGGCGGCCGCACGGACATGGCAGCCTACAACGGCTTCTATCAGACCAACCCCAAGCTGTCTTTCCTCATGACGCTGGCGCTCTTCTCGCTGGCAGGTATTCCCCCGTTCGCAGGCATGTTCTCAAAGTTCTTTGTCTTCATGGCTGCCGCAGAGCAGGGTAGTGCCGCTGCCTACTTCGTCGTCTTCGTCGCATTGGTCAACACGGTCATCTCACTCTACTACTATCTGCTGATCGTGAAGGCCATGTACATCACCAAGACCGACACGCCGCTGCCCGCCTTCAAGAGCGATCTGAACACCAAGGTCGCTATGGCTATCTGCACCGCCGGCGTAGCCCTCTTCGGCATCTGCTCCTGCATCTATGAGTGGATCGCCGCCGCAGGCATGTAAGACGCTAAGACGCTAAGACGCTTTTCTCTGAAACAAGAATCGCACAACAGGGACAGTCCCTATTGTGCGATTTTGATGTGTTCAGGCTAGTCTTCTATATCGGTCCAAGCCCCATGCAACTGGTGGTGCCCAGTGCCGTCAGAAACGCTGTGAGCGCGGCTACTACGACCTTCACCGCCAGCTCAATGATCCGCTGCTTCTTCATTTGCTAATCTCCTTTCTTCTAGGGATTTCTTGTCTAAGGAATCTTGGAATATAGGAATCTTCCGGTGCTTTGCACCTCTCTGGCGCAGCAATGGCACAGGGTGCCACCATTCCTAGATTCCTTGATTCCTTAGACTAAAAAACTCCTTAGCCGTTAGTTTTGGTCCATCTCGTCACCGCCTTCACCCTTGGTGAACAGCTTGGTCGCAACCTCACTCGACTCACCGTCCTTGATGGCGATAGCCTTCACGGTCGTGGTGTCGCTCAGGGTGAACGCCTCGCTGTAGAGCGTGCTCTCGGCTGTAGGCGACGAGCCGTCGGTGGTGTAGTGGATCTCTGCGCCGTCAGGGCCGCTGATGCTCACTGAGGTGGTCTCTGCAAACGGAGTCGTTCCGCTGATCGTGGGCGAAGCCAGGGTTGTAGACTGCGAGCTGCCGCCACTCTGAGAACCTCCGCTCTGGGTGCCTCCGTTCTGCGAAGAACCGCCGCCGTTGCCGCCACCGCCGTTACTGTCTGCAGCGGGTGCCGTCAGATACGAGATCAGCGTCTTCTTCTGCACGCGGCGCTCCTTGCCGTTGACGGCGCGAACCTCGCTCTCCACGACGTAGCCGAACTCAAAGATGCACTGCTCCTTGAAGGCCCTTGAGGTGAGCTTCTCGCCCTTGGAGTTCTCTGGCGTGAAGATGATCTTGATGCCGTTGATCATCTCGTCGGGACCGGCTTCCACGGCCTTTTCCAGGCTGTTCTTACCCTTCTTCTGACCGTCCACGCTGGGGGAGAACGTGCCCAGACCGTCGAGCTTCACGGGCTGTCCCTGAGACAGCAGCTCGGTCATGCAGTCCACCACCTGACCCAGCACCAGCACACACATCTGGTAGTCGGCGATCTTGCCGTGCGAGGTCATGTGCTTGGCAAAGCCCTTCAGGTTCAGTGGCTCCTTGGTGTCCACCTCTGCGAAATACTTGCCGTAGGCGGAGCTTTCGTCGTTCTTGTTCTGACGCAGGTTGATCACCATGGGAATGTTAGTACGTGCCATAAGCTGAAAAAACTGTTTGTCGAATAACAGTGGTGCAAAGGTACGGCTATTCTCCGACACCTGCAAGTTTTTTCGGCATGCGAATGACGTTGTGCGACGTTATGCGAACTTATGCGAACTTATTCCTCATTTTCCTTGGTGATCTGCGGACTTTTTTGTAATTTTGCAGCGTGTTTCAATTCGACCAGACACACAATAAACTTATGCAAAACACTACATCTACGCCCGCTCAGGTTTTCGGCCACGCAGAATCTATGCCTGTTCAGGTTTTCGGCCGTACCGAGCTCGCCCTGCAGTATTTTCCTCATCTCAAGCCGCACTCCGCCTGGCTCAAGCTCAGGTCGCTCCTCGCCGATGATCCTACGACCGCCCCTCTGGCCCGCCAGTCGCGTCGCACTTTCATGCCCGCCGAAGTCAGTCTCATCTACCGCTCTCTCGGTCGCCCGTAGCGCTCCAAATCTTTACTCAGCCTAAGTTCCTCCATTCAAAATTTTAATCCCCGCCTTTACAGCGTCTTACCGTCTTACCGTCTTTTTCATTTTTTCCCACACCCCCACACTCACACACCAAACTACGCGTACCTTATATATAATATATAATAATATTAATATATATTAACTATTATATCTCTGTGTGGCTCTCCGTTATCTAAAAAAGACCTTAAGACGCTAAGACGTTAAGACGCTTTTACCTCCTTTCCCCGTCTTACCGTCTCACCGTCTTTGCGTCTTTTTACCAATCTTTTCCATAAACATTTGGCCGTATGAAAATAAATGCTTACCTTTGCAGCGGTTGATGATCGCTCAATAAACAAAAACGATGAGAAAGAGGCTACTTGTCATCTTTTCTTTCCTGTTCCTGCTGATGACGTGCGTACTGACAGTCTCGGCACAGAATGATACAACTGCTGAGGTGAAGCAGCTGACCAAAGACATGTACGACCAGTTTAATGCCGACGAATATGAGAAACTGATTACGACCGTCGACAAGCTGAAAGAAGCATGCATCAGGGCGGGCGACTATAAGACTTTCTACAAGGCATGGGGCAATCTCATCATTAAAACCAAAACGCACGTGGGGCGTCCGCAGGCCATGAAGATGATCAAGGAGATGCGCGATTATGCCGTGCAGCGTGACCATAAGTTCGGACTCTATAGTGCTACCTATACTACTGCCTACCTGTTGAACCAGATTGGCGACCAAGCGGGCGCTGAGCAAAACTACTTGAAAGCAGCAGAATACCTGAAGAAGTATTTTCCTGAGGAGAGCACTGCATCCATCTATGTGTCGCTTAGTAAACTGGCTCTGGCTGTCAAGGAAGACACCATAGCCATTCACTATGCCCAGCAGGCTCTCGACGACCCGCATGTGACGCCACTCCAACGCGTTATGGCCAAAGGCAGCATGTGTCTCGCATACGGATGGCTGGGCAAGAAGAAGGAGTTTGACGAGGCATACGCCAAGCTGAAGGCTATTAATGACGTCTCGTATAACCAACAGGAAATGTTGAACATTGAGATATTCAAGGCTAAACTGGAAGGAGACTTCGAGGAGGCCAAACGGCTGGCTCACCAATTCAAGTCGAAACAGATGCGGGTGCTGTATATCTATAAGACCCATGAATGGGCCGGCGACTGGAAGGAGGCACTGCAAGCCTTTAGGGATTTTAGGTTTTATATCGATTCGGTTAACAATCTGGACATTCGCGAACAAGCCGCACTCTATCACTCTGAGCTAAACGTGGCACTGGCCGAGAACGAGTCGAAAGACCTTCGGCTGGCCAACAAGCGACTGCAGCTCAGTCAGATGGAGCATGAACTGGAGCTCAAACGACTGGAAGTGGAGGCTGCCAACTTGAAACTGGAGAACTCGAACATCGAACTAGCCAATGCTACCATCCAATTGGAGAACGACAGCCTGGAACGCAGCGAACAAGCAGCCAAAATCAACGAATACAAGTCGCGCATGGAGGCGGAAGAGAAAGCGGAACATGCCCACCACGTCATCATCTTCGCTGCATCCTTCATCACCCTGCTCATCTTAGGCTTTCTGCTGTTCTATCTGCACCGCCGGCAGCGCCAGATGCGACGCTTGCAGCAGGTGAACACCGAGCTGAAGACGGCCTACGACCAGCTGAAGACGACGACGATGGCCAAGGAGCACATGGAGAACGAATTGCAGGTGGCACGTGAGATACAGCTGAGTATGCTGCCCCACAATTTCGTGCAACTGCGGCGTGCCGATGCTCATGCCTTCATGCGACCGGCGAAATTTGTCGGCGGCGACCTCTACGACATTTTCTATCAAAACGATAAACTGTACTTCTGCATCGGCGACGTGGCAGGAAAGGGCGTGCCGGCATCCATGCTCATGGCCGTAGCCGTCAACCTGTTCCGCATGGCAGCCAAGGAGGGCTTCTCTCCTCAGCAGATAGCCACTAAGCTGAACGGTGCCATTTCGGCAGACAACGAGCAAGGCATGTTCGTCACCATGTTTATTGCCATCATCGACCTGAACACGGGCCACATGGACTATTGTAACGCAGGACATAATCCCCCGCTGCTCGATGGCGAATACATGGAGGTTGTGTGCAACGCACCTGTCGGACTGTGGCCCGAGCTCCAGTACGTGGGGCAGGAGGTGGTGAACATGAAGGGCAGATGCCTGTTCCTCTATACCGACGGCCTTAACGAGGCCGAGAACCGCGAACAGCAGCAATTCGGCGACGACCGTCTGCAGCAGGAAATACGCCAGCACCAAGAAGAGGATGCGCTCAGCATGACAGAGGCTGTAGAAAAGGCCGTCGATTGCTTTGTCGACGGAGCCGAACAGAGTGACGACCTCACCATGCTATGTATCAAAATTCACTAAGGATCTGTCCCTTGAGTACATACTTTTGGGTAAAAAGCGTCTGAGCGTCTTAGCGTCTGAACGTCTTTTCTACCTCACAGAGGGTCTGACCTTTTGTGAGGCGGGGGAGTTTTCAACAGATTGTTGATAAGTGGCGAGTTATCCACAATTTTGAGATATTTAACAAAGAAGAAGATACAACGTGCGGGGGAATTTTGTATCTTTGCAGCCCCAATAATGGAAAGGTAAAAAGGTAAAAAAGTAAAAGGGTAAAAAAGGCGTGAAATGGATATGGATAGCAAAACCAAGACATACGGATATATACTGCTTGACACGATAGGACGTGAGGTGGAGGCGGCCGACGGAGAGCACCGTCGGCTGTCTTTGGAGTGCCTCTGCCGGGCGATGGCCGTCGACGTGGTGCTGGCGACGGGCTACTTCGGCGAGCTGCTGACGGCATGGCGCCAGTGCCTGCCGCTGGGCGAGGTGAGCGACGTGACGTTCAGCCGGTCGGGCAGTCATCTGCAGCGCTGGGTCTCTGTGGTGACGGCGGGTTACAGGCGTGTGGGCGTGAAGGTGGACACCGATGCCTGCGACCGCGAGACGCTGACGGTGTTCAAAGAGTGGGTGGCGGCGACGGCCGACAGTGGCGACGGCCTCTCACTGCCTGAGGGCTGCGACGCGCCGACGGTGCTGGTGAGTGCGCTGCGTGAGCTGAGCGAGACGCTGACGGCCATCTCCCGTCTGCTGGCCAAGCCCACGGAGAAGCAGATAGCGCGGTCGTATGAACGCTGGAAGGAGTTCCACCACCAGCAGCACTCCCAAGAGCTGCAGGAGGAGTACGACCAGTGGAAGGTGCAGTACCCTCCGCGCTTGTTGAAGAGCCGTCTGTGCCACCAAGGTCGCCTGTCTCTCCGAAAACAAGGCTCAACAGGCTCGCGGCTTCGCTAGTCTGCGTGCCATGGTTAGGTTCTTTGGCATCAGCTCTGCATCTACGAGTGGATCGCCGCAGCAGGCATGTAAGGGGATAAGATTTAGGTACGCAGCGGGCGGTGAAAGACTTTTTACCGCCCACTGCAATATATTTCAGCGGCCGCTAAAATATCTTTTACCGCCCGCAAAAAATGGAAACATGCCACTAAACTCCCTGCCAACACCCTGCTATATCCCAGTTTACTGGCTCCTTTTTCCCAGTCCGCAACGTCTTTTTTTACAAAACACTTCTGTGTGGTGATAAAAGGACTAAAGAATGTTAATGCCCGTTTTGAGCTCCCAAAGACTATTTTTTCGGCAATCTAGCTAGGAAATACCATTTTGTAAGTTACAATACGGTAGTATTACAAATAGGAAAAGATTAGTTTTGCCCATAATCATTGACATTTTGATAATTAACATTTATTGGTACTCTTATCACCACACAGAAAAAAGATCTAACAATTTTAGTGTATATTATAGAATTAGGAATCCGTCTGTCCTCCACACCTATTATATTATTATAGGCTGAAAACGAAAAATATCTCCAAATGTTTGGCGGTTTCAATTATTATCCCTATCTTTGCAGCACCGAAGTTAAACTTAATGCACAATAATATGAGCAACATCGAATCAAACAAAGGCGAAATCGTCATGTATCAGCCCGATGAAACCATCCGGCTGGAGGTCAGAGTAGAGAGTGAAACAGTATGGCTCACGCAACAGCAGATGGCAGAATTGTTCCAGACCACTAAGCAGAATGTGAGTCTACACGTTAATAACATCTTCAGAGAAGATGAATTAACAGAAAGTTCAGTAGTCAAGGAATCCTTGACAACTGCAAAAGACGGCAAAAGGTACAAAACAAAGATGTACAATCTTGATGTCATTATTTCTGTGGGCTACAGAGTGAAATCAAAAAGAGGTACTAAGTTCCGTCAATGGGCTAATCGCGTTTTGAAAGAATATATCATTCGTGGATATGTGTTGAATCAACAATTGAGAATGCTTGAAGAGAGAATGGAAAACAAGTTCCAGGATTATGATTCTAAACTAAAAGAGATACAAGGTAAGGTCAACTTCTTCGTCCGCTCCTCCCTGCCACCAATAGAAGGCATCTTCTACGACGGGCAGATCTTTGATGCCTATGTGCATATTGTCAACCTCATCAAACAGGCGAAACAATCCATCGTACTGATAGACAACTATATCGACGAAACAACGCTGACCATGCTTAGCAAACGATCATCCAACGTCTCTGCCACCATCTACACCAGTCAACATGTGCAAAATTTGCACCAATTCCAACTTGACATCCAACGACATAACCAGCAATATCCCCCCATCGTTGTCAATTACTGTCAGCGAAATCACGACCGCTTTCTCATCATCGACGATGTGGTCTACGTCTTCGGGGCCAGTCTGAAGGATGCCGGCAAGAAGCTTTTCGCCTACATCCGTATGCAAGAAACCTCAGCCTCGGAACTGCTGAACAATATCAGATAAACCCATATCCCGTCGTGAAGACGGCACACATTTTGTTTTTTGCATAGTATTATGTTTAAGGTTAACATTTTCAGAAGCCGCCGGCATGTGAATGTCGACGGCTTCCAATTAATATAATCGCTCAATCAAATCAGGCACTGTTATACTTTATGATCTTTCCTTCCCCTTTATTCCTTATAAATGCTTCCTAACAGAGTGTCTTTAAAAGTACATGACCCACGATGTGGGAATGAAACCCAAAGAACCGATGCGTTTGCGGCAATGCCGCAAACGTGAAGTTACCATTTTCAATGGAAATGCCTACCTTTGCTGTCGACAAGCAAGAAA
>JAEEPF010000123.1 GCA_016284635.1 Prevotella sp.
AGTTAAAGGACATTACTTTTCACTTTTCACTATTCACTTTTCACTTCTTTTTATTACCTTTGCAGGCAAATAGCAGAGTAATATGAAGGTTATCAACAGTATCAAGAAATATACGCTTATCGTCTGGAGGTCTCAGGCCCTGAAATATGCGGTGGTTTGTGTGGTAGGGGTGCTCATCGTGGGATTCCTCGACGAGAACAGCCTTTGGAATCATCTGAAGAACCGTCAGCGCATTGACGAACTGACGGAGGAGAAGGCCCGCTTTAATGCTGCCTTTGAGCGTGACAAGGCTCAGATCCGTGAACTCGACCGTAATCCGAAGGCGATAGAGAAGATTGCCCGTGAACGTTATCTCATGAAGGCCGACGACGAGGACATCTTCGTGTTGAGGGAAGAAAACCAGGAACCGGAAAAGACTGTAATCGATGAGACAGCTGAATAAGATACAGACCCTCATCTTTCTCGTGGGTGCCCTGCTGATGGTGGTGGGTGCCGGAGCTAGTGTGCTGGCGTGGAAGCTGGCACCCTACGTCTTCGCCGTCGGAGCCATCGCCTTCACGTCGATGCAGCTCCTGCAGCGTTATGAGGGTACGAACTTCGTCATCCGTCGTCTGCGCCGTATGATGATCCTCAGCGATTTTCTCTTCCTGATATCCGCCTTATTGATGTTCGCGAATATGGGGAATGTGTTCGGATTGGGCCAAATCGACTATATTACCTATATATATAATAAGTGGGTGCTGACGCTGCTCGTCGCGGCTCTCCTCCAACTCTATGCTACGCACAGAATTGACCGTGAGCTTACCAAAGAGGCAAATTCTTCTTCAAAAAAACTATAAAAGTTTGCGCATTTGTTTTAAAATGCGCAAATTTATTTTTCTACCTCCATATATCTTTGTATTTTTGCGCCACGAAACGAATGAATTTATGAACAAGATCATATATCTATTTGTCACCATTGCCGTTCTGACGTCCTGCGCCGAGTCATATTCGATACAGGGCTCCTCGTCTGTTTCGTCGCTCGACGGTAGCAAACTCTACCTGAAGACGGTGAAGGATCAGGAGCTGAAGAACATGGACTCCTGCGACGTGGTGCACGGCAAGTTCCGCTTCACGGGCCTCCTCGACACCGTCCGTCTGGCTACGTTGTATATGGATGAACAGTCGCTTGCAATGCCCGTTGTGGTGGAGAGCGGCGAGATTGAGATTCATATCGACAACACTGGCCGTAGCGTCACAGGTTCGCCCCTGAACGACAAGCTTTATCAGTTCATCAACCGTCACGACCAGCTTGGCAACGAGTTGAACGAGCTCTCCCACAAGCAGAGTCAGATGCTGCTCGAAGGCATCGACGAGGATGTCATCAACCGTCAGCTCTCCGTGGAGGCTGCCCGTTTGGCACAGCAGGAAGACTCGTTGGTGACGAACTTCATCGTCGAGAACTTCGACAACGTGCTGGGCCCTGGTGTCTTCATGATGATGACCAGTGGCTATCCTTATCCTGTGCTCACCCCGCAGATCGAGGATATCATGAGTAAGGCCCCGAAGAAGTTCAAGGAAGACCCCTACGTGAAGGAGTACTATCGCGCGGCCAACGAGATTCAGGCCCGTCAGAACGGTCTTGCAGATGATGTGACGCAGGTGCCAACTGCCCAGCAGCCCGTCACGAAGCCGGATACGATGCCTGACTCCCTACAGCTGCCGTCACTCAGCCTTCCGCAGAAATGACGACGCTGATAAAAGGAGGAACGCTTGTCAATGAAGGCAGGACATTCAATGGCTCGCTGGTCATTGAGGATGAGAAAATCACTCAGATTATTGAGGGAAATACTGTTGTCGGGGATTTGGAATCCCCGACTGCTTTTGACGAGGTCATCGACGCTTCGGGCTGTTTTGTGCTCCCAGGTATCATCGACGATCACGTGCATTTCCGTGAGCCAGGTCTGACGGAGAAGGCGGATATCGATACGGAGAGCCGTGCGGCTGCTGCTGGAGGTGTCACCACCTATTTCGATATGCCCAACACCGTACCGCAGACTACGACACTGGAGGCTTTGGAAGAGAAGTTCGCTCTTGCCGCACAGAAGAGCCACGTGAACTATAGTTTTTTCTTTGGCGCCACAAACGATAATGCGAATCTTTTCCCTTTGCTCGATCCCCATCGCATCCCAGGCATCAAACTTTTCATGGGTTCTTCTACAGGCAATATGCTCGTAGACCGTCGTGAGGCTTTGGATCGTATCTTTGCCACAGCGCCCATGATCATCATGGCCCACTGCGAGGATACGGACATCATCAATCGCAACATGGCTGAGGCAAAGGCGAAGTATGGCGACGACCCTAAGGTGACCCATCACCCTGAGATCCGTAGCGAAGAAGCCTGCTACTCAAGCACCCGTCTCGCCGTCGAACTCGCCACCAAGCACCATGCCCGCCTCCACATAGCGCATCTGACTACCGCCAAGGAATTGTCTTTGCTTGCTTTAAGTAATCATAAAGCTCAAAGCTCAAAGTTCAAAGTTCAAAGTCAAAACATTACCTCCGAAGCCACCGTCTCTCACCTCTATTTCAGCGACTGCGACTACAACGCCTTGGGTACCCGCATCAAATGTAATCCCGCCATCAAGACGGAGCACGATCGTGATGCCCTCCGTGAGGCCCTTAATGACGGGCGCATCGCCGTCATCGGCACAGACCACGCCCCACACTTGCTGTCTCAGAAGGAAGGTGGCTGTGCCCGTGCGGCCAGTGGTATGCCGATGATCCAGTTCTCACTCGTTACGATGCTCGAACTCGTAGATCAGGGTGTACTGTCATTGGAACGTCTCGTCGAACTGATGTGCCATAATCCAGCCCGTCTCTTCGAGGTACGCCAGCGTGGTTTCCTCCGTGAGGGCTATCAGGCAGACATTGTCCTCATCCGTCCCAATACTGGTTGGACGGTGACGCACGACATTATCCAGAGTCGTTGCGGTTGGAGTCCGATGGAGGGTCACATGTATCTCTGGCGCATCGAACGAACCCTCTGTAATGGTCATACTGTTTACCATCTGGGTAGGGTAGACACTTCCTACATCGGCCATCCCGTCGCCTTCCGATAATTATCAATTATCCATTGTCCATTATCAATTATGATATTATCCTACGATATCTCTGAGTTGATACCCTATATCAACTGGCCCTATTTCTTCTTCGCTTGGCAGGTGAAGGAGTCGTCGGAGAAAGACCGTCTGCGTCAGGAAGCCGAGGCTCTTCTGCAACAGTTGGAAGGGAAATATCACGCCTATGGGCTATTCGAGCTCTTCGATGTATATAGTGATGGGGATGATATCGTGGTGGGTAAAAAAGGAGTCAGGAGTCAGGAGTCAGGAGTCAGTAGGATACCTTGTTTGCGTCAGCAACAAGGCAATCCTCCCTATCTATGTCTCTCCGACTTTCTCCCGCCTCAAAACATATCTACAGACTCCTGTCTCCTGACTCCTGACTCCTGCCCCTTGACTCCTGACTCCTGCCCCTTGACTCCTGACTCCTCAAAGATCGGCGTGTTTGCCTCTTCCGTCTCCCACGGCCTCGAAACGGACTTCGACGCAGACCCCTACCAGAAAATGATGGCTCAGCTCCTCGCCGACCGTCTTGCTGAGGCCGCAGCAGAACGCATGCACGAACAAGTTCGAAAGGAATACTGGGGTTATGCGAAGGATGAAAACCTCTCCATCCCTGATATGCTCGTCGAAAGGTTCCAGGGCATCCGTCCCGCCGTAGGTTATCCCTCACTGCCAGACACCAGCCTGAACTTTGTCCTCGACGATCTCATAGACATGAAACAAATCGGTATCCGTCTCACGGAGAGTGGCGCCATGAAACCCCACGCCAGTGTCTCCGGCCTGATGCTTGCCCATCCCGAGGCTCGTTATTTCTCCATTGGCAAGATCGGTGAAGACCAACTCCGTGACTACGCCAATCGTCGTGGTCTTCCCCTTGAACTCTGCCGCCGCTTCCTCGCCGCTAATTTGTAAAGAAGTTCAAGATATTCATCAAAAGACTTGATTTCGTTGGAACAGTTAGCCTCAGACGCTTTATTTCTTTTCCCATCGAATCGATATAAGTTACAATCAGGGCCTTTTTCAGATTAATCCTCTCCCAAGGTTCAATGGAAATGTCGTCATCTAAGAGGATGAAGTGTTCGCCTCCATCCTTATTCTTGATGCAGAGTGAAAGGCCACCCTGACTCGGAACAACGAAAGCCTTTTTGCAGTTGGAGATTTCTTTCTTCGTAAATGGGCATACATTTTTCTCCTGCAATCTTCCTTGATGGATGATCTCAAAAGGATAATGATTATTCTTATTGGAAGGGATGAGGAGGCCAGCTATAAGCTTATGATGTCTTCCTTCATATTCAAGGCCAATAGATAATGTAAGATAGGTGTCTGACAATGAAGTGATTAAGTCTGGTTGAAGCGCAACCCGTTCATAGAACACCGGATCAGTGATGGAGAAATCATAATTTGCGCCGTGATATGAAAACAACATACGATAACGTGCTCTATTCTTCGTCGGATCTTCTTGAAACTGAGTGTTTTCAGGGTGAATCATCATTAGTGAATAGTTCCCCATAGCATAGGTTTCTGGCGAAATGGCCAGCTCGGTAGTGTAGAATATCTCAGAATGGATATTATCAGTAAAAAGATCAAGAATTTCATGATTTCCGCTTATCATACCGATAGTTGTCATCTGCATATAGTTGACATCTTCACTATGCGAATTATGAGGACAAGGTACGACATCTCTAAGTTTTACAACAGAAAGCAATGGGATATGACGCGCCTCACCTTCTAAGATCTCACCATACTCTGTATGCTGGTCAATGGGACGAATCCAATGAGGCGATCCGTCTTTATTCCGAACAATCTCCCAATGGTCATCTTGGTTGACTAAGACTTCCACTCCTGCAATACAACGCCCTCCACGTTTATACGAGTTTGCCAAGCAAATGAAATACTTATCCATAGTTTATATGTAATAATCCTCTTCTTGCTGTTGTCGATAGCCAATCTCTTTGTTTTTCAAACGATAGGCATCATGCAATTGATCTTCGGCGGTATAAGTTCCAAAAAGCTCGTCGACATCTGCCAGCAAAGGTTTTTTGGCATGAAGATACTGGGTAATCATTTCATTCTCCAATTGCTTATGAGTTGCTAACGAAGCATCTCTCATAATATGTTGTATCTCAAAACCTTGCTCGTGGAAATATCTGGCCAATAATGCGAAGCGATGGCACTCCAAAGGGTTGGCCTCTGAACACATCAGGGCCAAACGATGTCTGTCCAACAGTGTATGGATGCGTTGAACTCCTTGAAGGAACAAATTCGTCTTTACTGCCAATTCGAAATCCACCAGACCTTGCTGATTATATGAGTCTGTGCGTCTTGCGCCGAACTCTTTTCCAAAGAATTGGTAATAGATATGATGATACTTTAGAAGCCCTTCAAGTGCATCTTGATTATATTGTGGAGAGTGCTTGCTGGCAGGCAGACTCCTCACATCGACCACACAGGTAATACCATACGTCTGAATCAGACGCAAGAATTCCTCTTGTGAATGGTTTGAATGTCCAATGGTATAAATAGTCATATGTCAAAAATAGTATTTTCGGTAGTCCAGACTACCGATTTCACCTCAATGTACTTCCATGCCTCATAGAAACGGGCATCAACTTGATGTAATGTCTCTTTCATAAGTATAATTTATAAGAACAACAATAAGTTTTCGCCTGCAAAGATAGTAGTTTCTCTCGAAACTACCAAATCTATTCCACCTTATTTTTATAATAATAGGGGAAAGAACGTATTTTGATTCTATTTACCACAGCCAGTCTTCCTGCTCGCCGTCGTAGACGATAGGGCCGTCCCAACCGTGGGAGCGGCAGACAGCGGCGATGACTTCCTGGTCATCTGGAGAGATGAGGCGGAGGCCTTTGCGCATCTCGAAATATTGGGTACGGCCGAAGGCGTAGATAAGTTCCTGACGGATGCTGTGCTCCATGTGGCCTGGCATGTCGTAGTAGAAGTTGGTCATGCCTTGTTTCTTCACGACACGGATGTTTGGACGGAACTTCGCACACTGCTCGCCCCCGATCTGTGGATTGCGGGGATTGATGGACTTCTGCGCAAAAGGCATCGTGTCGGCATACTGTCCGACGAGCCATCGCAGACACTGCTCCTTCAGCCGACAGCTCTCGATGAAACACACTAAGTAGTTATGGGTCTTCTCGCGGAAGACTTCCTCCTGCGACGGTGTCACTTGTTTTTGATTCTCTTTCTTCGTCTTCATGTGTGACAGATACTGATTTCTGATGCAAAGGTACGAATAAGTGAGAAGAAAACCAAATAATAATAGAGTTTTCTCGAGCGTGAGTACCTTCGGCGAAGCCAGAGGTACACAATTTTTGTGATACTACCATATTTGTTCCAATATTTCTATTTTCAATTTTAAATCTAAACGTCACTTTGATGTATAAACTATTGTATATCAGTATATTTATTAGTGACGTTATACTATAAATACTATCACTATAACGTCACTTTTGCCATATTATAGTAATAATATTACACAAAAGTAAGGCTAATATTTCTTTAAATTATTGGGAATAAGGTAGTTTAACAATAGCACACACGGCTTGGACTTTCAGTTTGTGCATAGTAAACTAATAGTTTAGACTAAGTAAACTGTCAGTTTAGACTGTGCAAACTATCATGAACTCCTATCATTAACACGATTTTGAATGGACAAAAAACATAGAATACCCTCCAAAAGTGACGATATAGTGACGTTTCAAAACATTAAACGTCACTACTTAACTACCTGTAAATCAGTAAGAAAGAGATAAGAGTGACGTTTCGTACCAATTTTGAAATATGTTTCTTTCAAATTTTACTTGCACAATTCAGATAATTTTCGTACCTTTGCAGACAAATTCAAAAATACGATTATGACACCAAGAATCACGCTCATCAAGAGCTATCGCAACAAGGAAACCCTGCGGCTGTTGGAATTGCAGGAAGTAGCAGAACTTATCAGTCAGGGCGAGTACGACACCGAAGTCAGCACCTTCCGCAGGGATCTGCCGGCGATGCGGTATGCCCGAGTCAGCAACAATGGTACGTTGGAGGGCTACGAGAACTGGCCCAAAGACCTGCCACGCATCTGTTTCGCCTTGGAGCAGGAGAATCGCAACCACGAACTCATCACACGAGGCTATACAGGTCTCGTATTATTAGAGGTGAACAACCTTACCAGCTACGACGAGGCCGTCGCTATCCGTCGTGGTGCAGGCGAGATGCCCCAGACGCTGATGGCCTTCGTCGGTGCTGATGGACTGTCGGTGAAGATCATCTGCCGGGGAGAGTTGTTAGAGGCGGTTCAGACCACCCCGCCCTACGGGCAACCCCTCCTGACTCAGGAGGGGAAGAGATTACCACTTTCCGCTGAACATATTGCTCTTTTCCACGAGAATCTTTACGAGCGGGCAAGGCTGATTTATAACGGACAGCTGGGTGTCACCATCGAGAAGCTGGAGCCGCTGACACAGCGCATCTGCTACATGAGTTCAGACCCGAAATTAGTTTATAATCCGTTGGCAACACCTATCTACGCCAAGGCAGAGAAACCCACTGTGGCCATCTCCCATCAGACCGCCTATCAGAGGACGGAGGTTTCAGACCGCGACCTCTATCGCAGTCAGCAGGTCATCTTCGAGTTCAACCTCACGAAGGCCTACGACGACACGGAGGGCATCGCCGATAAGGAGGAACGCCGTCACGCCACGCTGAAACGTCTGGCGCAGTACTGTCAGGAGACGGGTATCCCGATGGCCGTCGCCCAGCGGCAGACCATCATGCAGTCGGCCTACTGGGGCGAGGAGCAGCTGGTGAAGAAGGTGTTTGAGAATGCCTACCGCGAGGAGCATGTCAGGAAGTATATGGAGAAAAAGGGCATCCAGCGCACGAAGACCATCCCGCCGGAGACGCTGCTGACGATGAAGATCAACATCTTCCTCAACGCGAACTACGAGCTGCGGAAGAACGTGATGCGGGGTGTCGCCGAATATAGAATGAGGACAGGCGTCGGCTTCTCTTATCAGGACCTGACGGAGGAGGCCCGCAACTCCATCACGATGCGGGCTTTGGAACAGGGCATCCGCTGCTGGGACAAGGACATCCGCCGCTATGTGAACTCCGACGACATCGAGCGCTACGACCCAGTGAATGACTACCTGGAGCATCTGCCCAAGTGGGATGAAAAGGACCGCGTGACGGCGATGGCTGAAAGAGTTCCTACGGAATGGGCGGACTGGACACACCTCTTCCATATCTGGATGCGCTCGATGGTGGCGATGTGGTTAGGGAAGGGACAGCTGACGGGTAACGCCCTCGTACCTTTATTAATAGGAAGGCAGGGCTGCGGCAAATCATCGTTCTGCCGCATCCTGCTGCCCCGCGACCTGATGGACTACTACAACGACCGCATCAACTTCAAGAACGAGCAGGACCTGAACCTCGGACTGTCGTCGTTCGCGCTGATCAATCTCGATGAGTTCGACCGTGTGACGCAGCGCCAGCAGATCGTGCTGAAGTACCTCGTCTCGACGGCAGACCTGAAATACCGTCCGCCCTACGGCAAGGCTTACACCTCGAACCGCCGCTATGCCTCGTTCATCGGCACTACCAACGAGCAGATGCCGCTGACAGACCCGACGGGTTCACGGCGATTCGTATGTGTGGGCATCGACGGTGACATCGACTTCCTGACACCTGTGCAGCACGACCAGCTCTATGCCCAGCTCGTGCAGGAGATCCGCCAGGGTGAGCGCTACTGGCTCACGAAAGAGGAGGAGCGCAGTCTGATGGAGCACAACTTGCAGTACCAGCGCCTCAACGGTCTGGGCGAGATGTTGATGGCCGTCATCCAGAGACCTCGCAGCGATGAGGAAGGCGAGTGGCTGTCAATCAATGATCTCTCCTCGATTCTCAAAAACCACTTCAAAGGATACAAGGAAGACGAAGGCACATTCCGCAAAATCGGCAATTACCTCAGCCGCCCGGAATACAAGTTCCAGAGCAAGCACACCAATGCCGGTGCCCTCTATTGGGTGATGCGGAAAGTGTGATTGTTGCAGATATATAGTTAATCATTGCAAAAAGATGCCTTTGGTTGATACAACTTATGGCATCTTTTTGTATATTTGCATCGTGCAAATTGTAAAACGCAAATTGTGAAACGCAAGATGCGCTATGAATTTAATCTTTTAAGAATATGGCAAAAAAGACAATAAAACGGTTAAACCCTTTTGTCTATGAAGGTTATGAGAGTCCAGAGTACTTCTGCGATCGAACTATTGAGTCGGAACGGCTCATTGCTAATCTGCAAAATGGACGAAATACTGTTCTTATTTCTCCAAGGAAAATCGGGAAAACGGGACTTATTAAGCATGTCTTTCATCAGATTAAACAGCAGAATAAGGATGCTGTTTGTATTTATACCGACATATTCCACACTCAGAACCAGCACGACCTGACACAAGCCTTGGGAAGGGCTATCATTGAAGAGAAACTGCTCAACAGACGGACGCCTCTTGATAAAGTGCTCCGTTACTTTAGCCAATGGCGGCCTACGGTATCTTTTGATCCCCTTACAGGTGCCCCGACGGTATCAGTGGCTTTCGAACGTTCAAAGTCGGAATACACCCTCAAAAGTCTATTTGATTATCTGAAGGCAAGCGGTAAGGAGGTTTATGTGGCCATCGATGAGTTCCAGACTATCACGGACTATCCTGAACAGGGAACTGAGGCTCTGTTGCGTTCCCATATCCAGTTCATCCACAATGCCCACTTCATTTTCTCCGGTAGCAAAATGCACTTGATGGCAGAGATGTTCAGCTCGCCCAAGCGTCCTTTCTACCAGAGCACTGCTACGCTCGCTCTCGAACCTATTCATCCGGAAATCTACTATGATTTTGCTTCCCGTTTCTTCAAGGAGAAAAAGGTCTCAATTGATGAGGCTGTGTTTCAACAGCTTTACGAGCAGTTTGACGGCTACACTTGGTATCTCCAGTCCGTATTGAATCGTCTGTATGAACGGGAGAAACACGTAACAAACTACCAACAGGTCAGGGATGCCATATTGAGCATTCTTTCTGATAAGGGCAGTCAATACGAAATGCTGATGACATTTCTGACCGCCAATCAGTTCTGTCTTTTGAAGGCCATAGCGATGGAAGGTGTCGTCGCCCAACCACAAGCCAATGAGTTCGTCTTGAAATATGAACTGTCTGGTGGCAGTAGTGTCAAGAGGGCCCTTGATGTCCTGAAGGAGAAAGATCTGGTCTACCAGACCTCAAAAGGTTACATCGTCTATGACCGTTTCCTCGACCTTTGGTTAAAGCGGACGTACAGATAAGCAAGTTCCAGAGTAAGCACACCAATGCCGGTGCCCTTTATTGGGTGATGCGGAA
>JAEEPF010000009.1 GCA_016284635.1 Prevotella sp.
CTTGTTGCCCCTAATAGGTGTGGAGGGCAATTACCACACCCGGGAAATATGGCTCTACCGTGATCAGCTGCGCGAAAACATGGCATTAAGGGCAGATAGATGGATACAAACCCGAACTATCAATTAATGTGATTGTTAATGTCAGTTGAATATACAGGTGTTTTTTTTTGCCATGTCCACTTATCAATCAGTCTTGATGCAGGGGAGCAGGAGCGAAAACGTGTATTTATACACTCAATATTCGTATTATTTAAGAATTCAGCATCGGCAGATCAGAAAAAAACTTCGTACCTTTGCAACCGCAAAAAAATTGTAAATCTTTAAATAGTAAATAATTAGATGTTTCACATTTACGAAGGCTTCCATCTGGTAGAGACGTATCACAAGATGCGTCACCAGCGCAAGTATCATCCCGAAGACAGCACCAAGCGTGTCATCAAGATTGCCCTTGTGGCATTAGTAACTCTCCTGCTTTGGAACATACCCACTGAGTGGTATGGTATCCAGAACCTGACCGTCATCCAGCAGCGTATCATCGCCATCTTCGCGTTTGCCACGCTGATGTGGATCCTCGAGATTGTCTCCTCATGGGCTACGTCTGTGGCCATCATCGTCATCATGCTCCTGTTCTGTACGGACAGCGGTATCATGCCGATGGTACAAGAGGAAGAAGTGGGAAAACTCCTGTCTTATAAAGGAGTGATGGCGACGTTCGCCGACCCTGTGATCATGCTGTTCATCGGTGGTTTCGTGCTGGCTATCGCTGCCACGAAGACGGGTCTCGATGCCCAATTGGCCAAGGTGCTGCTGAAGCCTTTCGGCACGAAGAGTGAGATGGTACTGCTGGGCTTCCTCCTGGTGACGGGCCTGTTCTCGATGTTCGTGTCGAACACGGCCACTGCTGCCATGATGCTGACCTTCCTGACACCCGTGTTCCGTCAGTTGCCGCCGGAAGGCAAGGGCCGTATCGCCCTGGCCATGTCGATTCCCGTGGCCGCCAATCTCGGTGGTATGGGTACGCCCATCGGTACACCACCGAACACGATTGCCCTGAAGTACCTGAACGATCCTGAGGGCCTGAACATGGGACTCAGTTTCGGTCAGTGGATGATGTTCATGTTCCCGCTCGTGGTGGTGCTGTTGTTCATCAGTTGGCGCCTGCTGCTGAAGTTCTTCCCCTTCACACAGAAGACGGTGGAACTGAAAATCGACGGCAGTATGCAGAAAGGCTTCCAGTCGAAGGTGGTCATCGTGACATTCATCGTCACCATCGCCCTCTGGCTCTCGGATCAGTTTACTGGCATCAACGCCAACACGGTGGCCATGATACCGTTTGCCGTGTTTGCCCTGACGGGCGTCATCAACAAGCGCGACCTGGAACAGATCAACTGGAGTGTGATCTGGATGGTGGCCGGTGGCTTCGCCCTCGGCTACGGCCTGAACGCCTCGGGACTGGCTGCCAACGCTGTGGCGAGCATCCCCTTCGGTGAGTTCTCGCCCCTGCTCATCTTGTTGCTTGGCGGTGCCATCTGCTACCTGCTCTCCAACTTCATCTCGAACTCGGCCACGGCAGCCCTGCTGATGCCGATCCTCGCCATTGTCTGTGGTGCCATGGGTGACAAACTCGCTCCCATCGGCGGCACGGGTACCGTGTTGATCGGTGTAGCCATCGCCGCCTCATCGGCTATGATCCTGCCTATCTCCACGCCGCCGAATGCCCTGGCCTTTGCCACGGGTTACGTGAAGCAGAACGAGATGTCGAAGATGGGAATCATCATGGGTGTCATCTCGATGGTTCTCGGCTTCGGCCTCGTCTATCTGATGGGAACGCTACACCTTATTTAATATATAGATACAATAATCCCCCGCTCAACTGAGCGGGGGATTATTGTATCTTATAGGTCGTGCATGAACGGCAGTTGGGATGCCAGGTGGAGAATGTTCTCTGCCAGTGCGGTATTGGAATCCTGTTCGCCGTTGATGGTATCGTAGATGGCCTTGATTCCATAGAGTCCGCTTCCATGTTTGATGGCATAGACCAGACAGAGGTTCTGCAGGCCGATGCTCTCGGAGAGAATGTCGAGGTCGGTGATGGCAAGCTGAGAGACGGCCAATTGGTAGGCGTCGTCGCTGTTCTCCGCTATAAACTGCTTTACGTCGTCGAGGTTCGTAAAGCGGAAGTTCTCGAGAATGGGGAGAAAGTGCATCATCGGCGCTGGGAATATCTCGGCTTGGTTCACGGCTGCGATGCGCTGGTTCAGACGTTGGAACGGCTTCAGCTCCAGGAACTGGCTGAAGGAGTCTGAAGAGAGCGACACCTCGCTGAAGTGCCCAGACTTCACCAGCGACTGCACCTGCCGGCGATACTCGGTCATGGTGGTACGCAGGCGGCTGAACTCGTCGTCGGCCATTTCCAGCATACCTGCCAGACGGCTGAACTGTCTGACAAATTCCGGCGGCAACTTGACGGCACCCTTGTAGCCGATGTCGTGCTCAATGGCCGACCATACATGCTGCAGGGCCGTTCGCATCTGTATCTCGAAGGGGATGGTGCGCAACGGACCTTCCTTCAGATAACAGATGTAGTGGAGTGAGAGGTAGCCGAAACTGTTCAGCTGATGCTTGCGTTTGTCGACGGAGTTTTTCCAATCGACGTCGAAGATCTGCTTGGCGATGGCAGCCACCTTGTCCACATCGTCGGTATAGTACGTGACCACCCGAATACCGACAACGTCGGTGATATCGTAGAGGGTCCTGTACTTGTAGCCCTTCTTCTCCAGTTTCCCTGTCAGCGACTCTTCTGTCTTTACGCGGCGCTCGAAGGTGTTCAGCTCGATGTTCTGTTCGTGCAAAGCTGCCTGGAGCAGGCTTGAGGCCTGCTCTGACAATTGTTCCAACCGCGGCAACTCCTTGTGATAGGCGTCCAGTAGTTCTGCAGTATGTGGACTCTGCGCGATCATACGAACTCGAAGAGATGGGTGAAGCCGGTCATGGCAAACACCTGGCGGAGGTTGTCGTTCATACCAGCGACGCAAACCTTGCTACCCTTTGACTTGGCTACCTTGAGCAGTGCCAGGAAGAGGCGCAGACCACTCGATGAGATGTAGTCGAGCTTCTCGCAGTCAAGGATGATGTCGTGGCCTTCGCAGTTGTGGAGTACTTTCATCTCCTGTTCGGTCTGAACAGAGGCTGCTGTGTCGAGGCGGCCTTCAAAGTGCATGACGTACTTGCCGTCTTTTTCCTCAAATGTTGTCTTCATAATGCTTTTAAATTCTTTAATTCTTTAATTTTATAATTTTATAATTTTGAAATTTTCTTTTTCAGTGTCAGGACATTGTGTCCGTCTTTATACTCGTATTGGATGTTGTCCATCAGTTGTTTGACGAGATGGATGCCCAGTCCGCCGATGGAACGCTCTTCGGCAGGAAGGGTTGTGTCTACATCGCCCTTCGTCGTCGGATCGAAGGGCTTGCCGCTGTCGCTGATGACAAATGTCAGGCCGCTGCCGTCCGAGTGGGCGGAGATGTCCACATAGCCTTTTGTGCCTTCCGGATAGGCATAGGACATCACGTTGACGACGGCCTCTTCTATGGCGAGGTTCAGCTGCATCGTGACCATCATATCGACACCACACGATTCGCAGACCTCATCGACAAACGCGCTCAGCTGGGGTACTTCCTGCACATCGTTGGACAGCGTGAGGGTCCAATGATTGTTGTTGTCAGTTTGGGACATAGTTATCGTTTATCAGCTATTTTACGGAATGACTGTAACTTCTCACCATAGCAGAGGTCTCCGCAGTCGCCGAAGCCTGGCACGATGTACTTCTGCTCGTTCATGCCCTGGTCGATGGCGGCGCACCAGATATGGCTGTTTTCGGGCAGGGCCTCCTTGACAACCTCGATACCTTCAGGTGCTGCGATGACGCAGCAGAGGTGAATCTTCTTGGGTTTGCCCGTCTCTAATAGAGAGTCGATGGCTGCTGCCAGCGATCCGCCTGTTGCCAGCATGGGATCTACAATCAGCAGCGTCTTGTTCTTCACGCTTTGCGTGGCGATATACTCGGTATGGATACCCACCTCGGTATGCTCACGGTTGATATACATGCGGAAGGCGGATACGAAACCGTTGTCGGCCTTGTCGAACACGTTGAGAAACCCCTCGTGGAACGGCAGACCGGCACGCAGCACAGTGGCAATGACCATGTCGTCTTTCGGCAGGGGGATGTCTATCGTGCCCAGCGGTGTGGTGATGGTCTTTGTCTTATACTCCAAGGTCTTCGACAATTCGTAGGCCATCATCTCGCCGATGCGCGTGATGTTATGCCGGAAGAGGAACCGGTTTTTCTGATAGTTCTTGTCGCGCAACTCTGACATGTAGAGGTTGATGATCGAGTTGCTTTGACTGAAATCTGTTATCTCCATATCCCTGACATGATTTGTTTTGTGTGCAAAGATAGCAAAAAAAGTGAAAAGTGAAGAGTGAAAAGTAAAAAATTTGCTGCCGCCATACATTTTTTCTTAATTCTTAACTCTTAATTCTTAACTTTTCACTAACTTTGCAGCGGATTTATAGAAAGCGACTATGCAGACAAACACTCATTTTGCCCGCTTGATTCATGATCAGGCGAAGAAGTATGGAGACCGCGAGGTGCTGATCTATAAGGATTTCGGCGGTAAGGAATGGAAGTCTTATTCTTGGAATCAGTTCTCTCAGACGGTGAAGGTCGTGTCGAACGCCATGCTGAATCTGGGCGTGAAAGTACAGGAGAACGTCGGTGTGTTCTCGCAGAACTCCATCCAGTATCTGTTCTGTGACTTCGGCGCATGGGGCATCCGTGCCGTCACCATCCCCTTCTATGCCACCAGTTCAGAACAGCAGATCCAGTTTATGGTCAACGACGCAAAGGTGCGCTTCCTCTTCGTCGGTGAGCAGGAGCAGTACGACAAGGCCCGCCGGGTCTTCGCCACCTGCAAGACGCTGGAGCGCATCATCATCTTCGACCGTGGTGTTCGTATTTCCGAACAGGATGCCAACGCCATTTACTTCGACGACTTCTTGAAGCTGGGTGAGAATCTGCCGCGCCAGACGGAGGTGGATGCCCTCACCGCAGCGGCCTCGATGGACGACATCGCGAATATCCTCTATACCAGCGGTACGACGGGCGACTCGAAGGGCGTCATCCTCACCTGTGGCCAGTACCATGCCGCCATGGTGGCTAATGACAAGTGTGTGCCGGTGGGAGAGAATGACCGTGTGCTGAATTTCCTGCCCTTTACCCATATCTTTGAGAAAGGCTGGAAGATCCTCTGTCTCACGGAGGGTGCCACGCTGATCGTGAACACCTATCCCTTAGAGGTGCAGCAGTCGATGAAGGAAACCCATCCGACGTGTATGTCCAGCGTGCCCCGTTTCTGGGAGAAGGTCTATATGGGCGTGCTGGAGAAGATTGAGTCGGCCAGCGCTCCGAAGCGTAAGCTTTTCCAATATGCCCTAAGCGTCGGCAAGAAGCATAATATCGACTATCTGTCGAAGGGCAAGCGCCCGCCGTTGGCACTCCATCTGGAGTATGAGATGCTCAATAAGACCGTTTTCTCCTTGGTGCGCAAGGAGCTGGGACTGGAGAATGCCCATTTCTTCCCCACGGCTGGTGCGACGGTCAATCCCAAAGTCGAAGAGTTCGTACATGCCATTGGCATCAATATGGTGGTGGGCTACGGCCTGACGGAGAGTCTGGCTACAGTCAGCTGCAACCACCTCGGCGAGCCGTTCACCGTCGGTGGTGTCGGCATCCCCATCGAGGGTATAGACATCCGCATCAGTGAAGAGGGTGAGGTGCTGCTGAAGGGTCCGACGATCACCATCGGCTATTACAACCGTGACGACCTGACGAAGGCCGCCTTTACCGAAGACGGCTATTTCAAGACTGGAGACTCAGGTTACCTGAAGGGTGGCGAGCTGTTCCTCAAGGAGCGCATCAAGGACCTCTATAAGACCTCTAACGGCAAGTATATCGCTCCGCAGATGATAGAATCAAAACTTCTCGTAGATAAATATATTGATCAGATCGCTATCATCGCCGATCAGCGCAAGTTTGTGTCGGCTCTCATCATCCCTGTCTATTCGCTTCTCGAGGAGTATGCCCGTGAGCATCACATCCCGTTTGAGAACCATGAGCAGCTCTGTGCCGACAAGCAGATCAACGAGATGATGAAGGAGCGCATCGACACCCTCCAGCAGCAGCTGGCGCACTATGAGCAGATCAAGCGGTTCACTCTGCTGCCCCATCATTTCTCGATGGAACGGGGCGAACTGACGAATACGCTCAAGATCAAGCGCCGCGTGCTGAACGAGAACTACAAGAAGGAAATCGACGCTATGTACGCCGAGTGAAAAGGCGGGCCACGATGGCACCGCTGATATTATGCCAGACGCTGAACACGGCGCCTGGTATAATCGCCATGGGGTAGGCCGCGAAGTGGAGCGTGGCCAGACTCGAGGCCAGACCTGAATTCTGCATACCCACCTCGATGCTCAGTGCCCGACGCTTGGGTGTGGCGAGGTTCAGCAGACGACCTATCAGATAGCCTATCGACAGACCGCCGACATTATGAAGCATGACGACGGCGATGATAATCCATCCACCCGCCAGCAGGCGGGGGGCGCTGGCTGATATCACGATGAGCACGATGGCTGCGATGGCGAGCGACGACAGGGCTGGGAGGTAAGCCGTGGCCTGTTCCGTCTGACGAGGCCATAGCTGTTTCACAATAAGTCCCGCTACAATGGGCAGGATCACCACCCAAAGGATACTCAGAAACATGGCTGCCACATCGACATCGACCGTCTTACCCGCTAAAAGCCATACCAACAGTGGTGTTACGATAGGCGCCAACAGCGTTGAGACACCCGTCATGCCGACACTCAGTGCCAGGTCGCCCTTGGCTAAGTAGGTGATGACGTTCGAGGCCGTACCTCCAGGACAACAGCCCACGAGTACCACGCCTACGGTCAGCGCCTCGTCGAGTTGGAAGAGCTGTGCCAGTGTCCATGCCAATAGCGGCATGACGGTGAACTGTGCCAGACAGCCGAGAATCACGTCTCTCGGACGGCTGAACACTACACGGAAGTCATCTAGATGTAGCGTCAGTCCCATGCCGAACATAATAATGCCCAAGAGCGGATTGATCACCGTAGGCTTGATGCTGTTGAACGCATCAGGCCACAACAAGGCTGCCACTGCTGCCAGCAGCACCAGCACACCCATATAGTCAGATATCAGTTTACAAAGTCGTTTCATATCCGTTTTGATGTATTATCTCCATATTCTTGGTGTCGATCAGATGGCGGTCTGTGATCTTGAGATTGGGGATGACGGGCAGTGCCATGAAGGCCATGGTGATGAAAGGCGACTTCATTGTACAGCCGATAATTTGCATCTTCTCGCGCAGCATCATCGTGCGGAAGGCTATCTCATACCCGTTCAACGGAGCCATCAGACCGGCAATGGGCAGCGGGATGTCGTTCTCCTCGTCGGCACTGACCACCACCAGTCCGCCACCCATCTCAATGATGCGGTTGATAGCCCGAACGATGTGTGTGTCGTTGGAACCAACGGCAACGATGTTGTGGCAGTCGTGGGCCACCGATCCGGCAACGGCCCCGTTGGTAATGCCGAACCCGTGTATCAGCCCCACCATAGGCTTTGCCCCAGGCTGATAGCGGTTGTAGACCACTATTTTCTCTACCTCCAGCCACGGATAGGTGTCGCTGAACGAACTGGCTCCCATCTTCCATATCTCGTGCCCCGTCAGCAGGCTGCCGTCCGTGGCGCGGATGATGTGCTTCGTGTCGCCAGGCTTGATTTGGTAGAAGATGTCATCTTCAGTAATGGGTGCAGCCACGAAGTTGTTGGGATAATCCTGATTGTTCTCTTTGAAATCGCTGGCTGTCGACAGTGAAGAAATGGCTTGTGAAGATGAGTTGTAACTAAAGACCTCCATGCCTCTAATGACGGTGTTCAGAACCTTGAAGTGTAGGTTGACAGTATCAACGATGATAAAGGTGGCGGGGTCGCCCTTCTGTAGCAGTCCCCAGTCAAGGTGATAATGGCGCTGGGGATTGACGCACGCTGCCTGTAGCACATCCCACAGGTCGTAGCCGTCGGCCAATGCACGGTTCACGATGCTGTTGATATGTCCGCGCACGAAGTCTTCGGGGTGGCAGTCGTCGGTACAAAGCATCACCATATCTGGGCTTTCAGCGATGAGCGGACTCAGCTTCTCGTAATCCTTGGCAGCGCTGCCCTCGCGGATGATGACCTTCATACCGGCATGGATGCACGAACGGCCCTCTTCTATTGTCGAGCACTCGTGGTCGGTGGTGATGCCGGCAGCAGCATACTGGTCGCGCTGATGGCCCGTCAGTCCGGGAGCATGACCGTCCACGGGCTTGCCGTAGCGTCGGGAGGCCTCTATCTTGCGCATCACTTCTTGGTTGCCTGCCAGCACCCCAGGGTAGTTCATCATTTCCGCTAAGAAACCGATATCGTCGCGGGCCATCAGTTTTTCTATCTTTTCCGCATCGATTGTGGCACCGCTGGTCTCTAACTCACCCCCCAAGGCTGGCACACAGCTGGGAGCACCGAAGCAGAAGTTGAATTGTGCCATCCGCCCTGAGCGTATCATAAAGTCTACGCCCTCTACACCGAGCACATTGGCTATCTCGTGCGGGTCAGCCACGACGCCGATGGTGCCGTGGCTCACGGCGATACGCGCAAACTCGTGCGGCACCATCATACTACTCTCTATATGTACGTGGCTGTCGATGAAGCCCGGCATCAGATAAGGATACGGCCTTTCCCGTTCAGGAAGCTCGCAGCGCCTGATTTCCGCAATCCTCCCGTCCTCAACAATCAGCGTGCCGTCGAAGATCTCGCGGCTCATCACATCGACGACATGTCCTTGATAAATGCTTGATTCTGCCATCTTTTATTTTATCCCGCACGATATTTTGAATGCAAAGATAAGTAAAGTTTTCTATTCAAGCAAGAAAAACATAAAAAAGTTATTCTGTCTCCTGTCGATATCCATCTGGGGGCATGGTATGAGGTACAAAGTGCAAAAAAACAATGGTATATTTGCTTTTTTCGAACAAAATAACTATCTTTGCCACGGATTTGCGAAATCGAAGTCCTATTGCAGCAAGATCAAACCGTATAGAATATGAACATCACTCCGAAAGAAGGCATCACCGATGCCAGGAAATTGGGTATGCCCAAGTACATCATCTTGGGTGTCCAACATTTGTTTGCCATGTTCGGCGCCACCGTTCTGGTGCCCGTACTGACAGGACTCTCCGTGTCGTCCACCCTGCTGTTCGCAGGTATTGGCACACTGGTTTTCCACTTAGTAAGCAAGCTGCAGGTGCCTGCTTTCCTCGGCTCCTCGTTTGCCTTCCTGGGGGGCTATATGTCTGTGAAGGCTTTGGGCGTGGAGCAGGGCATGACAGAAACGCTGGCTCTGGACTATGCCTGTGTGGGCGTATTCTGCGCAGGACTCTGTTATTTCTTGATGGCTGGCTTGATCAAGTCTTTCGGTTTGGAGAAGATACTGCAATATTTCCCCCCATTGGTTACGGGGCCGATGATTATTGCCATCGGTCTGGTGCTCTCAGGCAGCGCCATCCAGAATTGTACCACCAACTGGCTGCTGGCACTTGTTGCTGTTGTGACGGTCATCGCTACCAGTGTGTGGGGCAAGGGCATCATTAGGATCATTCCCATCCTGTTGGGCGTGTTGGTCAGTTATACGCTGGCCGCCATATTGGGTGAGGTTGATTTCTCGGCGGTAAGCGATGCCACATGGATCGGCTTGCCTTTCAGCCGGGAGCAGACCGTGCTGGCTGTGTTTGACAATATGGACACCACTTTCCTCATCTCAACCATCATCGCCATTGTGCCGATAGCCATTGCTACCATCATGGAGCACATCGGCGATATGTGTGCCATCTCCTCTACCGTAGGAAAGGACTTCCTGAAGGAACCCGGCCTACACCGCACGTTGATGGGAGACGGACTGGCCACAGCGCTGGCTTCACTCTTCGGCGCCCCTGCCAACACCACTTATGGCGAGAATACCGGTGTACTGAACCTCACGAAGGTCTTCGATCCCGCAGTCATCCGTCTGGCAGCCTGCTTCGCCATTCTGTTGTCGTTCTGTCCTAAGTTTGCCTGTCTTATTGGGCTGATGCCCGCTGCGACCATTGGTGGCGTGAGCCTGATCCTCTACGGTATGATCTCTGCCGTTGGTGTGCGCAATTTGGTGGAGGACAGTGTTGACCTTAATTCCTCGCGTAATGTATTTGTGGCAGCTTCAATATTGGTGATTGCCATTGGTGTGAAATATGGTGCTGAGGATAATGTGAGCGTTGGTCCCATCCATTTCTCCGGCCTGGCGCTTGCAGCCATAGTGGGTGTTCTGTTCAACGCCATCCTGCCAGGCAAATTGGGTATGAAGGTGAAAAGTGTGCACGGCAAAGACAAGAAATAGAATAAGATGAGAATATTGGCCATTAATCCGGGAATGATCTCAACGAAGGTGGGAATCTTTCAAGACGAGGAGTTGCTGATGCACGCCACGCTGAACCATCCGTTCGAGGAACTGTGTCGTTATCCTTTCATTATGGACGAGTTTGACTATCGCAAGGAAAAGGTCCTAGAGGAGATTCTGCGCCAGGGCTACACGATGGAATTCGATGTGGTCGTGGGGCGCGGTGGTCTGGTGAAGCCCATCGAAAGTGGTGTGTACGAACTGAACGATAAGGTGATTGAAGACACGCGCCACCCGAGGCTGCACCATGCCTGCAACCTGGGTTCGCTGATGGCGCTGAGCATCGCCCGTGAGATCAAGGGCTGTCGCGCCTTCACTGTCGATCCGGGCGTCGTGGACGAACTTGACGATGTGGCGCGTATCACCGGCCTGCCGGAACTGCCCCATCAGACCATCTGGCACGCCTTGAACCAGCGCGAGATTGCCAAGCGCTACTGCCGTGAGCATGGCGTGAAGTACGAGGAGCAGGATCTGATAGTCTGTCACATGGGCAGCGGTATCTCTTTCGCCATGCACCACCATGGGCGAGCCATAGAGTGCAGCGACGCGCTGAGCGGCGACGGGCCTTTCTCACCATCGCGGGCAGGTATGCTGCCGACGGCCGCTTTAGTCAAGTTGTGCTATAGCGGACAGTACACTGAGGCGGAGATGCTGCGCAAGATCAACGGACACAGCGGGCTGACGGCTCACTTGGGCACCAATGACGTGAGGGAGGTGGAGCGCCGCATCGCTGAGGGCGATGAGAAGGCCAGGCTGGTGCTCGACGCCATGATCTATAGCACGGCCCGTTGGATGGCCTCGCTGGCACCAACCACCAACGGCCATGTGGATGCTGTCATCCTCACAGGCGCCATCGCCCACAGCCAGTACGTCACCGAAGGGCTGCGGCGCAGGCTGAGTTACCTTGCCCCTGTATTTGTCTATCCTGGCGAGGACGAACTGACGGCACTGGCCATGAACGTGCTCAGGGCCATGCGGGGCGAACAGGAAATCAAAGTCTATTCCTGAAGGCGACAGAAGAATCAAGTCTAATCCTTAATCTTCATGAGCGCGATGCCGATGACGATCCAGATGATTTCGCGCACGCGGCAAATGATGCTCACGAAGATGCCGAGGGCGGCTGAGAGACCAAGGGCGGCGATGGAAAGGACAAACCCACCCTCTTGGACACCAAGTTGCATGGGCAGGAAACCGATGAGGTTGGCGAAGAGTGTGGTGAACGACACGATAAGAATAGCGTGGAGGTAGGTGAGGGTGATGCCCGTGAAGCCGCCTCCGCAGTCGATGCCGAAGAGCAGGAGCATGAACAGTACCTCGCTTGACTGGACGACACGCGACAGGTATTCGAGGACAAGCGAGCGGTAGAACGCGTGCTTGTCTTCTGCGTATAGGGAGGCTATCTGCTCGTCGATGTTGCGGAGTGTCTCGCCACGGTTCTCAAGCAGGCGGCTGCTCCAGCCCTTGAGTCCTGGGATGCGGCCCAGGAGGTGGAGTGTACTCACCACCAGTCCCTTGCGATAACCGCGGGAGAAGATCCAGAAAGCGATGAGGCAGAAGACGATGATGATGCCGAGGACAGTGGCGATGGCCGTATTGATGGGAAGGTCGCCCACGGCAGCCAGGCCTAGGTAGATGAAGATAGAGGAGAACCAGAACCAGAAGTGTGCGAAGAAGTGCATCATCGCATAGAGGATGACGCTGGAGGCGGCATGTTGGCCGCTGATATTCTTCGAGAGTTCGAGGATGCGATAGGGTTCGCCTCCGAGGCCACCGACGGGTGTGGCATAGTTCAGGGCGTAGCCGGTGATGGTTAGTCTATAGATACGCCAGAACGAGGGCTTTCCGCGTTCCTCGGGCGAGGATGCCGTCTTCGAGCGGATGATAGCTTGCCATGCGAGGGCGTTGATGCCGTAGATGATGATCCACACGCCGACGATGGGGATAAGCCAGTAGCCGGCATGACAGAGGTGGTCCCAGAGTTCGACGAAACTGACGTCGAAGGTGAAGAGCATCACGACCACGGCAGCGAGGCCGAGGAAGAAGAAGAGGTTGTTGAGGCGCTGTTTAGACCAAGCCATGACACAAGGGTGTTTAGAGTTTCTCTGCAAGTTGGCGGCAGAAGGTCTCATGGCGGTGGTTCACGTACGAGGTGAGGAAGCCCATGCCAAAGATCTCAAAGAGGAAATACTCAGCAGGCAGGTCGATGAGACAGAAGAGGAACAGCCAGAAAGAACGGAAGTTGAACGTGAGCAATCCGTTTAGGAAGATGACCGGCAGCGACTTCTGACGGAAGGCCTCGCGGAAGTCTGCGGGGATGTCGTTGGCAGAGACGGTGTTGCCGTCGCCGTATTTCTCACGCAGGCGCTTCATCAACTGCTGGAACTGCGGCGTGGACTTCTCTTGGGCCTGGGTGTAGCCGACGTAGGACTTCTGGAACCAGCGCTCATACCAGGGCGTTTCTGCCGTCATCTGATCGAGGATCTCCTGTTGGCGGCGTGAGGTGTCGAGCTCACTGCCCTTCTCGCCCTTCAGGAAGAATAGGTGGGTGTTGATGTAGTAGTCAGCCAAACGCTGCTGTCCTGAGATGCCTGCAAAGCCAGACCATATCGCGAAGCCATAACAGATGACGGCAGCGATGAGAGCGTTCTGTGGGGTGTCGGCGATGCCGAGCCACGAGAACTCCAGGTCGTGGTGCTGGTAGAAGCGCCAGGTCATGGCCGTATAGATGGGCACAAACCACGTGAAGCCTGCCGCACCGTCGAGGATGCGCCCCAAGGGGCTCTTCTTGCCTGTCATACGGGCCAGCTGGCCGTCTGTGCAGTCGAGGATATCTGCAATCATCAGCATCACGATGGCCACGATGTTGAGCATCAGCCCGTTCCAGCCGCAGTAGTAGTAACTGGCGCAGCCATAGAACACGGCACTGGCCGCACCGATGATCATCGACCAGATGGTGACGGTGTTCGGATGGATGTCGAACTTCGCGAAGAAGACGGCCAAATAGTAGCAGGCAGGACGGATGACGTGGAGGTCGAGCCAGTCCTCGGTCTCTGCGGATTTCAGCGTTGCTTTGTATTTCTCGTCCATTGTTCTTTTATCAAGAATTAGAGAATTTGAGAATTTCTTTCATACGGTCTTTGCATAAGCATACCATCAATGATAGAATCAATCTGAAATAGAAATAATTCTTTAATTCTCAAATTCTTGATGAATAAAATACTTACTTATTTCCTGAATAAACTTTCTTGATCGTGTCGACGACGACCTGTGTTTGCTCCTTGCGGCCAAGGGTGATGCGGAGGCATGACTCCAGGCCCTTGTCGGACATGAACTTGATCTTATAGTCCTGGATCTTCAGGGCCTCCATCAGAGCGTCCTTGATCTCAATGGGATACTTGATGAGGATGAAGTTGGCGACGCTCTTGTAAACCTTGAACCCGGGCAGGTCTCCCAGTTCCTTCTTGTAGAGCTGACGGCCCCATTCCATATCATCGGCGACGCGGCGGTAGTGATCGTCGCTCTCGAGAGCTGCCAGTGCGACGGCCTCGGAGAAGCGGTTGAAGCCCAGGTACTTGTTCGAGTAACTGAGGAACTGGTCGTGCCCCTCACCGATGAAGCCGAAGCCACAGCGGAGGCCGGGCAGACCGTAGAACTTAGAGAGTGTGCGTGAGATGATGAGGTTGTTGTACTTGTTCACCAGCGGGGCGATGTAGTCGGTGTCGCTGGTGATGAAACTGGCGTAGGCCTCGTCGACGAGCACCATCGTATCCGAGGGGATATTTTCCATGATGCGGCCGATTTCCTCGCTGCTGAGGCTGTTGCCCGTAGGGTTGTTGGGCGAGGCGAGCAGGAGCATACGGGGATGGATGCGGTTGGCATACTCGATGACCTCATCAACGTGGTAGGCGAAGGTGTCTTCCATCTCGTGGAGGGGGTACATCTCAAAGGTACCGCCGCACTCACTGGCCACACGGTTATAGTACCACCAAGAGAACTCTGGGATGAGGATGGTCTTGTTGTGGCCTTCCATCAGGAAGTAGTGGATGGCGTTCTTGAGGATCTCCTCGCCGCCGTATGCCAGGAGCACGCGCTCCTCTGGCACACCGTAGATTTCGCTGAGACGGACGGTGATGACACTCTTCTTGCCCTGGTCATATATACGTGTGTAGAAGCAGAGATCCTTCGGATCAAAGTTCTTCACGGCGTCAAGCACTTTCTGGCTTGGCTCAAAGTTGAATTCGTTTCTGTCGAGATAGTTCATATCTGAAAAATTAAAATGTTAATCTGAAGATGTATCTGACACCCCATTTGTGACTGGTGGGGAGGTCGAGATAGTTAAGACGGCGTACCAAGTCGATGTGGATGAGTTTGAAGATGTTGTGGATACCCATCACAAGTTCGAAGTAGGGCTGATGGGGGTCCATGATGTTACAGCCGTCAGGGAAGTACATCAGTTTGTCGCTTCCGAAATTCTGAGGTAGGAACGGGTTGTTCTTGTCACTGAGGGTACCCCAGAGGGTATTGATGGCAACATACTCACGCCACTTGAGTTTCTTCAGCAGTGGGATGCGGTTGAAGATCTTACCATTCATATCCCATGAGAGCATCATCGAGGCGTAGCGGTCGTTGAGGAACTCCATATTGTTGATGAGGTTGTACATCTCCTCCTCAATGACGTATGACTGGTTGGCTGGTGGCTGCAACAGGAGCATGTAAGGAACCTGGTTCCACTGTACACCGCCTTTGAGGAAGAGGTCTACCTTACCCCAGCTGTTGAGCCAGAAGCGTTTGTAGATCTTCGCCTCGGTGACGTTGGAGACGTACTGTCCGCCGAGGAATCCCTTGAAGCCGAAGGTGTGGCTGAGGGTGAACACGGGAGCATCATGGTTGATGACCACACGGCGCTGCTTGCTGTTGACGTAAGTCTCGTCGGGGGCATAGCGCAGTTCTGCATGGAGTCGGGTAGTGCGCAAGAACTCGTTGTGATGCACCGTGATGTCCTTGCACTCGTTCTTCGGCATGTTAAGTGTGCGGAACGACATGGCGCCGCAGGCCTCCATCTCCTCACACGTGAGGGCGAGGGTGGTCTTCAGACCGCCGTACATCTCGTATTCGAAGCCGAGCGTCTGACGGTTGCAGATCATCATCTTGTCGATCTTCGCCCACTTGAAGGCCACGAGGAAGTTATCCTTATCTGTGGGGAGGAAGCGGTCAGAGGGGGTCTCCACATCGTAGCTGCTCTCGAACTTCAGCGTGCGCTTGGGGTATTCCCAAGGCATATAGATCTTGTCGATGAACGAGTAGGTGGCAGCGGCCTTGTAGTAGTTCTTTCCCGATCCCCAACCGTGGGCATAGTAGCCGTTAAGGAAGAAGCGCTTCCAGAGGTTTGCGGTGGTAGTGGCACTGAGACGGTTGCGCCATCCATCGAAATTGTTGCGGGTGAGGATGGTGTTCACGGGAGTGATGTCAATCTTGTTGGGCTCGCCAGTCTCGATGGAGTTCTCGATAAGGGCATCGAGGCCGAACATGATATACTTGAAGCCTTTGATGTTCTTGATGTTGTTCACGAACGATCCCATGTTGTCCTCACTCTTCGTAAGTTCCACCTGCCGGTATTCGTTCCAGAAGGCTTTCCCTTGCATGCCGGCATCAGGCTCCTTGATCTCCGTTCGCTTGCCCCTGAACATCTTGCTCGGCAACTCGTCGAAGGAATAGCCTGTATAGCGGTTGTTCTTGATGACGATGGCCTCTTGGATGAACTTTGCGAAGAGCAATTCTGTCACCATATCGTCTTCAGTGAGCACCCAGTCTCCGTTGTCCAGACGCTCAAATTCCTGATTGATGCGCAGGTTCTTCACCCAGTTCACAGACGACTGCTTAGGCAGGGTGAGTTCACAACGGCGCACATGGTAGGTGGAGTCCTTGAGGATATAGATGTCGCCACGGAATCCGAAGTCCATCTGGTTGTTGGGCAGGAAATGAAGATGAATGCACGAGTCGCGCTGTATCTTCACCGTATCTTCGATGTAGAAGCGGTAGAAGGCGATGGCGTCTTTACCGATAGGCGACGTGAAGGGATACTGCATCAGTCGTATCTGGTCGTCGTAGAGGTTCACATCGGTGAAGACTTCCTTCAGCACGGTGTTCAGAATGTCACCCGTCTGGAAGAGGTCGTTCACACCCGATGCCTGCTGTCCTTTGATGATGGTCTTCTTCGACTGCGGGTCCTTACGGTAGATATACTGCGACACAGTCTCTTCAACGCTGATGGGGAGAATGAGCTTGTTCGTGTACTGGCACTCCTCCACCTGATCCAGCAGCCATGGCGTACTGGAGTAGGGCTTCCTCTGCAGACGCTCTGGCGTGAGGTCGTTGGCGGCGAGGGTCAGTTTTTCGTATTTGTCATACTTGTAGTAGTCGTGGTTAGTCAGGTCGCTGAGTTTCTTGGCAGCGATGACTTTCTTCATCAGTTCCACGGCGGGATTGTTCTTGCGGCTGTATTTGCCTTTCTCGGCCTTGATGGTCACCTCCTTGAGCACGGCATTGTCGGGCTTCAGGGCGATGTTCAGTGGCGACTTCGTGGCGGCGTTGATGAGCACCACCTGCGACTTGTAGCCCACAGAACTGAAAGTGATGCTCCAGCCTGCATGACGGGCGATGCTGAACTGACCCTCGAGGTCGGAGATGACGGCGACGTTGTGCCCCTTATACACCGCACTGGCGTATGGCAGCGGCTCGCCGGTATCTGCATCGGTGATCACGCCCTTCACATATTGTTGCGCCATCGCAGACAATACTGAAAGGTGACAAGTGAATATTATCAGCAGTAGTCTTTTTGTCATCTTCAATCTTCAATGTTCAATCTTCAGTCTTCAATGTTTAATCTTTAATTAAACTTGTGGCCTGTGAATGTGTATTCAGTGTAGCCGCCCCGCTCATTCATGCGGAGGGTCTTCAGCTCAGACGTATTCTTGTCGATGGTGAGCACAAAGGACGAGAAGAGCATACGGCGCTGGGCCTTCTTCGAGTCGGCCTTTGGCGTGATGGTGAGTACGATATTGTTGCCCTGCTTCGTCACGTCGAGGTCGCTGAGTTTGGAGAGGTCGCCCTCGCCACCCTTGAGGATGTACTCGAAGACAGCCTGGAAGGTGGCGAACTGCGGGTTTGTCTGGCTGCTCGTCTTGTGGCTCTTGCCCTTGACAACCATTGTGAACTCACTGCCGTGCATCACCAACTGGTCCTTGCCGCCATCGATGGAGATGCTCACGTCGGCGGGCTTTTTCATCGTCAGCGTGCCCTTGGTGACGGCATCCTTGGCGAGGGCGTCCTTATGGGTGGTCTTCGTGGCTGCGGCCGTGACGGTCGTAGTCTTCTTATATTTGGCGACGGCTTTCTGCAAGTCGGCATTCTGCGCTACGCAAAAAGTCAATTCACAAATCATCAATGTTAAACTAATCAGCAGTTTTTTCATAATTTCTATCCTTTTAATGTAATCATCTATAAACTATAAACTCTAAACTGTAAACTGTCCAAGGACGGCTTTACAGGTATGTGTCGCTGTCATCGCCACGCCTTCCAGGCCGTGGAGTATGATGTTCTGTCCCGTAAGCAGCAGGTTAGGCAGCGGTGTACGGGGTGAGAGCATCGTCATCATGAGGTTACGGTAGTCCTTGCGCACACCGTAGGCTGAGCCGAAGGGCGTCAGCGTATAGTCGCGGTAGGTGAGTGGTGTACTCGTGTAGTGGCTCTCCACCGCATCTGCCAGTCCCGGCACGACGGTCTCAGCCAAGGCGAGGCAACGGGTGTAGGTCTCTTCCTTCCACGTGTTGTAAGCGTGGCTGCGGCGGAAGATACGAGAGTCTTCCCATTGCTGGCACTCGTTCCAGGGAACGGGTGTCATGAGGTCTATCTGACGGGTGAAAGTGCTGCCGTCTTCTGGTACACGACAGGAGATCATCACGCCGCCGATATCACCTTTCTGGTCACGTTCGTCGTAGAAGGTCCAAACGTTCGGACGGGTGTAGACGAACTTATTGTGGTTGAAGTAGGGCAGGGTGCCCTCCTTGATGGTCAGCGAGGCGGTGAACATACCGAAAGTGTTCTCCAGCGATGCCATCCTGCGGCGGAACATATTCTTCAGCACCTGACTCTGACGGATCCAGGAGAATGTCAGGGTGGGGTGTACGTCGCTGATGAAGATGTCGGCCTCGTAGGTCTCGCCGTTGCGGCAACGGGCAGCCACGATACGGCCGTCTTTCTCTATCAGCTCCTCTACTTCGGCCCTGCAGACGAGTGAGCCACCATAGTGGGAGATGTCGTCTGTGAGTGAGCGCACAATCATATTACCGTCGCCTTTCAGTCGCCAACTGCTCTGAATGTAACTGCTCTGTCCGTGGGCAAAAGTAAAGAGAGGCAACGACTCACGGCGCAACTCCATCTTCAGGGCATTTCCTGAGATGATGTTCACCAGCAGCGGATCCTGGAAGTTCTTCGTGAGCCACTCGTAAGCGCCAGCTGACTGCAGATCGTTAACATCGGCAGTAGGGAGGTCGAGCTCCTGCGTCTTGCGGAGCATGTCGGTATACCGCTGCAGCGCCTCCCTTTCCTTGGGGAAATCCTTCGCCAGTGTATCGACGAAATTCTCATAGCCCTCTGCCAGCGCAAACGTATCGCCACCGATGGTCACGAGGTCGAAGCCTTTGGGATCGAGACGGTGCCAGGGCAGCTTCATCAGTCCCAACGTGTCGAAGAGCCGGTGCATTGTCTGACCTTCCGCCAGTCCTCCCACATAGTGCAGGCCTGTATCGAAAGTCAGTCCCTCCCGACGGTAGCTCTGTATGCAGCCTCCGGGCTGTGCCTGCCGCTCCAACAGCAGCACGCTCTTGCCTGACTTGCTGAGGATATGTCCACAGACGAGCCCTCCGAATCCAGAACCTATGATAATGACGTCGTACTTCATCCCTTTTGAGTATTGTCCTTTAACTCCCTCTAACTTCCTTTAACTCCTTCTAACTCCCTTTTTAATCTTCCTATACACCGCCGGCTGTACCACATAGGAGAGAATCACTGCCGCGAGCAGTCCGATGAGTGTGGAGAAACCCACGCTCTTGATGGCGGGATGCACGGCGATAAGCATACTGCTCACAGTCACAATCAGTATGACTGCCGAAAAGAATATCGCAGTCTTATGATACCCCAACAGTCTATTCTCCTGACTCCTGACTCCTGACTCCTGACTCCTGACTCCTTCGAGTCCGTTGATCACGAAGATGCTATAATCCACGCCGATACCAAAAATAAACGTCGAAATAATAATGTTGATGAGGTTGAAGCGCACATCGAAGATCACCATCGCACCCAGTACGATGAGCCAGCTGAGCAGGATGGGTGCGAAGCCCAGCAGCGTGAGTTTCCAGTCGTAGTGGAAGCTCACTAATAGCACCACGAAGACGAAGAGCATCGACAGCCACTGAAGCACGTTGAAGTCTTCGCTCATCTGTATCAGCGTGTCTGTCGTATAATAATAGGTGTCGAGCACCAGCAGGTCAGGATCAGCCGCCACGGCGTCGCAGATGCGGATATAGTCGCTCTCACTGCTGCGCACGGAGTCGTTCTCACAGCGGACGCTAGTGAAGCAGAGATAGTCTCCATTGTAACTCTGTTCCATCAGCGTCGACTGGTAACCCTCGGGTATGAGTTCTGCCTCATAGAGGGCGTCGGGCTCGTAGTCGGCGGCGGCAGCTTCGAAGAAGGTCTCGAAAGCCTCTGGGCGCAAACCGGCCTTGGGTGCCGATGTGGCGATAAGGCTGCGTACCTTGTTGAGACGCTCCGGAGTCCAGTAGGCCTTCCAGGCGTCGATGCGCTGCTGTTGTTCGTCTAAGGGGATGAATACCTGGCTGGTATGGGTGTAACTCTTCACCAGTCCCATCTGCTGGAGCGAGTCGAGTTTCTTGTCGAGGCGGGCGAAGTTCTTGATGGCCTCTTCCATCGTCTTGCCCTGGCTGGCAAAGTATTTCTGTTTGTCGCCAGTATAGGTCTTGTCGCGCAACAGCTGCTCCGAGTGCTCCGTCATCTCCTCCAGATAGCCGAGATTGTGCATATCCGCATCGAAACGCGTTCCGCCATAGAGGTAGAAGCCCACGGCCACCACGACGATGACGGCGATGGTCACTAACAGCGGCTTCTTGCGGTCGAAGGGGTAGTTGTTCAGACGGTCTATCAGCGCGAAGGCCTTCTTGTTCACCTTGTTCTTTTCTGCCCTGAGCATCTGTGGCAGATAAATCAGCGAGAAGAGCGTCGTACCGAGGATGGCGAAGGCGGCAAAGAGCCCGAAGTCGCGCAGCAGGTCGGTCTTGATGAAGATGAGCCCGGCAAAGGAGCCGATGGTCGTGATACAACCCAGCAGCACGGGCTTCGTCTCGTCGCGCAGCACCTGTTCTGGATCGCTGACGTACTTATACTGTGTCAGCACATGGAGCACATAACTCATCGCCACGCCCAGTACTACACCGCCGATGCCCAAGGCCAGCAGCGAGAACTGTCCCTTGATGAAATACATCATCGCCAGTCCGAACAGCGTGCCGAAGGCTACGGGCAGCAACAGCAGGGGAATGGTCTCCCAGTTGCGGAAACAGATGAATAGGAACACCAGCACGAGGATCAGTGCCCCAGTGATGGTGGTCGTCAGGTCGTGCTTGATCTGCGACGAGTTGTAATAGCCGCTGGCGGGAGTGCCGTGGTAACTGATCTCCACGTTCGGATGGGTCTTGGCAAACTGTGCGATCAGCTCATTCAGCAGTTCGAACATCGCCGAACCCTGTCCCGTGTTCGTTGCAGAGAAGGCAGGGGTGATAAATGCCACGCAGACCGTCGAGTCGGGCACGAAGAAGTGACCGCCGATGGTCTTGTAGCTGCCGGCGCCAGAACTTAGCAGAGGCGCCATCTGCTCTGCGAGCAACGTGCGCAGTCCGATGGGGTCGAGCTGGATCAGTTCCGGGAACATCTCTCCGAACTCTCCCTCCAAGTCCTCCTTGTTCTGCACCATCTGTCGGGCGAAGTGCCCCGGTGTCAGCATCGTGTCGAGGCTGGCATAGATGGTGGTGTCGACGTATGCCGGCAGATAATCCTCAAGATACCCGATGCCGTCGGTCATCAAATCCTCCGGCAATGAATAAAACACATCACCCACCACATGCGTCGCTGTGTCGCGAAGCAAGAGCGTGTCCACAAAAGCGTCACAGGTCTCCGTTATCTCCTCCACGCTTGTTCCCCCTCCTGAGTAGGAGGGGCTAGGGGTGGTCTGATCCAGGGATCTCTTCCCCTCAAACAACAGGAATGTCTTGTCCTTGATCCTCAAATTGGCAAAGGCCAGTTTCGTCGTGCCGTCCTCATTCTTCGACGAAGGCATCAGTTTGTCGATGTCCTCCTCGAGATGGATGCGCGTGGCGAAATAGCCAAGGAACACAAACAACGCAACCATCGACAGCCAGCAGACTGCCTGATGGTCACGGAAGAATTTGTATAACCTGATGAAAAGTGCTGTCATTGGATCACCTCTTCATCTTTTTACCTTTTTACTTTTTTACCTTTTTACCTTTAAGCAGGCAGATGCTGCTCGATGTAGTCGTAGAGGTCGTTGAATGTCTTGATAGAGGGCAGATCGGTGGCGGGGATGGTGATCTTGTAGGTGTATTGCACCAGGGCCACGAGGTCTACCAGGTTGATACTATCCAGCTGGAGGGTCTCCTTCAGCACGGCATCGGGTGCGAACTCAGTCTGCTCAATCTCAAACTCTTCTGACAGCAGGTTGTTTACCTGCTCAATGATTTCTTCTCTTGTCATAATCTTCTTAACTTTGAACTTTAAACTTTAAACTTTGAACTTTATGATTTCTTTTGTGGCGGCAGCAAATTTTTCACTGTTCACTGTTCACTTTTCACTTCTATTCTTTCCAGTCCTTGACAATCAATGTCGAGTTAGTGCCTCCGAAGCCGAACGAGTTGCTGAGGAACATGTCGAAGTGCGTCTCCTTCGTCTCCGGCAGCACGTTGATGCAGGCCGTCTCCTCGTCGGGAGCCTCGAAGTTCAGGCTACCGCCGATGAAGTCGTTCTTCATCATCAGCATCGAATAGATGATCTCACTGGCTCCGGCCATCCACATCTCGTGACCTGTCTGGCTCTTCGTCGAGGTGACGGGCACCTTGTAGTCGCCGAAGATCTGGGCGATGGCCATGGCCTCACGACCGTCACCGGCATGGGTAGAGGTGGCGTGGGCGTTGATATAGCCGATCTCGCGCAGGTCTACGCCAGCATCCTTCAGACACAGCTCCAGCGAACGGGCGGGCCCCGTCACGTTAGGTGTCGAGATATGGTCGCCGTTGCCCGAGAAGCCCCAGCCCACGATCTCAGCAAGGATCTTCGCACCACGGGCCTTGGCGTGCTCGTAGCTCTCCACCACCAGCGTGGCAGCACCGCCGCCGGGAATCAGTCCGTCACGGTCCTTGTCGAACGGACGGCAGGCCTTCGTAGGCTCATCCTCACGCACGGAGAACGCCATCAGACCGTCGAACGAGGCGACGCTGAACATATTGGCCTCCTGGGCACCACCGCAGATGATGCAGTCCTGCAGACCGTTCTTGATCAGCAGATAACCCAGACCTAAGGAGTGTGAACCCGAGGCACAGGCAGCTGACGTTGTCAGGTTGATACCCTTCAGGTGGAACAGCGTGGCGAGGTTCATCGTCACCGTCGAGTTCATCGACTGGAAGATGGCACCGCTGCCGCAGGCGGCCGTAGCCCCGAACTGGCGGAACTTGTCCAGCGCGCGCATCGTAGCCTCGGCCACGGAGTCGTTACCGTAGATGACACCCACCTCGTGGGCGTCGATATAGTCTTGTGTGAGACCTGCATGCTCCATGGCCTGGATCGTGGCCATATAGGCGTACTCTGCCTCCTCAGGCATCAGCTGACGCAGGTTGCGGTTCAGATAAGGCTTCAAATCGGCCTTGGGGACGTTGGCACAGAGTGCCGAACGGAATCCGGCATCCTTGCGCTCCTGACTGAAGATAATACCACTCTTGCCGTCGTAAAGCGACTGCTTCACCTCGTCAAGTGACGTACCCAGACATGACCAGATGCCCATTCCTGTAATTACTACTCTTCTTTCCATTTTACAAGTCCCCTAAGTTAGGGGATTTAGGGGTCTGAACAAGCGGACATCGACCCTGTTAAACTATTTTTGATTGAGGTCTGCGCTTGTTCAGACCCCTGTGGCCCCCTAACTCAGGGGGCGTTGCCAGCAGCGGCGGCGTTTGACAACCTGCGGATGCAGCGGCTTCCACTGCGTCAGCTCACGCACATTGTCCTCCAACTGCGGACCTGTCTCCGCCCACTTGATCCCATATTTATTATAAATAGGTATAAGGTCGTCGAAGAACAGGGCGTTCACACCCAGGCCCTGATAGTCGGGGCGCACAGCCACCAGCAGCATCTCCGTATTGTCCTCGTGCTTCCATTTCAGCGACTTCAGCAGATGCCACCATCCCGTGGGCCACAGACGGCCGCGCGACTTCTGCAGTGCATCCGTCAGGCTGACCATCGTCACGGCAATACCGATCAGTTCGCCCTGCTCGTTCTCCACCAGCGGCACCATGTCCATATTGAGCACGGGCACGTACTGGTCGAGGAACTTCTGCGCCTGTTTCTCTGAGAAGGCGGAGAATCCGAAGATGGGGGCGTAGGCCTCGTTCAGCAACTTGAAGATCTTCGGACCGTAGGCACCCTTCCGCACCTCCTTGTGCGTGGTCTTCACCACTTTCAGCCCCATCTGCTCCCGGGCGTACTGGGCCGTGCGGGCATATCTCGCAGGCACCTCCTCGGGGATGTTGATGCGTATCTGCAGCCAGTCCACCTCCTTCACGAGGCCCAGCTGCTCCATGTGCTTGGGGTAATAGTCCAGGTTGTAATAGGCGGTCGCGGAACCTCTCAGTTCGAAGTCCTCCACGAGCATACCCTCCTTGTCGAAGTCGGTCACGCCCATCGGACCCTGCATCTTGTCCATGCCCTGGGCCTTGCCCCAGGCCTCCACGGTGTCCAGCAGCGCCTTCGACACGGCGAGGTCGTCGATGAACTCAATCATGGAGAATCTGACATTGCGCGTTTTCCAGGTATTGTTAGCCTTCTTGTTGATGACGCCCACCACGCGTCCTACCACTTCCTTACCGCGATAGGCCACGAACGGCTGCACCACCGAGGTGCGCTGACTGGCATCCTCTGTAGATGTAAACATCGCACGCACGTCGCTCCGCAAATCAGGGACGTACTGCTTGCATCCGGCATAAACCACATCCGTCACATTCAGGAAATCGTCCATTTCCTGTTTGTTACCGACTTTTACTACCTTTAATTCTTCCATACATCAACCAGTCGAAACTGGTGCTTATTATCCTGTTTAAACAGTCATTCTAACGAATGATTTCGAAATCGGGTGCAAAATTACTAATAATTTACCAATTACCCGTGTTCAAAACTCGACAATAAGTGTTCGGTTTCGATATTATAATATACTTTTACGTATTTTAAGAGATTTTAATAAATAAATGACAAAAAGCGCATAAGATGATAGCGCACCCTCCTGTAATGTTGTAATGCTGTAATGTTGTAATGATTTGAACAAGAAAACGAGCCGTCGCTGACGGCTCATTTCCTTGACTTGTTATTTCTGCCTCTACAATACTTTCGTTTCGATTCTAAGCTGAAAAAGCCGAAGAGTGTGCAAAGGCTGATCTCTTTCCCGCGCCTTTTCTCAACGACAACCAGCAACGGACAGCTCTTGCAAAACCAGCGGTACTTTTTCCTGTAAGCTTTCTCCTGTAAACTCGTTCTCATACATAGCTATGTTACTTCGGGAAAAGCATCTCGTAGGCCATTCTTATTTCGCCGTCAGCGATGAGATCCTCAAACTCCTTCCCGTTCTCGACGACGGCCATCGCGTGGACCAGGCAGATGTATACATCCGCATTTTCCATTGTAGGCTCAGGCAGCGTGAAGTCCTTCACCTTGTAAAGGTCCAGCTTCCTGATCAGCCGGGCGAGAACGTAGGCGAAATACAATGACGTATTGTTCTCCGACTGTGGCGCCCACTTCGAGATGACCTGCGACAACTTCGTCCACCCCCTCCTCCTGTATGTGCAACAGATGATCTTGAGGGCAGCGCGGTAGCCCCACACGATATCCGTAAACTCACAAAACTTGTATTCTGGATGCCCGTTCGCTTCGCCCTGCCATTTGTTCGCTCCGCTCTTGCGGATGTTCAATGGATTGTTCTGGCGGAGGCCTAACGGCAAGGCGTTCTTCCCTGCCGCAGGCTCCATCGTGTTCTTTTCTTTGCTCATACTGTTTTACCTTTATCAGTTTTAAAATATTTCTTCGGTTTTGAGTCTTCTTTGAGACAGACCAGACCTTCTTTCGTCCAACGACAAACCAGCACCCTGGCGTAATTCTGGGTAACACCCAGCGTCTTGACGCAAGCGGTGGCCGTGAACTCATCAGGCAGCTTGGCCAGCTGGCTGACGGTCTTCGTGTGCATGTTCTCGGCTGATTCCTCTGCGATGCGCTGGTCGCTGCCCTCGCAGTACTTCTCGGTCATACGGCCGAAATACAGCTTCTGTGAGAACAGCTGCACCTCCATGAAGAGCTCGCAGAGATCCAGGTCGTGCTGGTCGATCGACAGCGTATGGTCCTTCACCCATTCCTCCCAATGGCGCATGATGATATAGGGCACCGAGCAGTTGATGCCATAGTAGCACACGCGCTTCACCATGAACTCCAGCGCATCGTCGTCCGTCTCCTCGCAGATCTTCATGATGTCGTTCGTCCATTTCCAGGCCTGCTCCACGATGGGCCAGATGGGCAGCTCGCCCTTCACGCTGTCCATGCGGAACGCCCACATCTTCAGCGTCTCGTTGTTCAGCTGGTACGGCCTGGCGTTCTTGCTGAATTCCATCATCTTGTGCTTCTTGGCAGCAAGGGAGATGACAGCCAGGCGCGTAGAGAGGCCGGAGCCGAAGTTGGTCTTCGTGACCTTGCGGTAGAGGGAATAGGCCGTGCCCGTGTAGAGGAAATTCCAGTACACGTCGAACGGACCGGAGACAGAGTCGTTGTTGCGGTACATCTGGTCGTCGGTTTCATTGTGGAAGGCCTTCAGCTCAAACACGCTCTTGTCAATCCACTGGCCGCCCTTGCTGGCCACCAGCTGTGCCTCCAGCTCGGCATCGAAGGTGAAGAGGTGCAGATGGACTATCTCCCCGTCGATTTCCTCCCAGTTGTTCACCATGTCCTCGATGAACACATTGTTGGCCGTCCTGGCACCGTGGATCCTGACCTTCGAGTCCACCACGTTCACCTTGACCTTGTCCTTCTCCTTGGCGTCGGCATTCACCTTCTTCTCCTTCTTCATCCTGTTGATGCCGTCGTGGAACACCTTGTCCTCTGCGGAGATGGGACTCAGTATCAGCCTCGCCAGCGAGCCGATGCCGCTCTTTCCCGTTGCCGGGTCGGCAATGACGAAGATCTCATAGTTGAGCCTTCTCTTCAGTTCCGGCTCATGGTAGTGGTAGTAGTAGCACCGGGTGGCCAGCGTGCCGTAGAGGGCGGCACCGCTGAACAGCACGGCAGGATAGGACGACACCCCGAACTTGGCGGTCAGCTCCTTCATCGTCGGGTAGTAGCGGAAGAGGGCCTTGAAACTCTCGCCGTACTTGTTGTACTGCTCATAGATGGCTTCCTTGTTCATCTGGTAGGGGGTCGACTTGTGGATCTCCTCGGCGTGCTGCTTCAGCACCTTCTGGAAGACCTTGGGCATATACGTGGTGTACTTGTAGGCCAGCGAGTCACTGACGTCCCGCTCCACATGGTCGCCCTCCCTGATCAGGTCCCTGACGAACTGCTGCTTCAGCAGATAGTACCACACCGCCTTGTGATTGTTCTCCACGATGTGGCGCATGTCCCTGGCCAGTCGCATCATGAGGTCGTGCCGCTCGCCCTCCCTGACATTCATCTCCTCTATCCAGTCGTTGACGAGGATGTTGATGCGGATGCCCTTGTAGCAGATCTTCTCGAGTGCCTCGTCTATGTCCAGCGTCTCGTCTTTCTTCACCTTGCTGATGCAGTCCCTCACCCAGACGTCCAGGTTCTCATTCTCTACTTCGGGAATATCATTGTCAGCAGGATGACTACCTGCAGCATCAAATAGGTCAAGATCAGCAGAGCCATCGCTATAGCGACCGTTCCACTTATCCACGAAGGCTTTATTCTCATAGGTGATGATGTTTGGATTGATCAGAAGTATATCCTCATATATCGACACGAACGTCAGGCGCGAGGCGTCCTTGCATTTCTTGTCCACCTCCACCCCGAACTCCCTGGCAAAGGCCGCCTGGTTCTGGGCCAGGTTGCCCCGCTCCACGCTGCACGGCAGGACGATCTTCAGCCCCTGGCCGCTGGGCGAGACAAACGCCATGAACGGAGTCCACGACATCACGTTCTTGCGCAGCAGTTCCTGCCATAGCTCACGGGGATCATCCACGTGGTCGATGTCCACGATGAACAGCCCGTTCATGACCACATGCTCCTGATGGCGCCACGCACCGTCGCCGTGGTCATGCCCCTCGCGGTCAACCCACCGGTGAGTCTTGAAAGCCCTCGCCTGGAACACGACTCCGGGCAGGGAGTCCTTGTATCTTGCGATCTCTTTCTTCTTCCTGGCGGCCAGCGTGACATCCCCATGCCCTTCAAACATGGCAATCTGCTGCAGGCCTTCACGGTAAGCCGTAATATTACGCCTCACCTCCTCGTCCTTGAACAGACCGGTGAGATCCTCCAACGACTCGATCAGGACGGTTGGCGTCCCTCTCCTTATTTCTGCGCAGACAGCCATCCCTCAAGGTCCAGTTTGAAGTCGGTGATCATCTTCTTGACGGCCTTCTCCAGCACGTCCTTCACGAACTGGTCGTAGTCGTCGGCGGGCAGGCCCTCCAGATAGCGTTCGTGTACCCAGTCATTGTAGAGTTTTCCCGTCAGCGCCTGCAGCCTCGGGTCGCGTGACGTAAACATCAGATGCGCGTGCATCTCCTCGGCGAAATAGGCGCAGCCTTCGGCAAACGAGCGGATGCAATGCCAGTAGCCCTGTGCCACTTCCTGCTTCTCCTTGTAGAATTCAAGAAGCGCCTTTCCCTTTGCGTTCATTCTCCTGTACATAGTCCTTATTATTTGATACTTTCTATGGTTTTGTAAATCTTTGACATCATGTCCGAAACCTCGGCAAACACCTTGTATTTCGACTGCGAGGAGTCCAGGCAGATCACACACCTGATCTCCTGGGCCTTCTTCGAGTGGTAGATCTTCAGCCTCTCCCCGTCCTCGAACACCAGCCCCGAGGCCTGGAACTTCACGGGCTTGTGAGCCTTCGGCCCCAGCTCCCTGACCACCTTCTCAATCATCTGGCCGTAGGGATCGGCAGCCTCGGAGTCCACGCTCATGTTCAGGCAGAGCGACGACTTATCCCCCGCGGTCTTCGACACCTTGAAGCTCTTCTGGTCGATGATCCGTTCCCGCTTCAGCTCGGGCCTCTGCACGACCGACGACACCACGTAGATCCCCTCTTCGTGCCAGCCCTCCAGCTTGGCCCGTCTCGAGATGTCGGGCTTCCGGCTGGGACGTGGTGAGTAGGCATCGCCCTCCAGGGGCTCTGCCAGCACCACCTTCTTCTCCTGCTTCTCTTCCATCATCCGAAGTATTCGTTGTAGACCGTACGGAAAGCGTCACTGAGTCCCACGTGCTGGGGAATGAGGGCAGGGATGTCGATCTTGTCACCCTTGAGCACAAAGTTGAAGTCGTTCAGGGCGTCCCACCACGTTGACACCGGGAATCCCTGGTCGAGATCGCCCGTCTGGCATCTCTCAACGGCATTGATGAGATAGCGGGCCACGGACTCGTTGATCTGTGAGGACGACAGGGCATAGCCCGTCTTGGTGTGGATGTTCCTGTGCGGATGGTCCTTGCGTATGCGCGAGGTCATCAGCAGCGTCACAAGCCTGTTGAAGTGCACCTCCTCAAACCAGTGCTGTCTCATATCCTCCACGAACCGCGTGATCTCATCCCTGCGGGCCGCGAAGTCCTGCAGATAGCCACGGAACTGGGTGAGGATATCCTCGACGTTCTTTACGAGCACCTCACATCCCCTGGCCTGTGAGATGCGCTGGGTGCTGAACACGTCCTGGGCGCCCACGATGGTCTGGTTATGGCAGACGTACACGTAAGGCCCTACACCGATCTGGATACCCTTCTGGTGGTAGGCCACCGCCACGTTCAGTCCCGTCTCGCCATTCCGGCCGTCGGGCAGATTGATGTTGGCATAGATACGGCGCAGCGTGTGCGTCTCGACGGCAAAGTCACCGTACTCCCTGAAGAGGTCCTGGTTCACCGTCACGCCCGGGCGGTACCTGTCAGCGTTGTTGGCGGCGAAGATCTCCTGTATCTCAGGGTTCAGCCCCGCCTGGTCCAGGTGATCCACGATCCGTCTGATGAGGTCGAAGTGGTAGATGCCGCCAACGGGCGTCTGCGTGTTCGAATAGTTCTCCGTCTGTGTCGCCTTCAGCTCATCCAGCGTCAGAACCTCTACCTTCCCGTTTGAAAAATCCAGCTGTCTCATACCGCTTAGAACCCTTTAATTGCATTATTGATGATGACAAACTCCTCAAGATAGACCTGGGTACGATAGAAAGTGGTAGCAGATCCGGAAGTCTGCTGACCCTGTGGCGTGTAAGACTTTACACCAAAATTCAGCGAGGCGGCAATGCCGCAACCGTTACAAATCCCTTCACTTGACAATTTTTCTGCCCTGTCATTGTAGGCCTCGAGATAAATCTCACCAGAAGCACCAGCGAGAATCATAGGCAAAGCCTTCACTTTGCCCTCTCTTCCATCAAACTCCGTCAATGGAAAAACTTGCTTTACGATAAATGTTTCAACCATGTTACTTTTTTGATTTTTAATTTGTTGTTTTAAAAAGTATGTCCTTATGTCTAAGAATCACACCGCAAAATTAGGCACAAAAAAAAGCACAGTCAAAATACGACTGTGCATTGGACTCAAATTTGGACTTTTGGACTCGAAATTTGGAGTTTTGGACTTCCTATCAGACCTCTTACTCTTTCAATGCATCCGATTTAGGTGGATAAAGCATCATCAACTCGTTGTTTATCAGTTCACCCAAAAGACAGTATGTCTCCAATACCCCATCTTTACGCCAATTTTCCAAATGGAGTGACAGATGCCCTTTGCTTATCATCTTATAAACGGCATCCAGATTACATCCATATTCAAACTCAGCCGTTTCAACACTTTCATTTACAAGATCCACAAAGTCAGAGACAGTACCATCCCAACCCCATATCTTCCACATCTGGAATCCCACGCCCCAGGAGCGCATAGAGTTCCATAGTCCTTCCTTACAGGCCTTCTTAAACACCGTAATCATCTCTTTGAAGGTTGGAACTTGACTACTACGCTTCTCCTCTTTATGGCTTCCTGTTTTAGGTGTCATGCTGTTGTAGTTATACACAGGGCCATGATAAACATGATAATTATAGGTTTTGTTGACTGCAGGTTTTCTGATGAGTTCCATCATTACTTGTGTCATCTCCTTAAAGGCTTCGAGCAGCTGCAGCGCCTCCTCGAAACCCTTCTGACTGTCGGGCAGTCCGTTTTCGTTTTGTTCCATCATAATTTTTTAATGTTAAATGTTAGTTGAAAAATATGTTTTTTGGCCCCCATTTGGAGGAATTTGGCTGCAAAGTTAAATGAGAAAAAAACAATATCGGCGAGAACATTCTTAAAAGATGTATATTTCTGAAACGATTAAAAAATAATCCAACTTCTTTAGTGTATATTATAGAATCGGAAGCCGATTTGCCCTCCCCACCTATTATATAATCATGGCCAGAAAGCGAAAAAAAGTTTCCAAAAGATTTGGACGTTTAAAATATTATCCTTACCTTTGCAGCACCAAAGTTAAACTTAATGCACAATAGTATGAGCAACATCGAATCAACTAAAGGCGAAATCGTCATGTATCAGCCCGATGAGACCATCAGGCTGGAGGTCAGAATGGAAAGTGAAACTGTTTGGCTCAGCCAGGCACAAATGGCAGAGCTGTTTGGAACTGGACGGCAAGCAATCACCAAACATCTTCAGAACATTTATGAATGTGAGGAATTAGAGAAAGACGCAACAAGTTCCATTTTGGAACTAGTTCGGAAGGAGGGTAAAAGGAATGTAAAACGCAAAATCGAGTTTTATAATCTCGATGTCATCATCTCTGTTGGATTTAGGGTAAATACAAAAAGAGGTATTGAATTCCGTCAATGGGCCAACAAAGTCTTGAAAGAATACTTGTTACGAGGCTATGTGGTCAATACGCGCATCGCTGCATTGGAACAACATGCAGCACAACAAGACATCGAGATAAAGGAACTAAAAGACAAAGTGGCCTTCTTCGTCCGTTCCTCCCTGCCACCAATAGAAGGAATCTTCTACGACGGACAGATCTTCGATGCCTACGCACACATCATCAGCCTCATCAAACAGGCCAAGACGTCCATTGTCCTCATCGACAATTACATTGATGTCGATACCCTGACGATGCTCAGTAATCGTAACGCCAACGTCTCTGCCACCATATACACTCGTCAACAGTCACAAAATATGCGACAGTTGCAACTTGACATCCAGCGTCATAACCAGCAGTATCCACCCATCGCAGTCAATTACTGCCAGCGAAACCACGACCGCTTCCTCATTATCGATGATGTAGTCTACGTCTTTGGTGCCAGTCTGAAGGATGCTGGGAAGAAGCTCTTTGCCTACATCCGTATGCAAGAGACTTCAGCCTCGGACCTGCTGAATAATATCAGATAAACCCATACCCCGTCGTGACGACGGCTCACACTTTTTGTATTTTTCATGGTATTAGATTTAAGGTTAGGAGAAGCCGCCGGCATGTGAATGTCGACGGCTTCATTATAGCAAGATGTACTCAATCCGGATCAGGGGGAAGTAATGGATCTGCAGCCATCAGGTACTGAGGCATGTACTCATCATCTGCATTATTCCTCTTTTTGTAGTTGACCACTGCCAAGCCATTATACAGTTCCTCCTGAATATCCAGGAAGAAGTTACGCATCTCATAGGGTTTCAATCCTAACTCTCGCATGGCATCTGACAGCGAATGATATTTCATTTCAAGGATGGTGCTGAGCTTGTCGGAATCCAGCTCCTTGAAGCCGTTCCTGACATACAGGTCTAGCACATAGTTCACGAAGTCCATCTGCTGCTGGTTCAACTTCTTGGCCTCCACCTGTCGCAGAATCTGAGCCCTGCGCTCTCTTTCTATAGGTGTGGAATTATAGGCAATGAACTCCAGCACGTCGAGCATATCACAGTCTTCGTAGCCCATAAACTCACGCAGCATATTGAGTTTGTCTTCCTGGAATCCGCTTTCCTCTAAAAGTTCGAGCAGCTGCTGACGTGTATCGGGCTGGCTCCATCTCTCACGTAATTCTTCATCATCCTCGAAGATGCTGGGGAGTCGTAATTTGAGTTTATCTACATAATCGCCGAGTGTGATCATCTCGTCGCCAAACTGAATACGCTCATGCCAGTCTGTATGTAATAGCAACTCCCTGATATGAGAAAGCCTGACCTTCACCTTCTTCTTGTTCCCTCCCGGACAGGTACACGGCAGATTACCGCATACAGGACATGGCTTAGGTGGTGGCGGAGGCGGGCACTCACAAGGGAACTTCCCACACTTAGGACAAGGTTTCGGTGGTCTTTTCCTGCAAGTACATGGATAATTGCCGCATACCGAGCAGAAAGGATCACCGTCCCAGTCTGGGTCGTTGAATCTCTTATGGGCACCAACGAAATCATAGATGGTAAAGTAGAACTTATCATCAAATAGTCGTGTGCCTCTTCCCAGTATCTGTTTGAACTCCACCATATTGTTCACGGGGCGCATCAGCACGATGTTCCTCACGTTTCGGGCATCCACGCCAGTAGAAAGTTTCTGCGAGGTGGTGAGAATGGTGGGTCTTATATAGTCGTTATTCTGGAAAAGCTTCAGCTGCTCTTCGCCTTTTGCCTGATCGTCAGCCGTCACCCGCTGGCAATAGTTGGAATCGGGTACTTTCTTGTTCTTATTGATCAGGTCACGGACTATCATAGCATGTTGCTGGGTGGCACAGAACACGAGCGACTTTTGATCAGGATTCTCCATCTGTTCGAGGAACTCCTTCACACGGTGCTCGTCTCGTTGCTTCATCTCAATGTCGCCATGATAGAAGTCCTTCTCCGTATAGGTCTTCGTAATGTCGATATCTCTCTCCACATCGTCGCCCTCTTCATACTGATAGGTGTCAATATTCGATTCTGAGATCTTCACTCGGAAGGGTGTCAGGTAGCCGTCTTCGATACCCTGCTTCAGGGAATAGGTATATACAGGCTCGCCAAAGTATTCGTAGGTATTGGCATTAACCTTTCTCTTCGGTGTGGCCGTCATACCTAACTGTACGGCAGGATCAAACCATTTCATCAGCTCGCGCCATTCACTCTCGTCGTTGGCACCGCCTCGGTGGCACTCGTCGATGATGATGAAGTCGAAGAAGTCCTTCGGCCATTGCTTATAATAAGGCTGTCCGCTATCGTCATCGCCCATCACCGTCTGGAAGATGGTGAAATAGATATTCCTGGCTTTCGGCAGTTTTCCGTTCAGAGCCCCGTCGCCGGTCTTCTTATTCAGGCGTTCTGCCGTTACGCGCTCCATCGCATCCTCATGGAACTGCTCGAAGTCGTTCTTGGCCTGATTAGCCAGTATGTTCCTGTCAGCGATAAACAGGATGCGGGGTTTCAAATCCGTACCCTTTGTATTCCAATTAGTCTCATATAACTTCCAACAGATCTGAAAAGCAGTATAGGTCTTTCCTGTGCCGGTGGCCATCGTCAGAAGGATACGCTTCTCTCCGTCGGCAATGGCATTCAGCACGTTGTTGATGGCATTCTCCTGATAATAGCGCACGCTCCTGCCACCACCACGGTTAAAGGGACAGAGCACAAACTTATCCCGCCACGGTTTCTGATCGGGATAGGTCATCTTCCAGAGTTCCTGAGGTGTCGGGAACTTATCAGCAGGGCCTTCAGTAGAAGGAATGACATAACGACCTTCTCTATCCTTTACACCCATGTCGATAGCCCAAATCTCATCGCCGTTGCAAGCGTAGGTGAAGCGTATCTGCATCATCTCGGCGTAGAGCTTGGCCTGCTCCACACCCTCGCTCACATCCTTCTCGTCGCTCTTAGCTTCGATGATGGCGAGTTTCCTTCCCCGATACACCAGCACATAGTCGGCCTTCTTAGGGTGACGGTTCTGAGGCAGGGCACTCACATGGCCAGGGGCTATCAAGTAAGCCCGCTGCTCTGTGAGGATCTCGCTCTCAGGCACCTGCTCCCATCCGGCACTATACAGCGCAGGGTCTATCTTCTTCCGTCTGGTTGCACTCTCATCCATATTATATCAGAAATACAATGACTCTTACATTTTACTGTTTTCTCCGTTTTCAAATCCTTTAAGAGATTCCTCGATGATACCCTTTACATCCATTCCGAAATCAAGGCCTTTGGATTCCAATAGGTTGCTTAGTTCTGAAAGTCCATTTCCTCCAAAATGTCTAAATCTCAGAATATCCGTCTTCTGTAGTGAAGCAAGATCACCCAAAGTTTCGCAGTTGTTGGCTCTCAAAACATTTTTAGCCCTGTTACTTATGGGCTGATCTGCAATTTTCAGCATAAATTTACCAACGATTCCTTTGTCTGCCGAAAGATATGCTTGCCTTGCTTCGGTTTGTAATTGCTTTTTGAAATTCTTTTTGTAATCTGCCAAAGAGGACTCGAAATCCAATATCTGCTTCATCATCCCCGCTACTAAAGAATGAAGCCTTTGATTCTCCTCCTTTAGCATGGCATTCTCATTGAGAATTGCCTTTATCTCTATATCTGTCATTTCTTTATTCATCGTAAACAAATCATGCTTTACACCTATTCAAATACTTTTCTTAATAATGCCTGCTTCAGGGCATCGCACTCGGAAATGATCTTCTTCTGATTCTCCTCCAACTCACGGACATGAGCCGAAAGAGCGTCCAAACGCTCAACGATGCGCTGCTGCTCTGAGAGAGGGGGGATGGAAATGTCAAAACTCAAAATCTGTCTACCACTTATGTGTGGAACTCCAACCCCAGTCTGTTGTGTAACTAAATGCTTAATAAAAGCCTCAGTTTGCAATGCATAATATAAAAAAGCAGGATAAGTATTCTTTCCTGACCTGATGCAAGCTGTTCGTTGGATTAGCAAAGATGGTAATTCATTTTTTGAGATCTTGGCTATTTTCAAGCCACTCTTAACCCACGGCCTATCCATTGCTAAAACTATATCGTTTTCTTTTAGCGCAAAACGATTCAATCCCTCATAATCCTCTTTAGGCCAACGTTTTATTGTTTCCCATCGAAAACCGCAATGGATAATATTATCTCCACAAACCAACAAGATATCATCTTCCTTATTTGTGTATCCTTTGCTGTCAAATGCAAATCCACAATTTAAATTGCAAATATTATCCAAAGTTCTTTTCTCCCATCCCCTTTTTGATTCCATTGCTTTAGCGAGGGATTTCTGGAAGAGGGCACGGGCTTCGGAGAGTTGCTTTTCAGCATTGGCTTTCAGCTCGTCAATATGAGAGAAAGCAGCATCAAGTCGAGAAGCTATCAACCGTTGTTCATCTAAGCAAGGAATATAGAAACACTTTTCTTTCAAAAGTTTGAAATGCCTTGCATAACCAAGAGCCCTTATAGGTGTAGACAATAATGTATAATAAAAGAATTTTGCGTCTATATCATCTTGGGGGGATAGAATCTGTGTCCCATCCGCACCTACAACAAAATCAAAATCGATGTATTTTATTTCTTTTGTATGGTCACCAAATATAATAACTGGTTTATCATGTGTAAAAAGATAACTTTTATCATCCCAATATCCACTTATAATCTCTTTCTCTTGAGATACAATAGGATATAGACCAGCGGATTTGTAATCCTTTGATTTGACTTGTTTTTGCTTAGGTATCTTTACAACACATTCTGCAAAAGTTTTATATTTCCAGCCCTCTTTCATTTCTCATCCTCCTCATATTCTTCTTCATCATCCTTGTATTTATCGATGAGGTCTTCCATCCTTTCATACAATTTTGACACCTTCCTCTTTAGGCTATCTCTTTCATCGGAACTGGCTGATCTCTTCATTTTCATGAGTTCGTCAGCCTGTTTCTCAAGCTCGTCATATTCGCGCCTCTCTTCTTTCGTGAGACGATGATTAACAATATAGTCGTCGCTGTTTTCGTCGACAAAGCCGAAAACGTCTTCAATATCGTCTTTCCAGAACTCTTCTTGAAGAGCCTCCAAAATATCATCAGCCTGAGATTGCAGATTATTCAGATTTTCAAAAACTTCCTGTGGCGTGCGCTCGTCCTTCTCCTCTATCTTATTCGGGTTCTTCACGGAGAGGTCACAATCCTCGCCCAAGTCTCTACAGTCTACAGTCCAAGAATTCTCGCTGTCGGCCTTCGTCTTCTGAAGTCTCAGGAAATCTGCCAGGTCTTCTTCATTCAGGGCATTGGTCTTGCCGAGGTTACGACCGGGATTCAACTGATAATACCATATCTTCTCCGTTTTCTTTCCCTTATCGAAGAAGAGCACCACCGTCTTTACGCCTGCACCCTGGAACACGCCAGACGGCAGATCGAGAATGGTATGCAGATTGCATTGCTCTAACAGCAACTTACGAAGTGCCGAAGCATCGCCATTGCTCAGGAAGGTATTTTTGATCACAATACCCGCACGGCCTCCAGTCTTCAGCATCTTGATGAAGTGCTGCATAAACATATAGGCCGTCTCGCTGGTGTTGATGTCGAAGTTCTGCTTCACCTCACCTCGCTCAGAACCACCAAACGGCGGATTGGCAAGGATCACCTTCTTACGGTCGCTCTCCTGAATCTGGCTCAGATTGATGGCCAGCGTATTACCTCTGATGATATTAGGAGCTGCCACACCATGGAAAATCATGTTCATGGTGGCGATGATATACGGCAGAGGCTTTTTCTCTACGCCATAGAAGGTATCCTCCTGCAGCGTCTTGGAGTCCTGAGTGCCATGCACCTTCTCCTTCATATAGTTGAAGGCTTCGCAGAGGAATCCCGCAGAACCGCAGGCAGGGTCATAGACCGTCTCGCCGATCTGAGGGTCAACAACCTTCACGATGGTACGGATCAGCGGACGGGGTGTGTAATACTCTCCACCATTGCGCCCGGCATTACCCATCTTGGCAATCTTACTCTCATAGAGCACCGTCATCTCGTGCTTATCCTCTGCACTCTGGAAGTGAAGCTCATCTACTTTGTTGATGATCTCACGGAGATTATAGCCCGAAGTTATCTTGTTACGCAATTCGGCGAAAATCTCACCAATCTTATATTCCAGCGTATTGGCGCTGCTGGCCGTCTTCTGGAAATCGCGCAGATAGGGAAAGAGCTTTTCATCCACGAACTTGGCGAGGTCAGGGCCTGTCATGGCGTTCACATCGTCGATCTTTCCTTCCTTTGTCTTCGGGGCAGCCCATTGGCTCCAGCGCATATAGCCGGTAATGATGGGCTTATACTGCTTGCCCGAAAGCATGGCCTTCATATCCCGCTCGTTTTCAAGATCGTCGAGATACTTCAAGAACAGCAGCCAAGAGGTCTGCTCCAGATAGTCCAACTCTGTGCTGCATCCCGCCTCGTTACGCAGGATATTGTCTATCGCATTGAAAGTCTGTTCGTATTGCATATAAGTTATTTCTTTATTATCTTGTCGTAGTAAGCATCTATTGTCATCAGAACGACGTCATTTTTTCATTTTGTTGTATTTCGTGATGAGTGCTCCCAATTTGCTGCCAGCTTTCTCATAGCCGTCACCCATAAGGTTTGCAAAAGTTCCCCAATGGCCTCCATCACCGGCAAATTCTGCCCTGCCTATTTCATTTCCTTGGGCATCTTTTAATATATAGGTAGATTTGTTATTTCCTTTTCTATCTAATTTCTGGGGACAGATATACAAGGTGTATGCTCCTTGCAGTTCACTGCCTGGCAGAACAGCAATGATTCTTGATTTGCCCATTTTATCATTCATATCACGCACAATACCTTCAATGACTTGTTTTTTGGCGTTTGGCCAGTCATCCCCCTTGATGGCTTGCCATTCTTTTTCTGTGTATTTCTTATCAAAAATGGTCTGGGTACAGTCCCAATCAAGTGTGAGATACTTTTCATTTGCTGGCAGTTCAAAAGTACCACTCAAAACCTTTTGAGCATAACTGCATAATGAAAACCCCAAAAACGCCAAAACTATTAATCTTTTCATAATCGTTTTTATTTTAGTTGTATAATTCGCAATAATGGTGCAAAGATAAGCAAAACTTTTTATTCTAGCAAGAAAAAAACAAAAAATCCTCGCCATTCATCACGAACAGCGAGGTGAATTAAATTACAAACTTAAAACCATAGCTGTTCTCACGAACTGCAAGGTACAATATTATCTATTAATTTCATGCGAACCTCCTCGTGGTTCTCGCGAATGACGAGGGGGAGAAACACAATCTGTGAATAATTTAAAAAACCAAATATGTTTGATATTGGGCTGCAAAGATACGAATAAGTGAGTAAAAAAACAAATTATATTTGAGTTTTTTCGAGCGAGAGTATCTTAGACGACAAAAAACTCGCCATTCATCACGAACAGCGAGGTGATTAAAATGTTAAACTAAAAACCATAGACCATTTGCTGTTCTCGCGAACTGCAAGGTAAATTGATAACCACATTTATTCATGCGACCTCGTGATTCTCACGAATGACAAGGCATTATCAATTTAAAAATTAATGAAATGAGCTGCAAAGGTAAGAAGAAATCTTCAAAATATGCAAAATATTCTCAAAAAAAGTTGGGGATCTCAAATATATTCACTACTTTTGCTGCTGATTAAAAGGTTAATAGTAAAAATTGTTTCAAAATTTTTATCAAGTTATATCAAGTTAGTTGTACCTTGCTGGCATGGGAATGTAAGTAAGGAGTTATACATTCATTAAAAAGCCGTCGGCATGGGAATGTCGACGGCTTCCTTTTAGTTCGATTTCAAATCGTGATATGTTTACTATATCACCGGGGCCTGGCCCCAGCGATAGGTGAACGAAGATTATTTTCAGTAAAAGTGATCAAGAGATGCCTGCCCCCTTTGTGTCACAAAATCGCTGCAGTCTTGATTCTTTTCTCTAAAGTGTCCTTAATGTATGCATTGATGGTTAATCCAGCCTGGCGAGCTAACATCGCTATCTGTCGATGAATGGATGGTGTCAGACGAACATTGAGGACTCCCGTATAACTCTTATCAGGCTCAATGCCTTCATCTTCGCAATAAGCCAGATAATCGTCGACAGCCTCGTGAAAGGCTTCAGTGAGTTCTTTCACACTTTCACCCTCAAAGTTTACCAAACCATTGATGCCTTCAATCTTACCGAAGAACACCTGATCTTTCTCGCTATAGGCTACAGAGCCTAAATAGCCTTTATAAGTCATTGAATTCATAATCAATCCTCTTCTTTTATAAAACCTGCTTCTTTCAAATCATCAAATACCTGCTTCATGGCATATTCCTTTACGATATTGCCAGGATGAGGCTTATGGAGCATGATAGGGCGCTTGTTACCATTCTTGAATATCAGTCGAGATCCTGAGGTCTTCCCTTTATTGCTCTTTTCGTAACCATATCCTTCCAATAATCGTTGCATCTCATCGAAAGTGAAATCCGATGGCATCTTCAGAAAACGGTTTCTTAATTTTTCTTTTGTACCCATTTGTAACTGAAATTTGGGTGCAAATGTAACTATTTTCTAGTTACCATCCAAATTATTTTATAACTATTTTTATTATTTCCCCTACTTTTTTATCCTTCTTCCCCCTACGCAGGGGGATAAGAGAGGGTCTCGGACGAAAAAACGGAAGCCGCGCGGACTTCCGTTTCCTATTCTCATCTTTGGGGAACAGATCAAAGAACCGTCCCGTGATCTATCATTGTCCGTCCATGTCGCCCGACAACTTGTGCGGACGATACTGTGCGGGCAGCGTGCCAGTAGCAGCAAGCAACGCCACAGCGTCCTGTATAAGTTGCATATCCAGTCCGCGTTTCTTGCAACGTTTCAGGTCCTTCTCGAAACGCTTGGTATAGTCGATGCTATACATACCTCAGCCAAGTATTTGCTTAAACATGTCGTCCACGCTGTCGGCGTGATAAACACGACCGTTCTTCACGTCATCCATAGCTTCACGGTAACCTGCCGTTTTGGTGATATCATACTCCTTTGGCTTGGCATCCTTCTGTACCTTCACCGAAGCCACACCTACCAACATCTTGCAGGCCTGCTTCACTTTTTGGACGAGACTTTCGTCGGGAATATGTAATACTAATGTCGCCATAATTGTTTCTTTTATGTTTCTGGGTGCAAATTTACGATAAGTTTTCCAATCTTCCAAGCTTTTTCAGAAAAAAGTGCGGACAGCCGATCGCCATCCGCACATGATTCCTCCTAGTCACGGGGGCACCTGAGTCATAGCAGCCGTCATACCCAAGTACCTGTCCCAGCGACTACTCACAAAAGGGACTGTCCCTCTTGTGTCACGCCGTGAATACGCTTGCGCCGCAAATGAGGATGGCGGCGAGCATCCATAACATTGTCTTTTTCATAAATTTGTCTATTCAATTTGTTCTATTTATGCACAAAATAGCCGTGGGAATTTCTAAGACAGGTGCCTGAGTCATAGCAGCCGTCATACCTAAGTACCTCTCTTACCTTTGCATCAGACTATAGAAAATGTTCTAAATGTCTGATGTTAAACATCGTTATTGTTTAGTACATGCGGTTATGATTTCGTAGTTTTGCTAGGGATTATGGCCGTAGGGAGTGAGGGGACAAGTGCCTAGGTAAGTCAAGTGCTATATCGTGGGACAGATCAATACCCACTCCCTTTACAAGTCTTTAGAGTCTGGACAAAGAATCGAAGCACGTCGTTGGTGACGATGCTGTGTCCGATAAGAGTAAAGTCGATGAGGATTTGGCTAT
>JAEEPF010000124.1 GCA_016284635.1 Prevotella sp.
ATGCCAAGGAGAACGATTCGAAAGCTGACGAAATGCTGCTGAAACGCTGTGCCTATCATGGCCTGAATTTCGCCGCACCATTCATCGTGATGCGCCATTGGGACCAGATGAAGCAGGACGGTCAGTATTGGTGTGGTGAGTTTGAGACGGACGAGGTTGATTGGCGATTGGCAGAGCTGATAACCAATATTCAGTACGCTTGTCAGCGCCACTACTTTGGCGCCATGGCTGAGAACTATTTCGACAACAAACTGAAAGATGCCAGCGTGAACGTGCAGCGTCGCCAAAAGACGCTTGAAGCTTTCGACCGTTTGCCTGACGAGTTTACGATTGAGGATGTGGTTCGCTGCTTTAATCTGGGCAGTGCAGCCTCCGCTCGCAAGAAGGTAACGCGCCTGTATCGCGACCATCTGATAGAGAAGGTGAGTGAGGATAAGGGTGGCCAGAAGGCGCTGTTCCACAAGACTGGCACCATCATGTTGTAACTTTCAACCCTGATGCCGCGGCACTGCGGCAGCGCGGCGGCGCGGCATCAGGATTTTTAAATTAAACATTCAGATTATGCAAGAAGTAACAATCAAACTCAGCGATCATTTTACGCTTGCTGAGTTAACCAAAACGAATACGAAAATTGAAAACGTGCCTAACGAGGCACAAGTTGAGAATTTGAAGCGCCTCTGCGGGTGGTTGGAGAAACTGAGAGCGAGGTATAATGAGCGGTATGTCTGCGCTTGTTCAGACCACCCCACCCATACGGGCACCCCTCCTAACTTAGGAGGGGAAATAGATACCGAAGAGCCGATAATCATCAACAGTGGATACAGGTCTGAGGCTGTGAATAAGGCCGTGGGCGGCGCGAGAGGCTCGAACCATCTGACAGGTTGCGCCGTGGATATCAGAGTCTCAGGCATCGAACAGCTGGTGCGCTACGCCACTATCCTGCTCGACATCAGCGACGAAAGTCAGGAGGACTTCGACGAGTTATTGCTGGAGCGTTCACCTCAAGGTAGCTACTGGTTACATTTCGCCGTCCGTCCAAAAGACAATCGCCGCAAAGTCAGGCTGATTCTGACCTAAAGACTTTGATGCTTTAATTCGGATGAAAGAGATGTCCTAAAATAATCGTTCATTGCTAACATTTTTGTTGCAATGAACGATTTTTGTTAGTAAATGAAACATTTATTATAGTGTATCATCAGGAAATGCTGTAATTTTGCAGCAGATTTTAACAAATAATGAATAACAATATGAAGAAAACAATGATTTCAATCGTGGCTGGTGCGCTGATGGGCTTGACGGCTCAGGCACAGGTTCAGCCCAAAGTGCTTGGCGAGAACCACGCAATGGTTCGCCTGGAGAGTGGAAGTAAGTATGTGCTGCTGCCCGTGGAGGAAAAGGCAGAGAATGCCAGTGTGAGAGTGATAGGCAGGGACAACCAGTGCGTGCGTCGTCCGAACGTGCGTCTGGCCGTAGATCATGCCGACTATTACGTACCTCTTGAAATAAAGGATGGCCAGGTGCTCGATATCATCTTCCACGGCGACCGCCGTACCAAGGGCGCCATCAAGGAGTTCGCCTGCTGGAAGGAAATCAAATTCTCTAACACGTTTGATACGACCAACCGCGAGAAGTTCCGCCCGGCCTATCACCATACACCGCAATACGGCTGGATGAACGATCCCAACGGTATGTTCTATAAGGACGGCGAGTGGCATCTATACTATCAGTATAATCCCTACGGCTCGCTGTGGGAGAACATGACATGGGGCCACAGCGTATCGAAGGATCTTATCCACTGGGAAGCTATGCCCCTGGCTATTGAGGCAGATGCCATCGGTACCATCTTCAGCGGCTCGTGCGTAGTTGACAAGGACAACACGGCAGGCTTCGGCAGGAATGCCGTCATCGCCTTCTACACGTCTGCCGGAGAGGCTCAGACACAGTCGATGGCCTATTCGACAGACGGCGGACGCACCTTTAATAAATATGAGAAGAACCCCGTGGTCACCTTCAACGCACCCGACTTCCGCGACCCGAAGGTGTTCTGGTACGAGGGTACCAAACGCTGGATTATGATGCTGGCAGTGGGCCAGGAGATGCAGATCTGGTCGTCGGCCAATTTGAAGGACTGGCAGAAAGAAAGCAGTTTCGGCAGTGAATACGGCAATCACGGTGGTGTCTGGGAGTGTCCCGACATGCTGAAGATTGAAGACAAATGGGTGCTGATCTGCAACATCAACCCCGGCGGACCTTTCGGCGGCAGTGCTACTCAGTATTTTGTTGGCGACTTTGACGGCAAGAAGTTCACCTGTGAGTCGATGCCGAAGGTGACGAAGTGGCTCGACTATGGTAAGGATCATTATGCCACCGTATCTTTCTCTAATGCACCCGACGGCCGTACGGTGGTCCTGGCATGGATGTCGAACTGGCAGTATGCCAACCAGGTGCCCACCAGACAGTTCCGCTCTGCAAACTCTATTGCCCGTGACCTGGGACTGTTCAAGGATGGCGAGGAGACTTATGTCAGCGTGACGCCCTCTAAGGAGAATCTGGCTATGCGTGGAGCGAAGATCAAGAATCCGTCTTCGACCTGTGAGATCGTCGTTGACGTGAAGGGATCGATGGAGCTCACGCTCTCTAATGCCAAGGGTGAGCAGGTGGTGATGAAATATGATGCCCAGAAGCAGACCTTCGCCATGGACCGCAAGCAGAGTGGAGATGTCAGCTTCAGCGAGGCCTTCCCGATAGAGACGGTTGCTCCCACCCATGGAGCCCTGAAGCAGTTGCGCCTCTTCATCGACCACAGCAGCATCGAGGCTTTCGCCAGCGATGGCAAGATGGCGATGACCAACCTGGTGTTCCCCTCGGAGCCTTATAATATGATTAAGGTGAAGGGCGGTAAAGCCACGATTTATGAGATCAAGTGAGATAAAACAAAAACGATATGAAACAGACTAAATTTGCCCTCATCCCTGTGATGTTCTGCTTCTTCGCCATGGGCTTTGTAGACCTGGTGGGCATTGCATCGAACTATGTGAAGGAAGACCTCGCGCTAAACGATTCCACAGCCAACATCTTCCCCTCGCTCGTGTTCTTCTGGTTCTTGATATTCAGCGTGCCCACAGGTATGCTGATGAACAAGATCGGACGTAAGAACACCGTACTCCTCTCGCTGGTGGTGACCATCGTGTCGCTGTTGTTGCCCCTCTTCGGTGAAAACTTCCCCATCATGCTCTGCGCCTTCTCGCTGTTAGGCATCGGCAATGCCCTGATGCAGACCTCGCTCAATCCGCTGGTATCGACGGTGATGGGTGGCGGAAACCTCGCTTCGACGCTGACCTTTGGTCAGTTTATCAAGGCCATCGCCTCATTCCTCGCACCGTACCTTGCCATGTGGGGTGCCACGCAGGTGATTCCTTCGTTCGGCTACGACTGGCGTGTGCTCTTTGCCATCTACTTCGTGGTAGGTATTCTGGCAGCTGCTCTCCTCGCTGTCACGCCCATTGAGGAAGAGAAGATTGAGGGTAAGGCTTCGTCGTTTGCCGAGTGCATTAAGCTCCTAGGCACGCCCATCGTGCTGTTGTCGTTCTTCGGCATTATGTGTCACGTGGGTATCGACGTTGGAACGAACACCACCGCTCCGAAGATCCTGATGGAGCGTCTGGGTATGACACTCAACGATGCCGCCTTCGCCACGAGCCTCTATTTCATCTTCCGTACCATTGGCTGTCTGACGGGATCGTTCTTCCTCCGTGTGATGCCTAACCGCTTGTTCTTCATCATCAGTGTCATCATGATGGCACTCTCGATGTGCGGACTCTTCATCGGCACAGAGAAGTGGATGCTCTATACCGCCATCGCCCTTGTGGGTTATGGTAACTCGAATATCTTCTCCATCTGCTTTGCCCAGGCCCTCACGGCTATGCCGCAGAAGCAGAACGAGGTGAGCGGTCTGATGATCATGGGTCTCTTCGGAGGCACCATCTTCCCGTTGCTCATGGGCTTCGCCAGCGATGCCATCGGCCAGGCTGGTGCCGTCATCGTCATGGCCGTCGGCGTCATCTACCTCTTCACTTACATCAATAAGGTGAAAAAGTAATCATCGCTCGGCTTTGCCGCTTTTACAAAGGCGACAGCCGACTAAAAGAAAGTTCAAAGTTTAAAGTTCAAAGTATATGAAACGTTACATTGTCGGCCTCGGAGAGGCATTATGGGATGTACTTCCCGAAGGAAAGAAGTTAGGCGGCGCACCTGCCAACTTCGCTTATCACGCAGCACAGTTCGGTCTCGACACCATCGCTATTAGTGCCCTGGGTGAGGATGCCCTGGCAGAGGAGACCATCGAGGCGCTGAAGGAACACAATCTGAACTACCTGATGCCACGGGTGCCTTATCCTACGGGAACGGTGCAGGTGACGCTGACTGGTGATGGCATCCCCACCTACGAGATCAAGGAGAACGTGGCATGGGACAATATCCCCTTCACCCCAGAGATGGAGGAGATAGCCAAGAACGCCCGTGCCGTCTGCTTCGGCTCACTGGCACAGCGCAACATCGTCTCTCGTGAGAATATCCGTAAGTTCCTCGATGCTACACCTGACGACTGTCTGCGCATCTGTGACATCAACCTCCGCCAGCAGTTCTACTCGAAGGAGGTGCTCGAGGATTCGTTCTGCATCTGCAATATCTTGAAGATCAACGACGAGGAGCTGGTGGTTGTGAACCGTATGTTCGGCTACGACGGTCTCGATATGCGTCAGACCTGTGAGAAAATCGTGCAGGACTATCATCTGAAGATGCTCGTGCTCACTTGTGGCACCAACGGTTCTTATGTGTTTACCGACGACGGCTTGACCTCATTCCAGGACACGCCGAAGGTGGAAGTGGCCGATACCGTGGGTGCCGGTGACTCTTTTACAGGCAGTTTCTGCGCCTGCATCATCAATGGCAAGCCCGTTCAGCAGGCCCATAAGATTGCCGTATCCGTCAGTGCTTTCGTCTGCACCCAGAACGGTGCCATGCCTGTTGTGCCGATTGACAAATTCTGTCAGTAATCGGGGCAATTTTGACATAAGGTATAAGGACCTGAGCCAAGAAATAGGCTCGGGTCTCTATTTTTTTTCTTAAAAAGCAGGCATATTCCAAATATTTTGCGTATCTTTGTGGCCTACAACGAATAACTGACAAGCCAATGACAAGGAAACGCTTAACCAGATTGATGCTTCTTGGAATATGTGTCCTATTGGTCTCATGTTCTGGGGAAAGAGCCAAATATATTATAGGTGTATCCCAGTGCTCTGAGGATATCTGGCGCAACTGGCAGAACTCCGAGATGCGGATGGAGGCCAACTTCCACGAAGGTGTGGAGCTGCGCTTTGCGACGGCCCACGACGATTCCAAACTGCAAAGCCAGCAGATTGGCGATCTTATTGAGAGCGGTATCGACTTGCTGATCGTGGCCCCCAACCAACGATCGTCGGTATCCCCGGCCATCGACCGTGCCTTCGACAAAGGTATTCCCGTCATCGTGTTTGAACGGAAGACCGACTCCCACAAATATACGGCCTTCGTCAGTGCCGACAACTATGAGATGGGGCGCCAGATGGGCCGCTATGTCGTCAACAGGCTCAATGGGAAAGGGCGTGTGATGGAGGTATTGGGACTGGAAGGTTCGTCGCCGGCAGAGGAACGTCACAAGGGATTCACCGATGCCCTGAAGGAGTCTGACGTGGAGATTGTGGCAACGATTCAGGGAGACTGGACAGAGACGAAGGCATACGAAGCAGTGAGGAATTATAAAGGTGATTTTACATCCATCGACCTCGTGTTTGGCCATAACGACCGCTCTGCCCTTGGAGCCCGTAAGGCTTTCCAGGAGAGGATGAAGACTTCTGCCCTTCCGCTGTTCTGTGGCATCGACGGTCTGCCAGGCGAGAATGGCGGCATCCGGCTGGTGCGTGACTCGCTGCTCGATGCCTCATATATCTATCCCACCCGTGGCGACCAGTTGCTGCAGTTGGCATTGAATATCCTCAACGGCAAGCCCTATGAGAAAGAGACATTGCTTACCTCTGCCCTCGTCACCCCGGAGAATGCCGAGGTGCTTTTCCTCGAGAGCGGCGAGGTGATGCGCCAGGCTCAGAATCTGGAGAAACTTCAGAAGCAGGCCAGCGGTTATCTGCAACAGCTCGCCACCCAGCGCACCATCACCCTGATGGCCCTCATACTCATCGCTCTGTTAGTGTTGGCAATGGTACTCTTCTGGCTGTATCATCGCGGTAAGGTCTCTGCCCAGCGTGAGCGTGTGGTCAACAACTTGTGGAATCTGGAAATGCCAGAAGAAGTGAAGAGTGAAGAGTTAAGAGAGGAGAGTGAAGAATCGGCACCTCAAGAAGAAAAGGTAACAGAGTCTTTGGAAGACGAAAAGGAACCACTCTTCATTGTTTACTTCAAGAAGGTGGTCGAAGCGCGACTGGCCGACAGCGACCTCAGTGTCGACGACCTGGCAGCCGCCATGAACCTCAGTCGTGTGCAGCTCTATCGTAAGGTGAAGTCCATCTCCGGTTCTTCTCCTGTAGAGCTGCTCCGTACAGCCCGCCTCAACCGTGGCTACCAGCTTCTGCTCACCACCGGCAAGAATGTTTCCGAAGTAGCCTACGATGTCGGCTTTACGGCTCCCTCCTATTTCACCAAGTGCTTTAAGGACGAATTTGGTGTCAGTCCCTCCGACCTCCAAGCCAAATAAGCATTTCTCTCACATCTTACCTCTAACAAAAATCGTTCATTTCTTGCAAATATGTTACATTGAAACAAATTTTGCACGAGATGAACGATATTTTAACGCCCATTCCTATAATAGATAGTACTTTTGCAGCAGATTTAATTCACTAAAGTACTAATCAATTAAAAATTCAACTAATGGAACAACTAAAGAAAACGTTTCTGAGTTTAGCGCTTCTGCTGGTCAGTACAATAATGTACGCGCAGAGTGAGATCAGTGGTACTGTGGTTGACGCCTCTGGTGAGACGGTCATCGGTGCCACGGTGATGGAGAAGGGAACCTCGAACGGTACAGTAACCGATTTCGACGGTAACTTTACGATCAAGGTGAACGAGGGCACCATCCTCGTCGTTTCGTACATCGGTTATCAGACACAGGAAGTGCCTGCTGCCAATGGCATGAAGGTGACACTGAAAGATGATGCCGAGGTGCTGCAGGAGGTGGTCGTCACTGGTTATCAGGTGCAGCGAAAGTCCGACCTTACCGGTTCGGTAGGCGTGGTGGAAACCAAGGACTTCAAGTCGAGCAACACCGACCCGATGGCTTCGCTGCAAGGTAAGGTGCCCGGCATGACGATCAGAACATCCGGCTCTCCTTCTGGCGAGGCTGATGTCCATATCCGTGGTATCGGCTCAATGGGCGGCTCAAGCACTACACCTCTTTACATTGTCGACGGCATGCCCTACAGCGGTTCGCTGAACAGCCTGAATGCCAATGATATCGAGACCATGCAGGTGTTGAAGGATGCGGCTTCTGCCTCTATTTACGGATCGCGAGCCGCCAATGGTGTGATCGTCATCACCACCAAGAAGGGCAAGAAGGGCGATAAGATCAACATCGACTTCAACGCATCTGTCTCTGCCTCTTGGATGACTCAGAAGATGAAGCTGCTTAACAGCCAGCAGTATGCAACCGCTCTGGTTCAGGCAGCCCTCAACGACGGTAAGAACCCTTACGACTATGCCCAGAACTATGGTCTGACGCTGGAAGCAGCCGGTGGCACACCCATCACTGTTTACAATCCTGCCACAGGCACTATGGAGTCCTATAGCGTAGGCGGTTTCTACGACGGTTATATGAACGCCAAGCAGACGATGCTCTACAGCGATACCGACTGGGTGGACGAGATCGGACGCACCGGTATCACACAGAGCTACGACATTTCTTTCTCAAAGGCCAGCGAAAAGTCCACACAGCTCTTCTCCTTCGGCTACAAGAAGGCCTTGGGTGTGCTGAAGGATACCGACTTTGAGAACTTCTCAGCCCGTTTCAACAACAGCTATAAGCTCAACAGTATCATCACAGTTGGTGAGAACGCACAGTTCTCTTATTCCAACAATGTAGACTGTGCACCCCTGGAGAATGCCCTGAAGATGGCCTCCACGCTGCCCGTCTATGAGATCGACGGTGTGACCTTCTCAGGCCCTGTAGGCGGCATGAGCGACCGTCAGAACCCGATGCGCGAACTTTACCACAACAAGGACAACCGTCTGAAGAAGTGGCGTATCTTTGCCAATGCATACGTCGACATCACCCCCATCAAGGGTATGCTCTTCCGCTCAAACTTCGGTATCGACTACACGAACGGCTATATCCGCAGCCTGCAGCACACCTTCGATTCTGACGTGGTGAAGAACAGCACCAGCGCCAGCACCATGTCGCAGAACCACAGCACCAAGTGGACATGGTCGAACACCCTGCAGTATAACTTCGACGTCGCAGAGGGCCACAACCTGAACATCCTGGCCGGTATTGAGCACCATCGCGACAATGGCATCGACTTCTCTGCCCGCCGTGAAGACTATCCGCTTGAGACCTTAGACTACATGTGGCCCGGTGCTGGTACAGGCATCCAGACAATCACTGGCGGTGGTGATTCCTATAAGCTGATGTCTTACTTCGGCAAGATCGACTACAACTGGAACGATCAGCTGCTGGCTTCTGTCACCATGCGTTACGACGGTTCAAGCCGTTTCGGTAAGAACAATCAGTACGGTTTCTTCCCCTCAGCCTCTCTCGGTTATCGTATCTCCAAGCACATCAATGCCGACTGGCTCCGCGACTGGAAGCTCCGCGTCAGCTATGGTGTGACTGGTAATCAGGGTATGAACTCGAACAATGCCCACTACGGACTCTATATGGCCGACTACGGTTCCAGCCGTGAGAACTCCACCGCCTACGATGTCAACCTGCAAGGTTCCGGCACATTACCCTCTGGCTACTACAAGCATCAGTCTTCCAACGAAGACCTGAAGTGGGAGCAGTCATCACAGTGGAACTTCGGTACCGACTTCTCGCTCTTTGGCGGTAAGCTGTACGGATCTTACGATCTGTTCTTCAAGGAGACCAAAGACATGCTTGTGCAGCCTGCCTTCCTCGGAGCCATCGGCTTTGGCGGTCAGACCTGGATCAACGGTCCTACGCTGAAGAACTGGGGTATGGAGCTGAATCTGGGCTATCGCCACACGACGGAGTACGGACTGTCTTACGACATCACCGGCAACATTGACTTCTACCGCTCCAAGGTGACCTACCTCCCCGAGAACTCCAAGAACTCCTATGAGCACAACGACTTCCACAATCTGGCTCAGGACGAGAAGGCATACGGTTCGCTCATCGGTTATGTAGTAGAAGGACTTTATCAGAGTCGCGAGGATGTGCTCGCTCATGGACAGGCTGGTGCTCGTGTCGGCGGTCTGAAGTATGCCGACCTCAATGGCGACGGCAGGATCAACGAGGCCGACCGCACATGGATCTACAATCCCGTGCCCAATTTCTCATACGGTATCAATATCAGCCTGGGCTATAAGGCATTCGATTTCACCATGTTCTGGCAGGGCGTAGCCGGTGTTGACGTGATCAACAGCCAGAAATACCAGACCGACTTCTGGAGCATTACCGATGCCGGATCCAACAAGGGTGAGCGCCTGATGGATGCCTGGACGCCAGCCAACAGCGGTTCATCGATTCCTGCCCTGACCACATCGAATGGTGCCGACGAGGGCCGTATGTCTTCCTATTTCGTGGAGAACGGTTCTTATGCCAAGATGCGTACACTGCAGTTGGGCTATAAGTTCCCTGCCGAGCTGGCTAAGAAGCTGCTGCTTGCAAGTGCCCGTGTCTATCTCTCTGGTGATAATCTCCTGCTCATCAAGTCAAGTTCTCTGACCTGCTCTGACCCCGAGAATACTGCTTGGGCCTATCCTCACACCGCTTCATTCACATTTGGTATACAGGTGGGATTCTGATAAAGGTAAAAAAGTAAAAAGGTAAAAAAGTAAAAAGAGTTATGAAAAAGAATAATATATATAAAAAGGTGTTGGCAGGAGCATTCTCTTTCCTCCTTCCTCTTTCCTCCTTCCTCGTGACCAGCTGCACCGTTGATGATGTGAAGCCACAGGGCACGCTCGACGAAGAGACAGCATATTCAAGCCCCGACAAGCTGGTTACTGCAGCCTATGCCAAACTGGGCGACGACTGGTATTCCTATCCGTTTAATCTCTGGCCATACG
>JAEEPF010000125.1 GCA_016284635.1 Prevotella sp.
ATCTGGAAGAAGTGGGACTTCAGCTTCTCCATGCGTGCTAACATCAACAACTACGTTTACAACGGCGTAGAGGCAGGCGGTATTTCCAACGTGAGCATCACCGGTCTCTATACTGGTAACGCCTGGCACAATGTCTATAAGGACGCTGCCATCAAAGGCTGGACAGCCACGAGCGAGAAGACAACCCTCTCTGACTACTTCATCCAGAACGCCTCGTTCGTGAAGATGGACAACATCACATTCGGATACTCATTCGACAAGTTCTTCGGCGCAAAGATCAGTGGCCGTACCTTCCTCACTGCACAGAATGTATTCACCATCACAAAATATAAGGGTATCGACCCAGAAATCGACGGTGGCTACGACGGCAGCATCTATCCGCGTCCATTTACTGGAATCTTCGGTGTAAGTCTGAACTTCTAAGCGGGTTTCACCCTAAATGACAAATGACAAATGATAAATGATAAAGTTATGAAACTGAATATATTTAAGAAAACTATGGCTGCTGCAGCGCTGGTCTGCTCATTAGGCTTCACAGCCTGTGTCAACGACCTGCACGTGGAGAACATCAACCCGCAGCAGAACCCTAACTTTACCGAAGAGGCACTGCTGAACAAGATTTATAGCAGCTTTGTACTCACTGGCCAGCAAGGCCCTGCAGGTAAGGGAGACATTCAAGACGTTGACGAGGGCTTCTCTGACTATTTCCGCAATATGTGGGAGTTACAGGAGTTCACCACCGACGAGGCCAGCTGGATATGGATTGGCGACCCGGGTATTCCCGAATTGCTGCACAACACCTATGATGCCAGCAACTCGTGTTCCTCTGGACTTTACTATCGTCTCTTCTTCACCATCACGCTCTGCAACTACTATCTCGACCAGTTCCCCGCCGACGGTAGTGATGAGAACACCAAGCGTCGCGCTGAGGTACGTTTCATCAGAGCCTTCACCTATTATCAGGTGATGGACCTCTACGGCAGCGCTACCTTCACCGAGCATGTTGTGGCAGAGCCAGGTGAGCGATACACCCGCGAACAGTACTTCAACTTCATTGAGAAAGAACTGAAGGAGATAGAGGACCAAATGGGTGCTCCCGGTTCAATGAAGTATGGACGTGTTGACAGAGTCGCTGCCCAATTGCTGCTGGCCCGTCTCTACCTGAATGCCGAGGTTTACACAGGCTCCGCTAAGTGGGGTGAAGCCAAGTCGTATGCCGATAAGGTCATCAACAACGGCTACTACCACCTGAACACCAATACGGCAGTAAACCCCGTTACCGGCGAGAAGTATTCTGCCTATCAGATGCTGTTCCTGGCAGACAACGACACCAACGGTGCCCAGTTTGAGGACATCTTCCCCATCATGCACGATGGTGTTAACACCCAGAGTTACGGTGGTATGCACTACCTCATTCTTTCCTCTTATGCCAAGCCTACCGAGTGCGATATGGAGAAGTGCGTTCCCTCTGGTACAACAGCCGCCTGGGGTAAGTGTATGCGTGTCCGTGGTAAGCTCATCGACAACTTCTTTGGAGCAGGCACGGTCCTTCCCGAGGAGCCTCAGACACAGGAAGAGATCACGAAGATCGCCGGTGACGACCGCGCCCTGTTCTACACAGGTAAAGGTTACACCAAGTACATCGCCGATGAGACCGACGCCACTCACGGCTACGCTTGCTCGAAGTTCCGTAACGTCCGCTCTGACGGAGGTACAACAAGTATCATCGACCAGTTTGTAGATACCGACCTGCCGCTGATGCGTATTGCAGAAGCCTATCTGACCTATGCCGAGGCTGAAACTCGTCAGAATGGTGCTACGGCCGATGCTGCCAATAAGATCAATGAACTGCGCAAGCGTGCCAACGCCGCCACACAGAATAGCTACACCCTCGAAGACATCCGTACCGAGTGGTCGAAAGAGTTCTGGAACGAAGGACGTCGCCGTATGGACCTTGTCCGTTTCAACAGCTATGGCGGACAGGCTGTCTACACTTGGGAGTATATGGGCGGAGCTGCAGCTGGTTCACAGTTCCCTGCCTATCGTAACATCTTTGCCATTCCTCTGAACGACCTGACCAATAATCCGAACCTCGTTCAGAATCCGAGCTACTAAATTAAAGAAGTTATAGAAGTTAAAGAAGTTAATGAAGTTAAGAGTTATGAAAAAGATATATAGAAGTCTGCTCTTCCTGGCTATTGCAGCCGTACCCTTTCTTACCTCCTGTAAGGATGACAACGACAGCAATCCCACTTTGAGCATTCCCAGCACCTTTGTGCTGAACATACCGGAACTGGCAGCCAACAATATCTACGATTTGCCTTACGGTAAGGTAAACGTGACTGCATCGCAGCCCGACTACGGTGGCTGGCCAGCAGCAGTAACCTACGCCATCCAGGTATCACTCGATGGTAATAACTGGACAGAGCTGCCCACCACCTACCCTGCTCCGAATATGAGTATCGATGGTTCCGAGATCAACGATGTGGTGTTGCCACTCTACCGTGCCGCCAATGAGGATCAGGATCCCCCCAGCGGACTGCCCGTCATGATGCGTTCTCGCGCTTTTCTGGGCGACACCGGTGCAGACTTTGCAGAAGTCTATTCCAACTCCGTAAACATCAATGTCTACGCATGGGAAGCTCCGCAGGAACTGGCTCTGCCTACTAATATCTTTGTCTGTGGCGGCAGCATCGCCGATGCTTGGAGCACCTGGAAGCCCGTGCCTCTGATCTGGACGAAGGAAGGACAGTTCTACACGATGATCTATAACAACGCCGACGGCTTCAAGTGGGGCAACAAGCCCAACGACTGGTTCGGTTACGATATGATCGACGAGTATGACAACCAGGTAGACGGTCTGACCATCTCTACTGATGGAGACGGCAATATCGTCTTCGACAAGGCCGGCTGGTACGTACTGAAGTTCGTTGCCTCTATCGAAGGCAAGAAGATCAAGTACAAGCTCACCGTCGCCGAGGGTAAGGCTTGCGCTATCGGTGCTGCCGTCGATAATGGTAGCTGGAGCGGTGTGGAGATGACAGCTCCTGCCGACAAGGACGGCTACTGGACATTCAGCGACTTCACTGGTGCTGGCGAGTTGCGTGCTTACATTGTTGTGCCTGGTGTTGACTGGTGGCAGACAGAGTTTACCATCCTCAATGGCAACGGTGAACTGATTTGGCGCGATGCCGAACACAATAGCGACTCCAACTGGAAGGACGACGTAGGCGAAGAATACTCTGTCTCGGTAGGTCCCGGCAAGATTGTCAAAGTCAACTTTGACCGCAGTGTTGGTATCGTAGAAGATCTTTAATTATCTAAGAAGTTAAAGAAGTTAAGGAAGTTAAAGAAGTTAAAGAAGTTAAGGAATATGAAGAAGAATATATTATTCGGTGGAATGCTGCTCCTTGCAGCAGCATTCACCGGTTGTTCGGAGGATTTCACGGATTGGGCTAAGCCTATCACCAATCCTCAGCCCGAAGCCATCACCATCCCTGGTGTGACCGCTTCTGCAGCCGCTGACGTCACCAATCTGGCTGGCAAAGATGAGGCCGTAAAACTGATATCACTCAGCACCGCCTCCGCCCCTGAGGGTACCACCCTCGACAAGATGCGTATCGTCTTGACACCGGCAGATTTAGACGGAGCAGAGCCAAAGACCCTCTCTGCCATTTCCACCCTTGATGGAACTTTCTCAAAGACGGCTCTTCAGGAGATTATTCAGGAATACTATGGCAAGCGCCCTGACGTGCGTACTTTCGATGCTGACGTCTATCTTGATGGTGTCTATAACGGACAGGCAGCATATATCGATGCCGGTTCTGTACAGCTAAGCCTGATTCCAGAGGCTCCGTACATCGCTCCGAGTTACTACGTGGTAGGCGGTGCCCTCGACTGGGCAGGATCAGCAGCCTCCAAGGAGCAGAAGTTCAACCACAGCGATTTCGATGTCTATGATGACCCGATCTTCACGATCGTCATCGATGCAGCAGAGGGTGACACCTGGTTTGCCATCGGTGAAGAGGCCGCACTCGACGCCATCACCAACGACGGCGACTGGTCGAAGCTCTTCGGTATTGTCGGTGGTGAAAACAAAGCACCTACTGGCAAGCTCGACTACCGCTACAACTTAGGTGCCGACAACTCGTTCTGCGTCGAGGCTGGTGCCAAGAAGATCAAGATCACCATCGACATGATGGAACAGACCTATGTGGTGACGCCCGTCAACATCTCCGACACTTACTACCTCATCGGCGGTCCTGGCGAATGGAGTGCAGAGTCGGCTATGACGATGCAGTTCTCACACAGCGACAAGGATGTCTTCGACGATCCCGTCTTCACCTATACCTTCGATGGTGGTAAGGAGATGTGGTTTGCATTCGGTGACAAGGAGGCTATCGACGCCGTGGCAGCAGGCACATGGAACAAGCTCTTCGGTACCACTGGTGCAAGCGAGGATCTGGAAGGTAACTTCGACCGTCGCTACAACCTCGACGGCGACCACTCCTTCCACATCGACGGCTCTGCCAAGATGTACCGCTTCAGCATCAATATGGCCGAAATGACCTATGAGATCAAGGAGTTGAACTTCAACGAGTATATCTACGAGGCTGGTGTGAACAACAACTGGGGATCTGAGGAGCAGCCGCTCTACTGCCCGAACCAGGACGGAATCTACTATGGCTTCTTCTACGCTCAGGATGCAGACTGGAGTGGCGGTATGGGCGCCTTCAAGTTCACGGGTGCATTCAACTCCTGGAACGAGGGTAACTATGGCACAGGCTCCATCAACGACGACGGCCTCACAGGCACGCTCATCGACGACGGCGGTTCTGGTAATGTCCTGGCCACACCTGGCTTCTACAAGGCAGAAGTGAATCTGGCCGAGATGACCTACAAGCTCACGCCTATCACGGGTATCGGCCTCATTGGTCCTGCACAGGCAGGAGGATGGGATACAGACACCGATCTGACCTACAACCCGGATACACGCGCCTTTGAGGGTACCCTCGAATTGGCTGCAGACCAGTATAAGTTCCGTGCCAACGACGGTTGGGACATCAACTGGGGTGGTACGTTAGACAATCTGAAACAGGACGGCGACAATCTCAAGATCGAGACGGCTGGTAAATACTTCATCCAGTTCTTCCCGCGCTGCGAGACCAAGTCCTATGCTATCGTCACGGCAGTTGAGTAATACTACTCGACCTTTACCCTGACCATCCGAGGCGGGCTGCCCGAAAGGGTGGCTCGCCTTTCTCAGCCACAGATTACACAGATGATCACAGAAGATATGATTATCATAGAATCTGTGTGAATCGATTAATCGGTGTAAATCGGTGAACTCGGCTCTGCCGCTTGCTACCGCAGGGACGCAAGAATCTGTGGCTAAAATATAGTGAAGAATGAAGAAAATAACAACATTGCTCATCGGTCTCATCACCACCACTGCCAGCGCACAGCCCAAGCACTATCTGGGCGGTGATGTCTCTTTGTTGCCATCCTACGAAGAACAAGGAACAGTTTACAAGGACTATGACGGTCAGAAGGTCAGTCTGCTGTCCTTCCTGAAACAGCAGGGATGGAATATGATCCGCGTCCGTCTATTCGTCGATCCGCAGAATGCACCAGACAGCCATAAGGGCGAAGGGGTGTGTCAGGATCTGAACTATGTCATCGGCCTCTGCCGTCAGATTAAGAAGGCCGGCATGCAGGTGATGCTCGACTTCCACTACAGCGACACATGGGCAGACCCCGGCAAGCAGTTTACGCCGAAGCGATGGGAAGGCTGCGATGCCAAGTCGCTCGCCGACAGTGTCTATGCCTACACCCGTCGCTCGCTGCAGGCAATGAAGCGGGCAGGCGTCGCTCCGGAGATGATACAGGTGGGCAATGAGATTACCAACGGTATGCTGTGGCCTACCGGCAAGCTCGACCCTTCAGGCATTGAGGGCTTCGACACCCTCTGCAGTTTCCTGAAGGCAGGCTGCAAGGCCTGTCGTGAGGTGTGTCCCAAGGCCCAGATCATCATCCATACCGAGAAGGCCGGCGACTGGGACATCACCCGTAACTATTACCGCCAGCTGCGCGACCGTCGTGTCGACTACGACATCATCGGCCTCAGCTACTATCCCATGTGGCACGGTACTATCCCCAATCTGGGCAAGACTCTCGACAACCTCAGCTGGCTCTTTCCTGAGAAGCCGGTGATGATCGTCGAGGCGGCCGCCTACTACTCACACGACAACGACCCCTGGGCCAAGCCAGACCAATTCAGCGAGTTCTATCCCATCAGCGTAGAGGGGCAGACGCAGTTCACCAGCGAACTCGTCACCGAACTCCTTCGCCACCACAATGTCATAGGACTTTTCTGGTGGTTCCCTGAAGAGAACGCGTTCAACAATCAGGTCACCAAGGGGTGGCTCAACCGCGGACTCTTCGACAACCACACAGGCAAGGCTCTGCCCGCCCTGCGTGAATTCGGAAAATACAAATAACAAAGAATAAAGAATATGAGACTAAAGACTACAAACATCGTGAAAGTGCTGGTGACACTATTCGCTTTTCACTTCTCGCTCCTCACCGCCTCTGCCCAGGGCTGGCCTGAGAACTACGGTGGCGTGATGCTCCAAGGATTCTACTGGGACTCGTTCAAGGACACCCGCTGGGTACTCCTCGAACAGCAGGCCAATGACCTCGCCGCTTCCTTCGACCTCATCTGGATTCCCCAAAGCGGCAACTGCGGCTCGCAGTCCATGGGCTACGACGATCTCTGGTGGTTCAACGACTACAACAGTTCCTTCGGCAATGAAGCCCAGCTGCGCTCAATGATCCAGACCTTCAAGGCCGCCGGTCTCGGCACCATCGCCGACGTGGTCATCAACCACCGTCGCAACCTCTCCAACTGGGTAGATTTCCCGAAGGAGAGTTGGAATGGTGAGGACTACGAGATGGTTTCCACTGATATCTGCGCCAACGACGACGACGGTGCAACCAAGAAATGGGCTACATCCAAAGGCTACAGCGTCAGCACTAACAACGACACGGGCGAAGGCTGGGGCGGTATGCGCGACCTCGACCATAAGAGTGAGAATGTGCAGCGCATTGTCAAGGCCTATCTCAACTTCCTGCTCAACGACCTCGGCTATACCGGTTTCCGCTACGATATGGTAAAAGGCTACAGCGCCTCTTATACCAAGATATACAACGAGGACTCGAAACCGCAGTTCTCCGTCGGCGAGTGCTGGGACAGCAGCAACACCATCCGCAAATGGATTGACGGCACCGAGAAGACCAGCGCAGCCTTCGACTTCCAGTTCCGCTATACCGTCCGCAATGCCTGCAACAATGGCAACTGGCAAAGGCTGAGCCAACAGAACGAAGGCAACTGGCCGCTCGTCAGCAGCAACTTCAGCAGCGGTGCCTATCGCCAGTATGCCGTCACTTTCGTCGAGAACCACGACACGGAGAAACGCTCCAATGCGGCTCAGGATCCGCTGAAGAAGGATACGCTGGCAGCCAATGCCTATATGCTGGCCATGCCTGGCACACCCTGCATCTTCCTCAAGCATTGGCAGGCCTATAAGGATGAGCTCAAGGCGATGATTGCCGCCCGCAAACTCGCGGGCATCAACAATATGTCGACCTACGAGAATGTCGCCAACAACACGAAATACTACGCCAACAGCATCGACGGCAAGCTGCTCGTGGTCGTAGGCGACGAGAAGCAGGTCCAGCCCGACGGTACCTGGACGAAGATCCTCTCCGGCTACCACTATGCCTACTACCTCGCTAACTCGATGGAAACGGCGTGGGTGAACAAAGGCTCCGGTGATTTCTCCGAGCCTTTCGACGTCGAGCTGAAGGCTGTATCGAATACCGACGACGCCATGCTCGTCTATACCCTCGACGGCTCCGAGCCCTCTGCCACCAACGGCACACAGACGCTCAGCGGCACCCTCGTCCGTATCGAAGACACTGCCACCCTGAAAGTCGGCCTGTTAGTCAACGGTGTTGTCTCTGGCATCGTCACGCGTACCTATACCTATCAGGAAGCAGTGCCTTCAGAGGTAGTCATCCCCGACTTCTGCACCGTCGCCGAGGGAGAGGTCTGCGCCTTCTTCGAGGCACCCACCCACTGGACCAACTCCATCTACTGCTGGGCTTGGACGGACTCTCCCTCCGATAACTTCACGGGAGGCAGCTGGCCTGGTGTCGCGTGCGAACTCTTAGGCACAGCTTCTAATGGCAACACCGTCTGGAAATGGACGTGGGATGGCAAGAAACAGAAAGGCTCCTCTGCCACCAAGCCTGCGAAGATCATCTTCAACAACAACGACAAGCCACAGACCGATGACCTGATTTTCACCCAGGCAGGCTATTACAACGAGGAAGGCCTCCAAGGCGTCGTCACGGCTACGGCCATTACGGCTCCTATGAGTCAGGAGTCAGGAGTCGGGAGTCGGGAGTGGTATGATCTTCAGGGGCGCCGTCTGAATGGCTATCCCTCAAAGAAAGGCGTTTATATCCACAACAGTAAGAAGACCGTGATCAAATAAAGAAAACCCGCCAAACGGCGGGTTTCTTTATTTTCTAATTGTAAAGTATGCTGAGCCCTGTGGCATTATACCACTCGAAGAACTTAATGTCGTCGTTGAGCTGGGCATAGTCGCCGCGTTGAGGATCCTGTGGCACGAACATCGATACTCCGTGGAACTTCTCTGCCGTCACCGTGAAATCGGAGTACTTCAAATTCCAGTGCTTATCTGTTGCCCATGTGGTAGACATGCGGCGCTCTATGACCGCCTTGTCAAGAGCCTGACGCCACTGTTGGTAAACATCGGTAGGAGCGTATGTGTGCATAAAGTCACCGGCATCGTAGAAGACGTTGTATTCCGGGAAGAACTTGTCACGAGTGTCGTCTGAGTGATAGTAGTGGATCATCCCCTTCATGTCAGCATAGCCATTGCCGATATTCTCCTTCACGGCCACGAGGGCTGTGCGTGTAGCCTGTGCCACGTTCTCCATCTCTGAGGTCTTGACGGCGACGAGGGGGAGCGTGCCTCCGACACTGTCGAAATACTTGTCGATGATTGTCTTGTAGAAGTCACCGTCCTTAAACATATCGGGCACAATCTGGTCGTAGGGCGCGCCTTTGCCAGGGATCTCTGCGGGAGAGCCGATGAGGTAGTCACACGTGGTACGCAGCTCGTAGAGGTTCTCTAAGCACATCATGTTGCAGCAGTCGGTCATGATGAACTTCATGTGAGGCATCTCTCTCAGGACACCGGCCAGCGTGGGGATGTTGATCCAGCGCTCATTGGATTTGGTGAAACTGTTATCGCCATAGTCGACGCAGATGGCACGGCTATACTTATTGTGAGGCACCTCCTTCTTCTTCAGCCAGCCACTGCCGTGACTACCGAACACGAGGCCGTAATTGCCGTCCTTCGCAGGATACTTACTGAAGACGTAATTCATCACGCCCTCCATCACGCCGGGGTCACAAGCACGATTCACGCCGTCGCTGCTATGGATGCCTAAGTCGCTGAGGCTCACTGAGTCGGTCACTTCACCGTTCTTCAGACGGGCCACCCATGACTCTCCCGCCTTGTGGAAGCGTGCAAACACGATCAGGTTTTCATTGTCACGGAGGTGCTTGGAGCCTTCCTTGCAGTCCTGGAGGTTCTCTTTCAAAACGCCTGCCAGGTCGTTGCCGCCAGCCAGATAGATGAGCACGGTTTTGGCGTTGGCAGGACATTCTGCTCCGTTGTCGCGGGCATTGGCTACGGGATCATCTTCGTTAGAACATGCACTGAATGAAACACTAACTGCGGTAGCGATGCTCATGAGCATCATCTTTACCAAATTCTTTTTTGTTGTCATAACTTTCATTTTTTATTTTTATTTTCTGATGCAAAGTTACGACGGATTTTTGCTCTTTACAAGATATTTCGTATCTTTCATCTGAAGTGTTTACGACACACCCGGCATATTTGCGACATCCGTCGGAATGGTTGCCATATCTGTCGCAAAAGGGCATAAAAAAGGCCGAAAGTAATAAATTTAGGCACGGATTACACGGCTTTTATCAAAGACACGACTTTCTAAACGCATAGGAAGCCGTGTCCTTATCTTATAAGGCCGTGTAATCCGTGCCTAAAATCAAATGCTTTTGTTGAACATAAGGCGGAAGACGAACCAGACGTGCATGGCGATAGTGGAGAACCAGCCGTAGTGGCGGGCCATGACACGGAAACGCTCAAGGAGTGACTC
>JAEEPF010000126.1 GCA_016284635.1 Prevotella sp.
TGCAGAAGGCCTACGAGACATGTCAGAAGGAGGAAATTGACTGCCTGGTCGTCATCGGCGGCAATGGCTCGCTGACTGGAGCACGCGACTTCGGTATGGAGTTCGACTTCCCTGTCATCGGTCTGCCTGGCACCATCGACAATGACCTTTACGGCACAGATGCCACCATCGGCTACGACACGACGATGAACACCATTATGGAGTGTGTGGACCGTATTCGTGACACCGCGAACTCCCACGAGCGCATCTTCTTCATCGAGGTAATGGGACGCGACGCAGGCTTCCTGGCACAGAACTGCGCCATCGCTTGTGGTGCCGAGGCTGCCATCGTTCCCGAGGAATCTACTGACGTAGACCAGTTGGCTGCATTCATGGGCCGTGGCATCCGCAAGTCGAAGAAATCGTGCATCGTCATCGTGTCGGAGAGTCCCAAGTGTGGTGCCCTCTACTATGCCGACCGTGTGAAGCATGAGTTCCCCGAATTCGACGTGCGTGTATCTATTCTTGGTCATCTGCAGCGCGGCGGCAGCCCGTCGGCTCGCGACCGTATCCTGGCCAGTTGTACGGGTGTCGGTGCTATCGAGGCCATCATACAAGGCCAGCGCAACGTCATGGTGGGTGTCCGCAACAACGAAGTGGTCTACGTGCCTTTCAGTGAGTGTATCCGCACCGACAAGCGCTTCGACAAGCGCCTCATCAACGTGCTCGACGAACTGAGCATCTGAATGATGGCATCGGAATAACACGGACTGACACAGAGAATAATTCTGGGGAATTCCGTGTCCTTCCGATGCAAAAAGAAAGAATATGCCTGAAATAAAGAAGATCGTTCTGACGGGAGGGCCGTGTGCCGGTAAGACCACGGCACTGGTGAAGATCACTGAATACTTCTCGGGATTCGGTTATAAGGTGTTCAACGTGCCGGAGGTTCCTACCATCTATAGTACCGCCGGCTGGAACTACCTGACGCCGAACCGCGTCCTGTATTATCAGGGTGAGCGGGCTATCCTTGAGACACAACTGGCATTCGAAGACCAGTTCATGCGTCTCGCCGAAGTCTGTACAAGGCCGGTGCTTATCGTCTGCGACCGTGGTACGATGGACATCTCTGCCTATATCAAGCCGGAGGAGTGGGAGGAGATCACCGCTATGGCGGGTACCACTCCCAACGCCTTGATGGAACGCTATGATGCCGTACTGCACCTGGTGTCGGCTGCCGATGGTGCGGAACAGTACTATACCACCGCCACCAATGCTACCCGCTACGAACAGGCCAACGAGGAAGGACTGCGCATCGCCAGGGAACTCGACAAGAAGGTGATCCGTGCGTGGACTGGTCATCCCCATCTGCGTGTGATCAACAACCACGATGACTTCGAGAACAAACTCAACCGTGTGCTCAAGGAGATCTCAAAGGTTGTCGGACTGCCGCAGCCCCCACACGACGAACGTGTCTATCGCGTTGAGATCACCGGTGAGGTTCCTGAGAGTTCCGACAGTATGATCACCCAGACCTATCTCGTGGCAGAACCGGGCTGTGAGATCCGTCTGCGCCGCAGGGAGTGGAGTGGGGGAAAGGTGGTCAACCTGCACCGTTCCACGAAACGCATCTCAGACACGGAGATCATTGAGACGGAGCGAAAAGTGGACAACAACCTCTACGAGCAGATGCTCCAGCAGGCTGATCCTTACCGTCAGACCATCGTCAAGCGGCGCCAGAGCTTCATCTGGAAAGGACAGTTCTTCCAGATCGACACGTTCCTATCGCCCGTCAAGGACCTGGTCATCTTGGAGGCGAATGGTATGGGCGAACAGGAGACCGTCAATCTCCCACCTTTCATTAAGGTGCTTGAGGACGTGACCGGCAATCAGACGTATTATAACTACAATATTGCCCTGCGGAAGTTCTAAATTTCGCATATTGTTGCTTATTTGAGTAAAAAACATCAAAATAATTTCCTCAATTCAAAAAATAGCACTATCTTTGCAAACATAATTATAACTTAAAAACGAGTATAACTTAAATAAACTAACAAGCGTATGTCACAAATTATTGGACACATTTCCCAGATCATTGGCGCTGTCATCGATGTTTATTTCGATACAGAAGGTCAGGAGGCTGAGAAGGTGTTGCCGAAGATCTACGAGGCTTTGAAGATCAAGCGTGGCGACGGACGCGACCTGATTGTCGAGGTGCAGCAGCACATCGGCGAGGATACGGTGCGCTGCGTGGCTATGGACAACACCGACGGCTTGCAGCGCGGACTGGAAGCCATTCCTCTCGGCTCACCTATCCAGATGCCTGCGGGAGATCAGATTAAAGGTCGTATGCTGAACGTGATCGGACAGCCTATCGACGGTATGAAACAGCTCAACATGGAGGGTGCCTATCCCATCCACCGCGATGCCCCCTCGTTCGAGGAACTCTCCACGAAGAAGGAGATCCTTGCCACGGGTATCAAGGTGATCGACCTGCTCGAGCCCTACATGAAGGGTGGTAAGATCGGACTCTTCGGCGGTGCTGGTGTGGGTAAGACCGTGCTCATCATGGAGCTCATCAACAACATCGCCAAGGGACACAACGGATTCTCCGTCTTCGCCGGTGTGGGAGAGCGTACCCGTGAGGGTAACGACCTCATCCGCGAGATGATCGAATCGGGCGTTATCCGTTATGGCGAGAAGTTCCGCGAGGCCATGAACGAAGGCAAGTGGGACCTTTCACTCGTCGATCCCGAGGAGCTGAAGAAGTCACAGGCCACACTGGTCTATGGTCAGATGAACGAGCCTCCCGGTGCCCGTGCTTCCGTAGCCCTTTCCGGACTGACGGTGGCCGAAGGCTTCCGCGACGGTGGTGGTAAGGACGGCGGCGCTGCCGATATCCTGTTCTTCATCGACAACATCTTCCGTTTCACCCAGGCTGGTTCTGAGGTATCTGCCCTGCTGGGCCGTATGTCTTCAGCCGTAGGTTATCAGCCGACGCTGGCCTCTGAGATGGGTACGATGCAGGAGCGCATCACCTCTACGAAGTCCGGATCTATCACCTCCGTACAGGCTGTGTATGTGCCTGCCGACGACTTGACAGACCCTGCTCCCGCCACCACGTTTACTCACCTCGATGCTACGACGGTGCTCGACCGTAAGATTGCCGAGCTCGGTATCTATCCAGCTGTGGATCCTCTGGGTTCCACCTCTCGTATCCTCGACCCGCTGATTGTGGGTAAGGCACACTACGACTGTGCCCAGCGTGTAAAGGAGATTCTCCAGCGCTACAAGGAGTTGCAGGACATCATCGCCATCCTCGGTATGGACGAACTCTCCGATGAGGACAAGCTGACGGTGAACCGTGCACGTCGTGTACAGCGTTTCCTGTCGCAGCCTTTCTCCGTGGCATCACAGTTCACAGGTCTGCCTGGTGTGATGGTGCCCATCGAAGATACCATCAAGGGATTCAATGCCATCCTCGACGGTGAGGTCGACGACCTGCCCGAGCAGGCATTCCTCAATGTCGGTACCATCGACGATGCGAAGGAGAAGGCCAAGAAACTGTTGGAAGCAGCAAAGGGATAAAATCGTAAATCGTAAATTCGTAAATCGTAAATCCCGTTATGTTACAGCTGAAGATAGTTTCGCCCGAAAGGATTGAATTCACAGGTGAAGTGGAGTCTGTGAAGGTGCCTGGAACGCAGGGTAACTTCGAGATTCTCAGCAACCACGCCCCGATCATCTCCACGCTGACGAAAGGCGATGTGGAGTATGCCGGAAACGTGTTGCCCATCCTCGGTGGATTCGTGGAGGTACAGAAGAATCAGGTTTCGCTCTGTGTGGAACTGAAGGAGGAATAAGAATTTGGAATATTTCCTCTCCGTCCTCTTCTTCACCCTCTTAGGCGTGGCCTACGTGAAAGGCTATGATGTCGTCAAGCGACAGGCACCCGATCACTTGGTACACTTCTATCTGATCATGGCAACGATACGCATGTTGCTCGTCGCGACGGTTGTCGGGCTCTACGTATCCTTCACCGAGAATAGAGAAGACGCCATCCGATTCGCCGCCATATTTATAATAATGTACGCGATAACGATGGTTGTAACACTGAAATTAAGACATTAAGTAGAAAGAATAATGAATCACATCAAACGACTGCTATGCTTGTCACTCGTGCTGTTCGCACTGGTGCCGGCGATGCAGGCAGAGGATTTCTCAGCCAAGGAGGTGGTGCTTGAGCATATCAAGGACTCCCACGACTGGCACGTGACCGACCTCGGCGAGGGCAAGTCACTGGTCATCCCCCTGCCCGTCATCGTCAACAGCTCCACTGGCTGGCACGTGTTCTGCTCCTCGAAGTTCGAGCACCATGCCGATGCCAACGGACTGCGCCAGGGTCCTTACGGACTGGCCATCGCCACAGAGGGTGACAACGCAGGCAAGATTGTCGAGAACGGCGAACCCGTGCTCGACCTCAGCATCACCAAGACGGTCGCCGTGATGTTCATCAACGTCATCATCCTGCTCTGCTGCATCCTGTTCAGCGCCCGCTGGTACAAGAAGCACAAGGCTTCCGATGGTGCGCCTGGTGGCTTCGTAGGCTTCGTCGAGATGCTCGTGATGTACGTGGTCGAAGATATCATCAAGCCGGGAGTAGGGAAGGGCTACGAGAAGTACACCCCCTATCTGCTCACCTGCTTCTTCTTCATCTTCACGTGCAATGTGATGGGACTGATCCCCTTCCCGCCGGGATCGGGCAACGTGACGGGCAACATCGCCGTGACGTTCTTCCTCGCCCTCTGCACCTTCATCATCGTGCAGTTCTCGGGCAACAAGCATTACTGGAAGGACATCTTCTGGCCTGAGGTTCCCACCTGGCTCAAGGCGCCCATCCCCATCATCCCCGTCATCGAGTTCGTGGGTATCTTCACCAAGCCCTTCGCCCTGATGATCCGACTTTTCGCCAACATGATGGCAGGCCATGCCATCGCGGTGGCTATCACGTGTATCATCTTCCTCGTGGCTTCGCAGGCTGTCGCCGTACAGCTCTCTATGTCGGCCCTCAGCGTCATCATGAGTGTCTTCATGATGTGCCTAGAGTGTCTGGTCTGCTTCATCCAGGCGATGGTGTTCACGATGCTCTCTGCCGTCTTCATCGGACTGGCACGTGTCGAACCAGAACACGAGTAAAGGGGAAAGGTAAAAAAAAAACTCGCTTTAGCGCTTTTACAAAGCGTAGCGACTAAAAGAAAAAGGTAATAAAGTAAAAGTAAACATTAAATAATTAACAATTTAAAACTCAAAAGATTATGATTACAGCATTATTGGCAGCAGAAGGTGTTGCAAAGTTAGGCGCCGCAGTTGGCGCAGGTCTCGCAGCTATTGGCGCAGGTCTTGGTATTGGTAAAATCGGTGGTCAGGCTATGGACGCCATGGCTCGCCAGCCGGAAGTGATGAACAAACTGTTCACGAACATGATCGTGGCTGCTGCTCTTATCGAGGGTGTCGCACTCTTCGCAGCCGTTATCGCATTCCTCTGCATCTAAGCAAAGGTAAAAAAGTAAAAAGGTAAATAAGTAAATCACAGCGTATGGATTTATTGATTCCGAGTACTGGCCTGCTGTTCTGGATGACCATCACGTTCCTCGTGGTGTTCTTCCTGCTGTGGAAGTTTGGCTTTCCTGTCATCACCGGTATGGTGAAGGAGCGTCAGGCTTTCATTGACGACTCACTGCGCAAGGCGCATGAGGCCAACGAGCGGCTCGCCAATATACAGAAAGAAGGTGAATCCATCTTGCAGGAGGCTCGCGAGAAGCAGGCACAGATCCTTAAGGAGGCTGCCGAGACCCGCGATGCCATCGTAGAGAAAGCCCAGGACAAGGCCCGTGCCGAAGGAGCCCGTCTGATGGAGGACGCCCGCGTCGCCATCGAACAGGAGAAGAAGGCCGCCATTGCCGACATCCGCAAGCAAGTAGCTACCCTCAGCGTCGAGATCGCCGAGAAGATTCTCAAGGAGAACCTCAAGGGCGACAAGGCGCAGATGGATCTGATCGACCGTATGCTGGATGATGTCTCTACTGTTAATTAAGCGATAAGGTATGGATATTGGAGTCATATCGGTAAGATACGCCCGGGCACTCCTGAAGAGCGCTACCGACGCGAAGGCCGAAGATGCTGTTTACGCCGAGATGCAGCAGCTCGCCAAGAGCTATGCCGACGTGCCACAGCTCAGGTCTGCGATCAACAACCCCATGCTCTCCAAGGCCGAGAAGGAGACGATCCTGCTGACAGCCGTCGGCAAGAAGCCCTCCCCGCTGGCCAAGGCCTTCATCGCACTTGTGCTCAAGGAGGACCGTGAGAGCGTGATGCAGTTCATCGCCAATTCGTACGTCACTCTTTACCGCCAACAGAAGAATGTCATCCGTGGCAGACTGATCACCGCCACAGCCGTCACCCCTGCCACCGAGCAGAAGATGCGGCAGATGGTGGAGAGCAAGACTAATGGAACTGTGGAGTTTGAGACCGAGGTGAACCCCGACATCATCGGAGGCTTCATCCTCGAGTACGACACCTACCGCATGGATGCGAGTGTGAAGTCCAAGCTCAACTCAATTCTTAACACACTTAAAAAGTAAAATCAAATGTCAGATAAGATTAAACCAAGCGAAGTATCCCAGGTACTGCTCGACCAGCTCAAGGGTATCTCCGGCGCCGAGAAGTTCGACGAGGTGGGTACCGTGCTGACCGTCAGCGACGGTGTGGCCCGTATCTACGGACTGCGCAACGTCGAGGCCAGTGAACTGCTCGAATTCGAGAACGGCACCATGGCCATCGTGATGAACCTTGAGGAAGACAACGTCGGTTGTGTGCTCTTGGGCAACACCTCGGGCATCAAGGAGGGCATGGTCGTGAAGCGTACCCATCGTATCGCCTCCATCCGTGTCAACGACAACATGCTCGGCCGTGTCATCAACCCGCTGGGACAAGCTATCGACGGCAAGGGCGATATTGACCTCACCGACGCTTTCGAGATGCCGCTCGACCGCAAGGCACCCGGTGTGATCTACCGTCAGCCCGTGAAGGAGCCGCTGCAGACAGGTCTGAAGGCCATCGACTCGATGATTCCTATCGGCCGTGGACAGCGTGAGCTCATCATCGGCGACCGCCAGACGGGTAAGACCGCCATCGCCGTGGATACCATCATCAACCAGAAGAGTTTCTATGAGGCAGGCAAGCCTGTCTATTGCATCTATGTCGCCATCGGCCAGAAGGCCTCAACCGTGGCTGCACTCGTTTCCACGTTGCAGGAGCATGGTGCCATGGCTTACACGATCATCGTCGCAGCCACCGCTGCCGACCCTGCTGCCATGCAGTATTATGCACCGTTCGCAGGTGCCGCCATCGGCGAGTACTTCCGCGACCGTGGTCTGCCCGCACTCGTGGTCTACGACGACCTCTCCAAGCAGGCTGTTGCCTATCGTGAGGTGTCGCTGATCCTGCGCCGTCCTTCCGGACGTGAGGCATATCCTGGCGACGTGTTCTATCTCCACTCCCGTCTCCTTGAGCGTGCAGCCAAGATGAACGAGCAGCAGGAGGTGGCTGAGCAGATGAACGACCTGCCCGAGTGTATGAAGGGCCATGTGAAGGGTGGTGGCTCGCTCACCGCTCTGCCTATCATCGAGACACAGGCAGGCGACGTGTCGGCTTACATCCCCACGAACGTGATCTCCATCACCGACGGTCAGATCTTCCTTGAGAGCAACCTCTTCAACCAGGGCTTCCGTCCTGCCATCAACGTCGGTATCTCCGTATCCCGTGTAGGTGGCTCGGCACAGATCAAGTCCATGAAGAAGGTGGCAGGTACGCTGAAGATCGACCAGGCACAGTATCGTGAGCTCGAGGCCTTCTCGAAGTTCTCCAGCGATATGGATGCTGTGACGGCAATGACCCTCGACCGTGGTCGTAAGAACCAGCAGCTGCTCATCCAGCCGCAGTACAGCCCGATGCCCGTTGGCGAGCAGATTGCCATCCTCTATTGCGGCGTACACGGACTGATGCGCGATGTGCCCATCCCCAAGGTGCGTGAGTGTCAGGATTCCTTCCTCGACAAGCTGCGTTCCACCTCTCCCGAGGTCATCGAGACCCTCGCCAGCGGGAAGATCGACGACGAGACGATGAAGAAGATCGAAGCCGTCATGGCCGACATCGCAGGAACGTACAAAAGCTGATAGCCTATGCCCAGCCTGAAAGAAATTAAAGGCCGCATTGCCTCAGTCAATTCCACGCGCAAGATCACGTCGGCAATGAAGATGGTGGCCTCCAGTAAGCTGCACCACGCACAGGTGGCTATTCAGAACATGCTGCCTTACGAGACGCTGCTGGAGCACATCCTCAAGTCGTTCCTCGCAGCCGAGGCGGAGGCACACACCATCTTCGACCAGCCACGCCCCATCAAGCGTGCGGCACTCGTGGTGTTCACCTCCAACTCCTCGCTCTGCGGCGGATTCAACAACAACACCATCAAGCTCATGATGCACGCCGTCGATGAGTACGCCCAGACCATCGGACGCGAAAACGTCGAGATCTATCCCATCGGCCGCAAGGTCTATGAGAAGGCGCAGAAGTTGGGGTTGAATGTGCAAGGCGAGTTCTCTGCTCTGGCCGACAAACCCAACGTCGCGCAGTGCATTGACATCGCCATGGAGCTTGGCACGAAATTCGCTGACGGACAGATAGATAAGGTCGAACTCATCTATCATCACTTCAAGAGCGCAGGCTCGCAGATTCTCACTCGTAAGACCTTCCTCCCCATCGACATCGAGTCGGAGCTGAAGGCCGACCACGAGCGCGACCTCACCAGTGTCATCGCTACGAAGGAGTCGCAGGAGTATCTGAAGAAGCGTGGAGAGCGACAGACGGAGAGGGTAGAGGAGGAAGTGAAGCCGCTCAACGATAACTTCATCGTCGAGCCCGACATGAACACCGTCCTCTCGCAGCTCCTGCCGAAGATGGCGCATCTGATGCTCTACACGGCACTGCTCGACTCCGTTGCCTCTGAGCACGCCGCCCGTATGGTGGCCATGCAGACCGCGACGGACAATGCCGACGAGTTGCTCCGCGAACTGAACCTTCAGTACAACAAGGGCCGCCAGCAGGCCATCACCACCGAGTTGCTCGACATCGCTGGCGGTTCCCAGAACTGACAAACTACTTCTACTATACCCAAGAGAGCCCGAACGCCTTGTGTGCATCGGGCTCTCTTTAGTTGTCACCTGGGGAATTTATACACCTCAGCATATCTGCTCTTGGTAACCTCCCCGAGCGTAGACATCTACTGCGGATTAAAATCAATGAATGACAGGTTATTCACTTATTCAGTTATTCAATTATGACATTTAGGTTTTTGATTATGATAATGTCTATCAATATTTTATATTATAATATATATTATTATAATAATATATATTATAATATAAAATCATTCTTCTCAATTTGAAATTATCAGAATACAGATGTCATAATTGAATAACTGAATAAGTTTGTTTTAAGATAAAAATGTTTACATTTGATTATTTTTGAAATAACGCCAAAAACAACCCTCTGCAAAATGGAACTTTCCTTGCTTGAAAGTCTGAGTTTCAAGAGAAGAAAGTCGGAGTTTGGGCTATGGAAACTAAAAACACGTCGAAACGGCCTGAAAAGGCAGCTTACGGCTGCCCTAAGTGCTGGTAAATAATGTTTACTTCTGCTGAAAGAAACGTGCGGCGTTTCTGTTTCGTGAGGTGAGTCAGGCGGGGATCTTTACTCAACAACGATTTGAGTTTGAGCCAGGCTGAACGAGGCTGGATGTAATGGAAATACATTTGGGCCAATTCCATACGGCCATCACAACCACCAGTTGTATGGGACACGGTCCGATCTGGCTCTAAATAAGTCAGATGACTAAACGAAAGGAGAGTGGGCATAATTTGTTCACTCTCGTTTTATAACCTCGCAAACTGGGGGATTCGTTGAAGAAATCGGGCAGTTGGCAGAAAGGGCGGGGGAGTGGATTAAACTTTGCGGGCTGCAGAGAGTCAAAGAGACAGTTGCAACGCAAGAGATAATTCACAATATGTATCACAATTAAAAACAAAAAGGATTATGAAACAGATGATTATGACTTTGACCTACGGTCGAGCCTGCTCACGCTCGGCCAAACGAACGAGCTCGTTTGGTGCTCGCTTAATCGCAGCCTTGGCAGCCGTTATGGTAAGCACGGCAGCC
>JAEEPF010000127.1 GCA_016284635.1 Prevotella sp.
GGCATTATTCTCGACTGGGTGGCCAACCACACGGCGTGGGATCATCCTTGGGTGAAGGAACATCCGGATTGGTACACCCGCGACGAAAAGACCGACACGATTATCTGCCCGCAGCCATGGAATTGGGAAGATGTAGCTGACCTGAACTATGACAATAAGGACATGCGCGAGGCGATGATCGATGCCATGAAGTTCTGGATTGTTGAAGTGGGTATCGACGGCTTTCGTTGTGATGTAGCCGACGGTGTACCTGCCGACTTCTGGAAGGATGCCATCGAACAACTCCGTGCTGCCGCTGGCGACCGCAAGATTGTGATGTTGGCCGAGGGAAAGAACGAGGATAACTTCACTGTTGGTGGCTTCGATATGAACTATGGGTGGGATTATAAAGATGAGATAATCAAGGTGTGGAAGGGTGCTCCTGCCTCCGACCTCATCAAGGCTGATAGTGCAGAGTATGCAAATCTGCCCGCTGGCAAAGTCAAGCTTCGCTTTACAACCAATCATGACCACTCAACTGAGGCCACGCCATGCGTAGAGTTCACCAACGAGCGAGGTGCAATGGCAGCCTACGTGGCAAGCATCTTCCCTCATGGAGGTGCTCTAATCTACGGTTCGCAGGAGGTCAGCTATCCTGAACCTATCAATTTCTTTAAGTATGTAGCCGTAGATTGGACGGCCAATTCAGCCATCTATCAGGAGTACAAGGAACTGATAGAACTATATAACGAGCATCCTGCACTGCGCAAGGGCAAGATGAGAGCATGGCCCGATGATAATGTATTGATCTTTGAAAAGGCGGACGCAGAGGAAAGTTTCCTGATTATCGTTAATGTGCGCAACGAGTCAAAGGCAGTTCGGATTCCAGAAAGCTGGGTGGGCCGTGAGACAAAGGATGAGGTCACAGACAATGACTTCAAACTCGAAAGCACACTCACGCTGGAGCCATTCCAATATCTGATTCTGAAATAGGGACTATTTGCACCAGTTTAAGATTCAATGCATATAGGACTCGCATCCCTGCGAGTCCTATATAGCATTAATCATATTAATAACTAAAAACACGCTAAGATCTACCCGAATCCCATTTTCCCACTTTCCCACTTTGGCCGTTACAGTTACAGTTGTTACAGTTAAATTGCGGGCTATCTTGGGGCTGTGCTTGATGTGCCCAAACTGAAGAATTTGGAAAAATGACAATTATGACAAATGACAGTTCCAAATTTTGCGCTTGGGATTCAATTGCCCACACGGAATCCACATGTCCAAGTAGAACATTACATTACTTTGTAATCAAATCAATTTTGAGAGTGTACGACATCAATTGAAGAAGTTACATAAGAACTTATATATATTATAAATTATTATATATTATAATATATAATAATTCTTAAGTCACTATTTTCTCATGTTTTTAAAAAATCGGATCATTGCAATGTAATGTGTAATGACTGCTGGGTTGGGGTGCCAAAAACATAACTGTCATTTGTCATAATTGTCATCTTTTTAACTGTAACAACTGTAACTGTAACGGGAATATGTCATCTTGTGTTAATATTTTTCGTAACAAATGTATCAATTCTTGTAGATTTTGTATATGCTTGACAATCAGTAAATTATGAAGACTTAGATTTTGGGCTAAGGAAAGTGAGGGTTTAGGCTAAGGAAACTGGAGGTTTACCCTAAGGAAAGTCCCAGTTTAGTGCCTTGTTTCTCCGAGAAAAGAGGATGGATAAAGATTTTGTAAATAAATTTATTAATCTCGTGTTGCGCGGATTAAACAGATTAATCTGCCTCCTGTTATGGTCTTCCCATTCAAATACCCTAAATATGGTATGCAGAATGACATATCGAGGGGATTGTGGGAGTGCGGAAATCGCCGTACCTTTGCACCCAGAAAAGTTTAATCATTAAAATAACAGAATTATGAAACGAATGTGTAATATGCGAATGCGTGAGTGTTGTTGCCGCGAGATGATGGCAATGACGATGAAAGGGAGTGTATATATAATAATAGGTGTAAAACAAACAAAACAAAAAGAGTATGAAAAAAATAGCATTTACAATAGCATTGGTATTGAGCCTCGGACTGGGCAGCGCCTCAGCTGAGGAGAATAGTGTAAACGGAACGAACAGCAGCGTACGCACCATCAAGAGTCCGCGTTTCGCTCGTCCGTTGGTTGAAAAGTGGATAGAGGAATACGCCAAGACTGAGCCGGGCGTAGAGTTCCAGATCGTAAAAGGCTCAGGAAATCAGGATAACATCGACCTGAATGTCACTATCTCTGACAATCGGGATAACAACGAAAAACTCTTTGGCCATATTATTTATTTCGGAGAGACGGCTGTGCTGCCTGTTACTGCACGCAGTTCTGAGGCAGCACGCCTGCTCGAAGGCAAACACCTGAACGCCAAGAAGTTGAAGCAGCTCTTCTTCCTCAATGACGACTTCGACGAGGATGTGAAGAAGATCAAAGCCTTTGAGAACATTATTATATATAGTGGCAGCAACGCCTCGTCGGTAGCCTCTTCGTTCGCCCATAACTTCGGCGAGGAAAGCAGCAGTTTCCGAGGCAAGCGCATCTCTGGCGACGACCTCTTCCTGAACACCGCCATCGCGAAGGATCCGCTGGGTGTGACGTTCAACGCCTTGTCGAATATCTTCGACCTGAAGAGCCGTCATCTGAAGAGTGACCTCTCGCTCGTGGGGCTGGATCTGAAGAAGGACTTGGAGAAGAGTTTCAGCGACAATGGTACGCTCGACGAGATACTGCTTTTGCTGGAGAATGGTAAGCCCGCAGAGGTGGCCGTTGAGAAGGTAGGCCTTTCGTTCAACAATGCCGACGACGCCGTGAACCGCTTCCTGCAATGGATACTTGAGAAAGGCACAAAGTATAACCACGAATACGGACTCTTGAATCTCGACAGAAAAGAGACAAAGGTTCAGATCGACCATGTACAGAGCAGACTGACAGCACATTTAGAGTCCCTTGGTAAGTAAGGGACGGCTATCATGCAGGGATAAAATTAAAATTAGACTTATGGTAAAAAGATTGTTTATTGCAACGTTTGTTGCAATCAGCCCTCTGTTGGCTGTTGCACAAGGCCTGATCACAGGACACATCACCGATGTCCGTACAGGTGAACCGTTGATTGGAGCTTCGGTGATTGTGAAATCAGAAAAGGGTCAGGGTGTCGTGACTGATATCGACGGCAACTTCTCCCTCCAGACCAAAGTGGAGGCCCCGCTGACCCTGAGAGTGGAATATGTAGGCTATCGTGCCCTCGATGTGGATGTGTATGACTTTGAGGAGCCTGTGGAGATCAGCCTGATAGATAATGCCAGTCGTCTGAATGAGGTGGTGGTCGTAGGTTATGGTGCCCAGAAGCGTTTGGAACTGACCAGCAGCATTTCGTCAGTAGGTGAAGACCTGCTGAAGCAGCAGAACACTTCTGTTGAGGGCGCCCTTCAGGGAGCCGTAGCTGGTCTGAATGTGACGACCACCAGTGGTCAGCCTGGTGCTGCGAGCATCATCAGGGTACGTGGCGGTAACTCCATCACAGGCGGTAATGAGCCCCTTTACGTGATCGACGGCTTCATCGTGTATAACGACCCTGCCGCCACCCGTACTGGTGCCAGAACCAGCGACGCCACGCTCGACCCTCTGTCGTTCCTGAATCCCTCAGACATCGAGAGCATCGAGGTGTTGAAGGATGTCTCTGCCACTGCTATCTATGGTACGCGAGGTGCCAACGGTGTGATCATCATCACCACGAAGAAAGGCTCTCACGGCAAGAACAACATCAGCTATAACGCCAGCTTCGGATGGAGCAGCATCGGCAAGAAACTGGACTATCTTGATGCCTGGCAATGGGCAGACATCTGGAACGAACTCTACCAGAATGGTGAGATTGGCTACGGTCTGGATACTCCCACAGCCACCTACGACTGGCAGGATGCTGCCCTCCGTACAGGCTTCCAGCAGGAACACCAGCTCTCGGCTGTAGGTGGTGACGAGATATCCCGTTACAGCATCAGCGGCAGTTATAAGAGTCAGGAGGGTATCGTGAAGGGTACGGATCTGACGCGCTATTCAGGCCGCATCAACTATGAGCGCAACGTGTTCAAGACCCTCTTGGTGGGTTTGAATGCCAATGCCGCCTACAACAAGGTGAACGGTGTGGCCAACAACAGCGGCAGTATGTTCGCCCCCAGTCCCTGGTATGCCGCCATTTCCCACACGCCTTATACCTCTATCTATAATGCCGACGGCTCGTTCAACTATGATCCCACGCCGACGAGTGTGGACATCTACAACGGTAAGGTGGGCAACCCCATCAGTGACTTGGAGAACACAAAGGCCGAGACGGAGAATACCCGTATCATCGGCACTGCCTTTGCCGAGTGGACCATTATCCCCCAGCTGAAGCTGAGAGCCAGCATCGGTGCCGACCTCTCCAACACCCGCCAGAGCTACTATGCACCGAGCTATACCACCAGCGGACTGGCCAACAACGGCTATGCCTCTGTGGGACAGACGAAGACCAACACGTGGCAGACGGAATATACCGCTACCTATAGCAATGTGTTCAAGCGCGTCCATTCGCTGACGGCGCTGGCAGGCTATACGGCACAGTCAACAGATCGCAGCAGTATCGCCACGACGGCCTACGGCTTCAGCAACGATGCCACGGGCTATGACAACTTAGGAGCTGCCGCCACCACACAGCCATCGAAGAGCAGCCATTATGTTTCGACGCTCCAGTCGTGGATCGGTCGTGTGAACTATAGCTATGACTCCCGTTACAACGCCTCGCTGACACTCCGAGCTGACGGTAGCAGCCGCTTCGCGAAAGACCATCGTTGGGGATGGTTCCCCTCGTTAGGTGCCTCTTGGAACATCGACCGTGAGAAGTGGGTACATCTGGGTAAGAACGTGGATTTCATCCAACTGCGTGCCTCCATCGGTACGGTGGGTAATCAGGAGATCGGCGACTATCAGTTTGCTGCCAATGTGGAGCCCCGCACAGTGGTTATCGACGGTATGAAAGCCACCAGCTATATCATCGCCAACAAGTCGAACCCCGACCTGAAGTGGGAGACCACCACCTCTTATAATATAGGTCTGAGCACGGGCTTCTTCCAGAACCGTCTGACGGTGACCTTCGATGCCTACTATAAGAAGACCAACGACCTGCTGTTGGATGTGCCTGTGGAGCAGGTGACGGGATTCTCGACGGTGCTGCGTAATGTGGGCAGTGTGACGAACAAAGGTGTGGAGCTGGAGGTCGGCGGTGTGCTGATAGACCGTAAGGACCTGAAGTGGAACGTGAATGCCAACATCGCCCACAACAAGAACGAGGTGACCTCGTTGGGCGACTCGGAGTATTTCATCCCCAGTTTCTCCAGTGTCGGTACCTTGCAGTATATCGATCCGCTGATTGTGAAGGTGGGTGAGTCCCTCGGCACCTTCTACGGCTATCGCTTCAAGGGCATCATCCAGAGTGATGAGGAATGGTGTTGCCTGCCCTCACAGACCATCTCGGTGGTGGAGCCTGGTAATCCGAAGTTCGAGGATGTCAATGGCGACAACGTCGTGAACGAGCAGGACCGTGTGGTCTTGGGTAACATCCAGCCGGATTTCACTTACGGTTTCAATACGAAGGTGACCTATAAGAATCTGGACTTCTTCCTGAGCCTGAGCGGCAGTTATGGCAACAAGCTCTTCAACGCCCTCGCCTGTCGTCTGGACCGTGGTAACGGCTATTACTATAACCCGTTGGCAGAGGTGGCCGACCGTTGGACGCCCACCAACCCCAGCAACACCATCCAGAAGGCCAGCAGCGCCACCTCGATCTATGCCGACGACCGCTTTGTGGAGGATGCCAGTTACCTGAAGTTCCGTAACATTCAGTTGGGTTACACAATCCCCCTGAAGCAGATCACCCGCGATGCGAAGGTTCGTCTGTATGTCGCGCTGCAGAACTTCTTCACCATCACCAGTTATAGCGGCTATGACCCTGAGGCCAACCGCAACGGTATCGACGAGACCAGCGCCCTCTATCAGGGTGTCGATTATGGTGCCTATCCCACCGCCAAGACCGTACTCGTTGGATTTAATGTGACACTTTAAACTTTGAACATTGAACTTTAAACTTTGAGCTTTATGATTACCAAGATATATAATAAAGTAGCGAGAAGAGTATTCTCCTTACTCCTTCTCTCTTTCACTCCTTCACTCCTTTTTGTCAGTTGCGCTGACTTGGACCAGACATCCATCAGTTCGATAGACAAGGACAACTTCTATCAGAGCAGGGAAGACATCCAGACCGCCATCAACGGCATCTACCAGGAGTTTACGGTAGACGGCTTCTATGGTATGTTCAATAACCAGAGCGTTTATATCAACGACCTCCAGACGGACTATGTGAAGGCCGGTGCCCAGACCAACTCCGCCCATATCCGTGAGTTGTCGAACTTCGCCGTGCAGCCCACCAACCTCTTTGTAGGCTATGCCTGGGAAGAACACTTCACCGCCATCAACCGCGCCAATGTGGTGATTGACAAGGTGAGCGATGCTGCGTGGCTCGACGAACAGTCGAAGCAGAACTATATCAACGAGGCCCGTTTCCTGCGTGCCCTGATGTACTTCAACCTCGTGCGTTACTTCGGCGGTGTGCCCATCGTGCTGCACGACGGAGATGGTGAGGGAGCACCACGAAACTCAGTGGATGAGGTGTATGAGCAGATTGTCAGCGACTTCACCGCAGCCGAGAGCCTTCCCGCTGGATTTACGACGCTCGACAGCAAAGCCTCATCATTGGCTGCCTCAGCTCTGCTCTCCAAAGTCTATCTCACCTGGGCCCAGACCAGTAGCGAGAAGGGTAAGGCCAACCAGAGTGTCTACTATCAGAAGGCCATCGACTATGCTCAGAAGGTGATTGACTCCGGCAAGTACCGTCTGCTCGACAAGTTCATCGACAACTGGTCTGTGGATAAGAAGAACGGTCCTGAGCACATCTTCTCCATCGAGCACGACCGTACGGTGAACGGTAACATCACCGGCCATTGCACCTTTGCCACCAACTGGAGTGATGCCGAGCCTGTGCTGCTGGCTACCAGTGACCGCTATTACGAAGAAAGTGACGGCAAGGACCAGCGTCGTGACGGTTCGTGGGCAAAGCGCATCTTCAATCCGAATACGGGTACTGACTTCGTGTTCACCGTTCCTCGTTTCCGTAAGTATATCGACTCGCTGAACTACGCCAATCCTGCCTCTACAGGTAATGCGGCTGGTCAGAGCACCAACACCACGGTGATCCGTTATGCCGAGATTCTGCTTATCAAGGCAGAGGCCGAGAACGAACTCAACGGTCCGACGGCGGCTGCCTACGATGCCATCAACCAGATTCGCCGTCGTGCTTATTGGAGTCCGTATCTGAACATCCAGAATACCCCCTCCGACGGTTCTGACCTCGAACTGAGCGGTCTGTCGAAAGAGGAGTTCCGTGAGAAACTGCGTGAGGAACGTCGTCTGGAGTTCATCCTCGAAGGACAACGTTGGTTCGACCTCATCCGCTGGCATATCCTTGTGAAGTATGTGAAGGAGAACACACCGGCCTCGGAGACGCTGAAACTGCAGAACGTGTCGAAACGCAACTATCTTTTGCCCCTGCCGCAGGATCAGCTCATCCTCAATCCGAACCTCACGCAGAACTGGGGTTACAGCGGCGAGACTGGTGACGGACCTTACGATGCAACATTTGAATAAATTGAAAATTGAAGATTGAAAATTGAAATAATAAATAAAAGCATTATGAAACAGTTAGTTAAGTCAACATTGGCCGTTGTAGCACTGGCCACATTAACAAGTCAGGCAGTCTCTGCCCAGTCACAAACCTCTAAGGTCAACAGCCGTGAGCGCATCCTCCAGGTGCTCGATCAGAGTCGTCCCAACGACTACGTGCCTGCCGCCTTCTTCCTCCACTTCGAGAACAAACTCGGACGCAAGGCCGTACAGGATCACAAGGACTTCTATCGTGCCACGAATATGGACTTCGTGAAGGTGTTCTACGAGATTGCCGTACCCCATATCGATATTGAGAGTGGTAAGGATTGGGCGAAGGTACCCGTCTATGGTGAGGACTTCTTCGCGCCTCAGGTGGCCGTCATCGAAGATCTGGCCCGCGAGTTCGGCGGTGAGGCCTTTATCCTACCTACCGTCTATTCACCGCTGGCTCTTGCCCATCAGACACTAGGGCGTGGCAAAGACTTGAAGAAACTCGCCGAAGAGGATCCCAAGGCCTTCGGTCAGGCCATCAAGAACCTCTCACTCTCCATTGAGAACTACCTGCGCTCTGCCCGCAAGCACGGTGCCGACGGATTCTATGTATCTAGTCAGGGTGGTGACGGCAATTCGCTCTCACCGAAAATCTGGCAGGAGCAGGTGCGCCAGTGGGATAAACACGTCAGTGAGGTGGCCAACGAGATTGGTATTATCAATATCCTCCATATCTGCGACTACGGTACACCATTTAAGAACGCTGAAGCCCTCTTTGCCTTCGCCGACTATCCCGCCAGTATCATCAACGTGCCCCTGAACTTCTCCGACGGTTCTTCTCTCGATTTGAAGGAGGCTCAGAAACGCTTTGGCCGTCCCATCTTCGGAGGTCTGGAGCGACTGGGCGTGATTGCCAAGGGCAGCATCGAGGAGGCTAAGGCAGCCGTGGACAAGGTGCTGGAGAATGCATCGCCGAACTTCATTCTCGGTGCTGACTGCACCGTACCTGGCGATACTGATTGGGAGAAACTCCGTGCCGTCATCGACTACGCCCACACTTGGCGTCAGACACATAAATAATAGTGAAAAGAGCCACAGATTACACAGATTAACAAGAAAGATAAAACGTTTTTGCAATCTTTTTCTTTCGTCCGGGTGGCAAAGTTTTCGGACTTTCCATCCGGACTTTCAAATTAATTTTGTACTTTTGCAGCGGATATGAAGATTACGTTATTGTGGATAGGCGCCCTTGTGGTGGGTGCGGTATTGGGATTGTTGGGACTTGGTTGGCTTAACGAGGTGATGAACTTTGTGGCGACGGTCTATACGAGGCTGTTCCAGCTGTTGGCTGTGCCGACGATTGTGCTGGCGGTGATTACCACCTTTGCGACGTTTGGTTCCAAGGGCTCAGGGCGTATTTTCGGCCGTACGCTGACCTACACGCTGCTGACAACCTTTGCCGCTGCAGCTGTGGGAGCCGTACTCTATGTGCTCATCGCCCCAGGTAACCTGCCCATTGATACGGTTGTTGAGGCGAATTCGAAATTCGCATCTCAGGAGTCGGGGATTTTAAATCACCTCCAGCACGAGACGACCTACGCTGACCACATCATCTCCGTTATTCCCAACAATATTGTCAAGCCATTCCTTGAAGGAAATGTGCTCTCGCTGCTTCTGTTGGCCTTTGCCATCGGCTTCGGACTCTCGAAATTGCCGGAGTCGGAAAACAAGGCCGTCGTGGTGAAGTTCCTGCTCGGCCTGCAGGAATTGCTTTTCCTGTTGATCCGCGGCCTTATCTGGACGCTGCCCCTTGGCATCGTGGCCTTCTCCGCTCAGTTATCGGCTCAGGTCTCTGCCGGTGTCGTGGCCGACAGCATCGGAAAGTATGTGTTGGTGGTCTTGGGTGGCAATGTCATCCAGTTCTTTGTCGTGTTGCCGTTGTTCCTTTTGTCACGAGGTCTGAACCCTATCCACGTCTTGGGCAAGATGATGCCAGCCGTGCTGATGGCGCTCTTCACCAAGAGCAGTGCCGCCACGCTGCCCGTCACGATGAATACCGCTGAGAATCGTCTGGGCATCCGTTCGAAGATAGCCCGTTTCGTGCTTCCCATCTGCACCACCATCAATATGAACGGCTGTGCCGCCTTCATCCTCGTCACATCGCTCTTTGTGATGCAGCAGGGTGGCACTCCCATCACCTGGGACACCATCCTGTTATGGATTCTCATCTCCGTCATCTCCGCCGTGGGTAATGCCGGTGTGCCGATGGGCTGTTATTTCCTCACCCTCTCGCTGATGTCTGGCATCGGAGCCCCTGTGGCCGTCCTGGGTATCATTCTGCCCATCTACACGATTATAGATATGGTGGAGACGGCAGAGAACGTCTGGTCTGACTCGTGTGTGGCAGCTATGGTCGATAAAGATTCACTTAAACAACAATCTATATGAAACTAAAAAGACTCATCA
>JAEEPF010000010.1 GCA_016284635.1 Prevotella sp.
GGAATCAAGGAATCTAGGAATGGTGGCACCCTGTGCCATTGCTGCGCCAGAGAGGTGCAAAGCACCGGAAGATTCCTATATTCCAAGATTCCTTAGACAAAAAATCCCTAGAAGAAAGGAGATTAGCGTATGAAGAAGCGTATGATTGAGATTGCGGTGAAGGTCGTAGTAGCCGCGCTCACGGCATTTCTGACGGCCATCACAACGACGAGTTGTATGGGGTATGGGCCAATTGCGCTCTAAGGAGCGCGGCGAATCACAGGGGACAGTCCCCCAGTGCGATAAGTCGCACAGATGGGACAGTCCCCATGATTCACCCTGAGGGCAGAAAACAACGAGAGGACTGACATTTGTCAGTCCTCTTTAACTTGGGTGGGCGCTGACGGATTCGAACCGCCGACCCTCTGCTTGTAAGGCAGATGCTCTAAACCAGCTGAGCTAAGCGCCCTTTTTTCAATTGCGGGTGCAAAGGTACGAAGAATAATTGAGAATTGATAATTGATAATTGATAATTGTGTTTGTGTTAACAGCTTTTAACCATTTTAGGCAAAAAGACGCTCAATATCGGTCTGCGGGAGGATGGAAAGGATGGGTTTGCCGTTAGGCGTATAGTTGACGTTGGAACAAGCAAAGAGCTCGTTAACCAGCTGCTCCATCTCATCGTTGGAGAGGACTTGGCCGTAGGGAACGGCGACGCTCTGAGCCAGCGAGAGGGCGATCTTTGAGGTGAGAGGTGAGAGGTGAGAGGTGAGAGATATGTCTGAGGCGGAATCGTCGCAGAAAGAGTGATCTTGGGCATCGGCAACAATCTGCTGGAGGAGATTGACGGGGTTGATACCCTCGAGGCCGGCAGGGATGCCGTTGATGGCAAAGGTGTTGCCCCCAAGGTCGGAGAGGTCGAAGCCGATGGTGGTGAGGCTGGGAAGTATCTGTTGAAGGATGACACTCTCGGCAGGTGAGAAACGGACGGACTCAGGGAAGAGCAACTTTTGACTTTCAACTTTGAGCTTTAAACTTTGAACTTTAATATAGTGCTCGTAGCGGATGCGCACGTCGGCACGATGCTGATCGATAATCATAAGGCCAGACTTGACGGCAGTCATGATGTAAGAGCCTTTGTATTGGTAGTGGAGGGGAGAGGAATCGAATTGAGAATTGAGAATTGAAAATTGAAAATTATGATTACCTGAAGAGACTGGATCATCCGTGGGGAATAGCGATTGGTCTTCCTCACGGGAGGGAGAGGTGGCGGCGATGTCGTAAAGCTCTTCCCAGTTGGAGGGGACATGGGAACGCGGGGAATCGTTCCTCGTTCCTCGTTCCTCATTCCTCGTATTAAAGGGATTGTAGTCGGGGTTATAGTTCACCTTGGGGGCGGCGATGGAATCGCGGGAGGGGTCAAAAACGGGGATATCGGGTTTTCCCTGCACGTCGAAGTCGATGGCCGGCACATCGCAGAAACGGCCCAGGGCATCGCGGACGGTGGCTGTGAGCACCTGCCAGACGGCCTGTTCGTTCTCGAATTTGATCTCCGTCTTCGTGGGATGGATATTCACGTCGACCGCAGCCGGATCGACATCGATATATAGGAAATAAGGCACCTGCATGCCCTCTGGTATCATACGGTCGTAGGCTGTGACGACAGCCTTGTGGAAATACGGATGCCGCATGTATCGTCCGTTGACGAAGAAGAAATCATGTCCGCTCTTCTTACGGGCCGTCTCAGGCTTACCCACAAAACCCGTGATGTTGCAGAGCGTGGTCTGCACCTCAACAGGCAGAAGATCCTGCGAATACTGGCGGCCATAGACATCGGTGATACGCTGCCGCAGACTGGCTGGCTTGAGGTTCTGGAGCTCTGCCCCATTATGGTGGAGGATGAAATGGATGTCGGGATAGACGAGCACGATGCGCTCGAAAGCCTGGAGGATATTGCTGAGTTCGGTGGCGTTGGACTTGAGGAACTTCCGTCGGGCTGGGACATTATAGAAGAGGTTGTCCACCTTGAAACTACTGCCCACAGGAGCTGCAGCGGGTTCCTGCGACACCACCTTCGAGGCGGCTATCTGGATGCGCGTGCCGATCTCGTCGTCTGCCATACGGGTGAGCAGTTCCACCTGTGCCACAGCAGCGATGGAGGCGAGGGCCTCACCACGGAATCCCATCGTATGGAGGGCAAAGAGATCGTCGGCCTTGCGGATCTTCGACGTAGCATGACGCTCAAAAGCCAGACGGGCATCAGTCTCTGACATACCCCGTCCGTCGTCGATGACCTGAATAGAGGTGCGCCCTGCATCGACGATGATGACATGGATGGTCTTGGCCCCTGCATCGACGGCATTCTCAACCAGTTCCTTCACGACGGAGGCTGGGCGCTGGATCACCTCACCAGCGGCAATCTGGTTGGCTACGCTATCGGGGAGAAGGGAGATGATGTCGGACATTGAACTTTGAACTTTGAGCTTTGAACTTTGAACTTTGAACTTTATGATTACTCAGTGGCAGGAGCAGGTTCTTGTGGTTCTTCGGGAACAGGTTCTTGTGACTCTTCAGGAGCAGGTTCTTGCGACTCTTCGGGAGCAAGCGGCAAATCCGAGTCTTTCTTTTTTTCGTCAGTTCTCTTCTTACCATCTTTTCCACGCCAGTTGAAGATGTCGTAACGATTGACGGGACGGACGTATTCGTACCAGGCAAAGCCGGGGAGGTGACGACGATCAGCAGGAATCTGGTTAAGCGGATACATTGTGCCGGTGGTCTTGGGAGTCCATACACTCTCAAGCTTCTGGTTCTTGATGAACATACGGAGTTCGGAGGTCTCCTGATAGTTGTAGATGATGGGCAGCGTGTCGCCCTCCTCGAAGAAATAGCCGATGAGTACATTGTCCTTCGCCCTGGCCTCGCGGACCTTACCCTCGACAAAGAAAGAGAACATCTCACGTGAGGACACCTGATTGTAGCAGGCCGTATCCGACTTCAACTGCTGGATGGAGAAGGCATTGCCGATGATGTGGGTATGGTCGATGACCGTATCCTGCAGATAGATATGGACGATGTCGCCCACCAGCTGCTGGCCGTTGTTCCACATGATCGGATCGTGGAAGAGCGTCACGATGGAGTCCTTCGAGTTGTAGACGAGAGAGTCGCAGACGGCCTGCACATCGGTGCGGAAAGCCCTCACGTGGTGGTAGGCGTGGACCTTGCGATAGACGGAGTCGGTCTCGATGTTGAAGGTGACGAGCTTGAACGTGTCGGCATGCAGGAAGAGGGAGTCGCCCTGCGAGTAATCGATGGCCACAGCACTGTCTGTACACATCGCATAGCCGGTGTTCTCGTAATACTCGCCATAGTTACCCGTGAACTTGTTGTGATTGACGGAGTCGACATAGACCACATCATAGAAAGCCTGGCTGAAACCCATCCGACTGTCGTAGTAGACACTGTCGCCCACGAGCATCTTACCGTTGTTGGTCAGTATGGAACGGTTCAAAAGCTGTGCCCGTTCCAACTTCGTGTCGTAATAGCCCAATTCTGAATAGATGTGATTATCGCCAGAGGTGATGTCGGAGGGTCCGACGATGTGGGCCATCGACTTGTGGTTGTCGTAATAGAGCGTATCGGTGGTGAGGAACATATCGGGATTCTTCATCTTCACGTCGTAGTTGAAGACCGACATCTTCGTCTTGGTGTTGTACTCGCCCCAGTCGGAGGTGAGCGTGGTGTTACCGTCGATCATCTTACCGCCCTCGAAGAAGTAGACGTTGTTGTAGATGCGGTCGAAGTCGAGGCTGTCCGTATAGAGGACGGTCTTCCGATGCTTGAGCACGACATTATAGCGTGCACGGCCTATCTGCTCGTTGCCGTCGTAATAGGCATAGTCGCTGAAGAGTGAGAGCGTGTCGCCCTGGTACATCTTCACATTCCCAAAGGCCTCGAAGGAGTTGGAAGCCTCGTAGAAATAGGCACTGTCGCAATAGAGGCGGGCACCCTCATGGGTGAAATGCACCTTACCGTTGAGGATGGTGGCATCGGGATTGAGGCGCTGGTCGAAGTGGAGCACGTCGGCATGCTCAAGGTGGACACGGCTATCGTGAACCTTTGCCCTACGGGCAGGACGCTTGGACTTTCCTTTCTGGGCCTGCGCTTCGCTAAATGAGAAATGAAAAATGAAAAATGATAAAGTTATCACCATCAGCCATAAAGATCCTCTTCTATGCATCAGTATCCTCTTTTATTTATCATTTATCATTCATCATTTTTCATTTAGCGTATGCGCTTTTATCATTTAGCGTATGCGCTATTTGATCCAGCCTTCGTATTCGAACTTACAGTCCTGATAGCCGCTGTTCAGGCGGGTATAGACGCTTTTGATCTTATCGACCACCCACTGATGGATACGATCGTTCTGACGGCGTTGCTGCACCACCTCTTTCAGCGTCTGGAAATCCTCGGAGATGGAGGCCTTATGGCCCTCTATACGGTTCTTCAACTTGGCGATGACACAGACGGTCTTGCCTCGCTGGTTGATCAGCTGGAAGGAGCGTGACACCTGTCCCACCTGCATCGTGTCGACCACCTTGGCCACCTCTGGCGGCAGGTCCTGCATCTTGAAGCGGGAGGTGATACGGCCTGTCTGCGGATCGCTGTTCGACATCAGACCCTTGTTATTGCGGGTATCCTTATCGTCGGAGAGCATGGAGGCAGCATTCTCGAAAGTGAACTTTTCTGCACGGATGTCATCAGCGATGGAGTCGAGACGGCTCAGCGTTCTCTCGATAGCCTCATCAGAGACGACAGGCTTACGGAGGATATGACGCACATTGACTTTGTCGCCACGCTTCTCAATGAGCTGGATGATGTGGAAGCCGAACTCCGACTCCACGATCTTCGACACCTTCTTGGGATCGGTGAGGTTGAAGGCCACCGTTGCGAAGGCGGGGTCGAGCATACCTCGTCCTGAGAGACCCAGCTCACCGCCACGACGCGCCGTACCGGGATCTTCGGAATAGAGACGGGCCAACGTGGAGAACGATGCATCGCCACGATTTATACGATCGGTATATTCACGGAGTTCATCCTTCACACGATTCAGTTCCTCAGCAGGAATCTTTGGCGTCATCTGCACGATTTCCACCTCCACCTCCGTAGGGATGAAGGGCAGGCTGTCTTCTGGCAGGTCATTGAAATAACGGCGCACATCAGCAGGGGTGACGGCGATATCCTCAACGAGTTTGCGCTTCATCTTCTGCACCATCTGACGGTCTTTCAGTTCCTCACGCAGGTCGTTGCGGATCTGCGACAAGGGCTTGTGACGGTACTCTTCGAGGCGTTCGCGAGACCCGTCGACCATCTCGAGCCAGTAGTTGATGTGCTGTTCCACCTCGGCAGCAACGTCAGCGTCAGTCACCTCGATACTATCGATCTGCGCCTGGTGCTTGAACAGCTTCTGCACGGCAATCTGCTCGGGGATGATACAGTCTGGATCGCCACTCCATTTCACGCCTTCCATCGCAGCCTGCATACGGTATGTCTCGACGTCGGACTTCAGGATGGCCTCATCGCCAACGACCCAGATGACCTCGTCGATGACGGTGCCTATCCGGACGGAGTCGGCGGCAGTGGTATCTGCGGTGATTCCAGAAGCTCCGGAGATTCCGGATAATCCGGTATTACCGGCAAAAGCTGTCCCTAAGAAGGGGACAGCGATAAGTAGGGTTATGATCAGATTCCTTGTTGTCTTCATCAATGCTGGTTTACTGTTTTCAAAACATCATCATATACCTTTACCGGATAGCGCTGGCGGAGGTCAGCCACCCACTGCTGTTCCAGTGCCTGCTGGTAGTCTTCGATCACCTGAGTGCGCACGTCGGTATAATCTTCGGGTTTCTTCAGTTTCTTGCCATAGACGGCGTCGATGGGATAGTCCTTGTTGACTTCAACGGGCTGGTCAAGAGCCGTACGGAAGATCTTATGGTCGACCAGACGGCTGTCGCCTGGCTTGAAGAGCCCCTGTTCAACACGGATGCGGATGATGGAGTCTGGGTTGAAATTCTGGCGCAGGACATCGGCCCACTTACCAAACGGCAGTCCCTTCACACAACGCTTCACGGCCTTGACATCTGCCTTGTCCTTCACGTGGTAGGCGATACCCTTGAAACGAGGCTCTGAGAACACATAGTCCTTCTGATGGGCACGGAACCAACTATCGAGGGCGGCTTCATCCTTCGAGGCTTTCTCCCACACCTGACGGTTGCTGATCTCATAGACCAACAGTCCATCGTGGTACTCCTGGATGAGGTATTTCATCTCAGAATCGACAGCGCCTAAGGAGTCTGCACGACGAGTCATATACTGTTCTTCCGTCATCTGACCACTGGTCACGACACTCTGGATTTTCTGACGGGCGATAGCCTCACGGATGCCCTGCTGCTCGAACGAGCGCACAATCTGATCCTTGAGTTCCTCGAAGGGCTCGAGCTGTTTGCGACCCTTCATCAGGATGATATGGTAACCGTCGGGGGCCAGCACCGGACGACTCACCTCCCCTTCCTGAAGGGCATAGGCAGCCTCCTCGAACTCAGGATACACCTGTCCTGGGCCTATCCATACCAGTTCACCTCCATTGGCAGCACTGCGACGGTCCTGCGACACCTTCTTACAGAGCTCTGCAAAGTCTGCACCCTGTTTGAGGGCCTGCCAGATAGAGTCTGCGCGCTGTGCAACTTTCGCCTGCTCCTCGGATGTAGCCTTGGTGGAAACACGGAGGAAGATATGTGCAGGAAGGATAAGTCCCTTCTCACCAATCTGTTCCTTCGCACGGTCGTAGGCCTTACGGGCCTCTGCCACCACCTCTGCATCCGTCGTCATCGTGGGCAATACCTGCTGGTCACGATAGGTGGCAAACTCATTCTTGAACGATGTGAGCGTGTCGAGCCTGGCATCGATGGCTGCTGCCACCTTCATCTTATAAACGGCATAAAGGTCGGCATACTCCTCGACATTTTTCTTGTCGATCACGCCGTCGCTATTGTTCTTGTTGAATGAATACTCAAACTCAGAGCGCGTCACATCCACCCCATTAACAGTCATCACAATCGGGTCTGTCTGCGCCATTGCGGCTGTGCTCATCAGACAGGCCGCCAGTATCATCTTCAATTTCATCTGCTTAATTCGTGAAATTCGTTTAATCGTTGTTTTATAAAATCAATCGTTCGGACGGCTATAGTTGGGAGCCTCGCTGGTGATGGTGATATCGTGCGGATGGCTCTCATTGACACCGGCATTGGTGATACGGGTGAACTTCGCCTCGTGGAGCTGTTCGATGGTAGCGGCACCACAGTAGCCCATACCAGAGCGCAGACCACCTACCATCTGATAGATCACCTCCTGAACCGTTCCCTTGTAAGGCACACGTCCTGCGATGCCCTCGGGCACAAGCTTCTTCACCTCCTTCGTGTCACCCTGGAAGTAACGATCCTTTGAGCCGTGCTTCTGCTCCATGGCTTCGAGGGAGCCCATGCCACGATAACTCTTGAACTTACGACCGTTGTAGATGATTGTGTCGCCAGGACTCTCTTCCGTACCAGCGACGAGCGAACCCATCATTACGCAACTGCCACCGGCAGCAAGGGCCTTGACGATATCGCCAGAATAGCGCAGACCACCATCGGCGATGAGGGGAACACCAGTTCCTTTCAGCACACTGTAGACATCATAGATAGCACTGAGTTGGGGAACACCCACACCAGCTACCACACGGGTGGTGCAGATGGAACCCGGGCCAATACCCACCTTGATGGCGTCGGCACCGTTGTCGATCAGCATCTTCGCAGCATCACCCGTAGCGACGTTACCTACGACAATGTCGATATTCGGGAACATCTTCTTGGCCTCGACGAGTTTCTCGATTACAGACTTCGAGTGTCCGTGGGCTGTGTCAATGACGATGGCATCAGCGCCAGCGTCGACGAGTGCCTGCATACGGTCGAGTGTGTCGGCTGTCACACCCACACCTGCTGCCACACGCAGACGACCCTTCTCATCCTTGCAGGCCATAGGCTTATCCTTGGCCTTGGTGATATCCTTATAGGTAATCAGTCCGATGAGGCGATTGTCCTTATCCACCACAGGCAGTTTCTCAATCTTGTTCTTCTGCAGAATCTCTGCTGCTGCCATCAGGTCAGTCTGCTGATGGGTAGTCACAAGATGATCTTTCGACATAATCTCTTCCACAGGACGATCCAGACGACGCTCGAAACGGAGGTCACGGTTGGTGACGATACCCACGAGGTGCTTCTCGTCGTCGACCACGGGAATACCACCGATATGATACTCTGACATGATGTCGAGTGCCTGTGCCACCGTCGAGCCCAGAGGAATGGTTACGGGGTCGTAGATCATACCGTTCTCGGCACGCTTCACGATAGCCACCTGACGGGCCTGGTCCTCGATGGACATATTCTTATGAATCACGCCGATGCCACCTTCACGGGCGATGGCGATAGCCATCTGCGACTCTGTCACGGTATCCATAGCAGCCGTCACAAAGGGCACGTTCAACTCGATGTTACGTGAGAAACGGGTTTTCAACTCTACTGTCTTGGGCAGTACCTCAGAATAAGCTGGAATCAACAGGACGTCGTCGAATGTGAGGCCGTCCATCACGATCTTGTCTGCAATAAATGAAGCCATAATTTATACCTTTCTTAAAATATTGCGTGCAAAGGTACAAAAAAAGAAGTGAATAGAGAAAAGTGAAAAGTGAAAAGTTGCTGCGCCTTGTTATTTTTTAACTCTTTACGCAATACTCTTCCCTTTTCACTCTTCACTTTTCACTTCATCAGTTCGCCATTTCCGAGAGGAACTTGATCCTCACGAGACGAATCTCATCCTCCGAGTATTCGTCGCCCAGTTCCTCCTGGGCCACACTCAGACGGTCGGTATCCGACTCACAGAAATAGTCGTAGATATCATCGACATGATCCTCATCCATCACTTCGTCGAGGAAGTAGTCAATATTCAGTTTCGTGCCACTATAGACGATGGCCTCCACCTCATCGAGCAGTTCCTCGAACTCGATGCCCTGGGCTGTGGCGATGTCGTCGAGGGCGATCTGACGGTCGATGCTCTGAATGATTTTCACCTTCAGCATCGACTTCTTCGCAACCGTCCGCACTCGCATATCCACTTGGCGTTCGATCTCGTTCTCTTCGCAGTAGTTCTTGATCAGATCCACGAACTCCTTGGCATAAGGCTGTTTCACCTTTCCCTCACCCACGCCCTGAATATTCTTCAGTTCTTCAAGCGTGACAGGATAATCCGTCGCCATCTGTTCGAGCGACACATCCTGGAAGATGACGTAAGGCGGACGCTCCAGCCGTTTCGACACCTTCTTACGCAACTCACGAAGCATCGCACTCAACGTGGGGTCGAGGGCGCTGATACCTCCCTCCTGATCGGGCATCTCCTCGTCACCAGTGAACTCTGCGTCCTTCACAATCATGAACGAATGGGGCGACTTCAGGAATTTCTTACCTGCAGGCGTCACCTTCAGCAATCCGTAGTTCTCCACCTCTTTCAGCAGATAGCCTGCAATAAGGGCCTGACGGATAACAGGATTCCAGATCTTCTCATCGTCATCGGCACCGGCACCAAAGTTCTCAAAGTCCTCGTGGTGGTGGGCGAGAATCTCATCGGTTTCCTTACCTGTGATGAAGTCGATGACATAATCGGCACGGAAGTTCTCCTTGATCTCGAGGATGGCTTTCAGGGCGATGACCAGCTGATCCTTCGCCTCAATCTCCGTCTTGGGATGCAGACAGTTGTCACAGTTGCCACAGTTATCCTTCGGATAGGTCTCACCGAAGTAGTGCAACAGCATCTTCCTGCGACAGATGGATGTCTCTGCGTAGGCAGCCGTCTCCACGAGCAACTGTCGACCGATATCCTGTTCGGCCACAGGCTTACCCTCCATAAACTTATCCAGTTTCTGCAGGTCCTTGTTCGAATAGAACGCGATGCAGAGGCCTTCGCCACCATCTCGTCCTGCACGCCCCGTCTCCTGATAATAGCCTTCCAGCGACTTGGGGATGTCGTAGTGGATCACAAACCGTACGTCAGGCTTGTCGATACCCATACCGAAGGCGATGGTGGCCACGATCACGTCGATGTTCTCCATCAGGAAGTCATCCTGTGTCTGCGTTCGTGTGGCAGAGTCGAGACCGGCATGATAGGCAGCTGCCTTGATCTCGTTGGCCTGTAATACGGCAGCGAGTTCCTCGACCTTCTTGCGCGACAGACAGTAGATGATGCCGCTCTTGCCTGGGTGTTGTTTGATGAACTTGATGATGTCCTTGTCCACATCCTTCGTCTTCGGACGTACCTCATAATAAAGGTTCGGACGGTTGAAGGAACTCTTGAACTCCTTGGCTTCGGTCATCCCGAGGTTCTTCTTGATGTCGGAGCGCACCTTGTCCGTAGCCGTAGCCGTCAGGGCGATGATGGGCGCCTTGCCGATTTCGTTGACGATGGGACGGATGCGACGGTACTCCGGTCGGAAGTCGTGTCCCCACTCAGAAATGCAGTGGGCCTCGTCGACGGCGTAGAAGGAGATCTTCACCGTCTTCAGGAACTCCACGTTCTCCTCCTTCGTCAGCGACTCGGGTGCCACATAGAGCAGTTTGGTGATTCCGGCCTGGATGTCGTTCTTTACCTGATCGATGGCGGCTTTGTTCAGCGACGAGTTCAGATAGTGGGCCGTCCCCTCGTGTTCGCTGAGGTTTGTGATGACGTCCACCTGGTTCTTCATCAGGGCAATCAAGGGCGAGATGACAATAGCCGTACCATCCATCAGCAGTGATGGCAACTGATAACACAGCGACTTACCACCACCCGTGGGCATCAGCACGAACGTGTCGTTACCGTCCAGCAGGTTCTGGATGATCTGTTCCTGGTCTCCCTTGAACTTGTCAAAACCAAAGTACTTCTTCAGCGCTTCTGTCAGATTTCTCTTTTCACTCATACTGTTTAGTCATTAGGCTTTTCTTTTTCTATTGCATACGCGACTTAGCCAGCTGTTCGCGGACATACTCTGGCGTCACACTAAAATTCTTTACTTTCTGCGAGGGCAGATTGTACATCGATTCCATCATCACATTCTCCACAATCGAACGCAGTCCACGGGCACCAAGCTTGAATTCAATGGCCTTCTCGACGATAACGTCAAGGGCCTCCTTCGTAAACTCCAGCTTCACGCCGTCCAACTCGAAGAGTTTCTTATATTGTTTTACAATCGAGTTCTTCGGTTCTGTCAGGATTTTCCGCAATGCCTCCTTGTCGAGCGGGTTCAGATAGGTGAGCACAGGCAGACGGCCGATGATCTCCGGAATCATACCGAAGGCCTTCAGATCCTGTGGCTGCACATACTTCATCAGGTCCTTCTTGTCAATCTTCTGCACGTTCTGAACGGAATTGTATCCCACAACGTGAGTGTTCAGGCGCTGGGCAATCTTCCGTTCGATGCCGTCGAAGGCCCCACCACAAATGAACAGGATGTTCCTCGTATCCACGTGGATGTAATCCTGATCCGGATGCTTACGTCCACCTTTGGGCGGTACGTTGACAATCGTTCCTTCCAACAGTTTCAACAGTCCCTGCTGCACACCCTCGCCACTGACGTCACGCGTGATGGAGGGATTGTCGGACTTACGCGCGATCTTGTCGATCTCGTCGATGAACACGATACCCTGCTGGGCCTTCTCCACATTGTAGTCGGCCACTTGTAGCAGACGGGTGAGGATGCTCTCCACGTCTTCACCCACATAACCGGCTTCCGTGAGAACCGTAGCATCGACGATGGTGAAAGGCACATCGAGCAGTTTCGCGATGGTGCGGGCCAACAACGTCTTTCCCGTTCCTGTCGAACCCACCATGATGATGTTCGACTTCTCGATCTCCACACCGTCCTTGTCGGGTGCCTGACCGAGTCGTTTATAGTGGTTGTATACCGCTACCGAAAGGTATCTCTTCGCCTCTTCCTGTCCGATGACGTATTCATCGAGATAGGCCTTGATATCCTTCGGTTTCGGCACCTTGTTCTTCTTATCTTCTGCGGGAGCAGCCTTGCTGTTCAGCCTCGGCATATTCTCCTGCACGATACGGTAGGCCTGCTGGGCACAGTCCTCACAGATAAAAGCGTTGAGTCCTGTGATCAGCAGTTTGACCTCACGTTCGGTCCGTCCGCAGAAGCTACATTCTTTTCTCAATTTCGCCATTCTTAACTTTTCACTTCTTACTGTTTCCTGCTCAGCACCGTGTCGATCATACCGTAGGCCTTCGCCTCTTCGGCAGTCATCCAGTAGTTACGGTCTGAGTCGGCATACACCTTGTCATAGGGCGTATGCGAGTGTTCTGAAATGATGGTATAGAGTTCCTTCTTAAACTTCAGGATCTCCTTGGCCTCAATCTCGATATCCGAGGCCTGTCCCTGCACACCTCCGAGGGGTTGATGGATCATCACACGGCTGTGGGGCAGTGCCGAGCGCTTGCCCTCCTGACCTGCCACGAGCAGCACGGCACCCATCGAGGCGGCCATACCCGTACAGATCGTTGCCACATCCGAGGAGATGAACTGCATCGTGTCGTAGATGCCCAGTCCGGCCGTCACACTGCCGCCAGGTGAGTTAATGTAGATCGAGATGTCCTTGCCCGAGTCCACGGAGTCGAGGTAGAGCAACTGTGCCTGCAACGTATTGGCGGTGTAGTCGTCAATCTGCGTGCCGAGGAAGATGATGCGGTCCATCATCAGTCGGGAGAACACATCCATCTGCGTCACGTTCAACTGGCGCTCCTCGAGGATATAGGGATTCAGATACTGTGCCTGAGCCTTCATCACTTCGTCAACGGTCAGTCCGTCCATGCCTAAATGGCGGACTGCATACTTTCTAAAATCGTTTCTATCGTTCATAATTCTAATACCTTTTTCAATATAAAAGAGCGGTCATCGACTTCTTTCACTTGTGTTTGGGACACAAAGTTACATAAAAAAGTCGATAACCGCTCAAATAAAGTGGTTATTTTTTCCTAAAAATACTTATTTTTCTTGCATCGTCTTGTTAAAGTCCTCCAAACTGACTGATTTCTTGGTCAGTTTGACGACAGTTTTGAGCTTTTCGACGAGTTTCTGATCAACGGCGCGATCCACAAAATTATCGATGTTCTCACGCTTCTTCAACTGCTCGGCGGCATAGTTCTCCAAAACGTCGTCGGGAACGTTCGACATACCATACTGTGCGAACTGCTGGCGAATGGCATCCTTGGCGATTGCCTTCAGGTCAGCTTCCTCCACCTTGATCTCGTTGGCAGCCACGAGCTGCTCCTTGATCAGGTGCCACTTCAGCTCCTTGATGCTGCCCTCGAAGTTCTTCTCCACATAGTCAGCGCCCTTGTCCTGGTTGTTCTGAATCATCACGCGCTTCAACAGAGCCTCGGGGAAGGTCACTTCACCCACCTTATTCTCCATATAGGCACGCAGGTCGAGCAGGAACTTGTAGTCGCTGTTAGCCTGCAACTGGGGCTTGATCGTCTCGGCGATCTTCTCGCGGAAGGCCTTCTCGTCCTTCACCGTTCCCTCACCGAACACACGGTCGAACAACTGCTGATTGATCTCTGCAGGCTGGAAATGACGGATCTCGTTGATCTGATAGCTGAAGTCGCTGGCCAGATCCTTCACGTCGTCCTTCTGCACCTTCAGCAGGGCAGCTACCTCTGCGTCGTTATCGGGATAAGCCTTCTTCGGGTTGAAGGTGATGACGTCACCCTTCTTTGCACCGTCGAAGAGCTTGCGCTGTTTCTCGTCCTTGACATAGGCGGGCATGATCATAGCAGCCTCGTTGGTGAGACCACCTTCCTTGGTGTTGCCCTTCTCGTCGAGCTCGCGCAGTTCACCGGTTATCGTGTCATTGCCACTGAAGGTCTCTGCCTCCTTGAACTCACCAGCCTGAGAAGCGTACATCTGCACCTGGTCGTCAACGAGCTTGTCGTCTACCTTGATATCATAATACGTGATCTTGTCCTTATCCGTCAACTCGGCCTTCATCTCGGGAGCCACGGCGATGTCGAACACAAACTCCAGATCACCTTCCTTCTCGAAATCCTGGGGCTTCTGCTTCTCCTGGTTCGGCAGGGGCTCTCCCAGCATCTGGATCTTGTTCTCCTGGATATAGCCATAGAGCTTCTCGCTGATCAGGCGGTTCACTTCGTCCACCTTCGCGGCGGTGCCATACTGACGCTTGATCATTCCCATGGGCACCTGACCCGGACGGAAACCAGGCACCTGGGCCTTCTTACGATAGTCTTTCAGTGTCTTCTCAACCTTCTCCTGATAGTCGGCGGGCTCGATGACCATAGTCATGACGCCATTGATTTTATCAGGGCAATCAAATGTAATTTTCATCTTTCTTTATACCTTATTATATTATACGTGCAAATTTTAGGGTGCAAAAGTACAATAAAAAAGTGAAAAGTGAAGAGTGAAGAGCGAAGAATTAAAAAAAATTAAGATTAGGAATGATATTAAGAAACGAATTGCCGTAATTTACCATAATTTATCCACAGAATTATTATGGCAATTACGACAAATTACGGGAATTCGTTTCCAAAAAATCAGCTTTCCGCTTCTTCCTTGGCTTTTCTTTCTTCCTCCAGCAGTTGGAAGTCTTTTTGGCGGAGCACGAATGAGTCGGTGAGGTATTTCTCACGCACGATCTTGTTTTGCGCCAGTTCCTCTGGCGAGCCCTGGAAGAGGATGCGGCCCTCGAAAAGCAGATAGGCACGGTTCGTGATACAGAGCGTGTCCTCCACATTGTGGTCGGTGATGAGGATACCGATATTGCGATCCTTCAGTTTCCACACGATAAACTGGATATCCTCCACGGCGATGGGATCGACGCCCGCGAACGGCTCGTCGAGCATGATAAACTTCGGTTCGATGGCCAGACAACGGGCGATCTCCGTCCGTCGGCGCTCACCGCCCGACAACTGGTCGCCCTTGTTCTTGCGCACCTTGCCCAGACGGAACTCCTTAATCAGTTCCTCAAGTTTCTCCAACTGATAGTCGCGCGGCTTGCCCGTCATCTGCAGTACAGACAGGATATTGTCCTCGACGCTCATCTTACGGAAGACGCTCGCCTCCTGCGCCAGATAGCCGATGCCGGCACGGGCACGCTTGTACACAGGATACTTTGTCACCTCCTCATTACCCAGGAAAATATGTCCGCCGTTGGGAACGATCAGACCCGTGGTCATATAGAACGAGGTCGTCTTTCCGGCACCGTTGGGGCCCAGCAGACCAACAATCTCACCCTGCTCCACGTGGAAACTCACGTCGTTCACCACGGTACGCTTGCCGTACCGTTTCACGAGTCCCTCCGTGCGCAAAACCAACTTCTCCTGCTGTTGCTCTTGTGGCTGAACGGGTCCGCTGTTCGTCTCTTGATTCGTCACTTCGTCCATACCTGTATGCTCAATTTGAGCGCAAAGTTACGCATTTTCAGCGAAAAGTAATGTCCTTTAACTCCCTTTAACTCCTTTAACTCCCTCTAACTCCTCAAAAATTCATAACTTTGCACCATCAACAACATTATACCGATATGAACGACAAAGACTACGAAGCCCGGATCCTTGACCTGGAGGCGCAAGTGAAAGTGCTCCAAGAGGCCAATGTGAAACTCATCAGCCGCAATATGCAACTCGGCCAGATGGTCGATGCCTACTACGACGTCCGCCGTCGTATTGAAATGCTAAAAGACCTCGTCATACGTCACAAGGAACTGCTCAAGGAAGCCGACCTGCGCGACGACGATGAGCTGATGGCCGTCATTGAGACACGTCTCGAAGAAAGTCTGTGTTACACCAACCCCGACTTCGGACTCAAGGAACTGGCAGATCTCATCGGCACCACCCAGACGCGCATCGTGGAACTCTTCCGGCGCTCCACCCTCCATAAGTCACTCGACGACTACCTCGACTACCTCCGCCTGCTACGTTCGATGTTCTTCCTGCAGACAGAATCCTCGTGGAGTATCGCGGCCTGTGCCCAGGAGGCCGGCTTCACCGTCATCCGCTCCTTCAACCGCAAGTTCCAGGACGCCATCGGCATGACGCCCCACGAATTCCGCCTCCTCTGCGAAAACAATAAAATCGATTAAAAACGACCACGAATTACACGAATTTCACGAATTGAATCACTGGCGATTCTTATGTGCGCAGCCAATTCGTGAAATTCGTGTAATTCGTTGTTTTACTCACTCATCACTTTGTAGAAAAGTCCGAGCAAGTTCTTTGCGTCGTTTTTGTCCAGTGGCACGTCATCGGCACTGTTGCCCGTCTGTTCGAAGCAGTCCCCCTGCTGGTCGTAATAGCGTCGCCACTCCCATTGTTCGTTCTCCTCGGCGCACTTGCAGTAGTAGAACAGCAGATCCTGGCTGTACGTGTCGAACAGATACTCGACATAACTGTCAAACCCCATCCGCTGGCGATGCTCCGAGATGAAGTAGCAATAGTTGTCATGCCGCTTCTGATCCGGCAACTCTATCACCCGTGTGTCGAAGAAGAACTTATACTCCGTGGTCATCGGTGGCCACAGCGTACCCTGGTCGTGCAGCACAAGGCGCACGTTCCGCTTCTGATACTCATGCTCCTCCTCCGCAATCTTTTTCTTGGCCTTCGCATACAGCGAGCGAATATACGCCTTCTGCTGATCCTTCGAACGCGGTCCCACCAATGGCGTGGCGCTCTTCGGACCACTGGGCGCATCGGCCATCGTTCCGTCGCGTGTGATCAGCACGCCCTGCGTGACTGTCTTGAACAGGTCGATAAGCCGTTTGGCTTCCTCCTGCTCTCCCTCGGGTGAGCTCCACGTGTTCGACGTATTGTGCTTCGCCTCGATGAGCAGTCCCTCCGTGTCGTAATAATACCGCGACTCCACCACGAAGCCCGCATCCGTCTCGCCGTGCCTGAAACAGAACATCAGCGTGCTGTCCTTCGGGTTGATCAGCATCTCACGATACCGCGTGTGCTGGTGGGCTGCCCAGTTCTCCACGATGAAGTAAGGACGGTTCACCTCGATGCCACCCATGGTGTCGGAGTCGAAGTAGATGGTCGCCCCCTCCCACTCCGTCACGTCTGCCGCCTTGTCGATCACGTCGTTATACTCAATCCAGAGATCCCTCGGCGACTGGCCGTTCTTGCCGTTCTTCGACATCTTCTGTTTCGCATTCGCATACGCACTACGGATCTCATCCATACGCGCATCCTTCTGCTCCTTCGTCAGTTTCGACGTCGCCGTCTGCCCTTCCTGGGCGTACCCGGTTGCCGACACCATCGCCAGCACCAGGCCAAGAAACACTTTCTTCATTGTCATCATTTTTTCTGTTCACCAATCTTCTGCAGGTTCACCCACTCGCCCTTCCTGCCTTTCTGCACCAGACGGGCGCGCTCCACCCGCATCACTTCGGGCACCTCATTCAGCCCGCCGTGCTTCGACGAGGCATCGACGAAGGCCTTGCCGCCACCCGGCAGGATGACAGCCACAAGGAAGGTCGAGAACTTGCTGACCGACGGGAAATTATAGGGCAGCATTCCCAGGTCGCGCGTCCTGAGCATCACCGGGGTAGCCGTGAGACCCACCTCGCGGAGCGACTGGATGAGCAACAGGTTGATGTCGGCATTCGATCCGACACCGTTCTTAAGCGTTTCCGACGTCGACGCGGGACTCAGCGCATACTTGCCGTTCCACTTCACCTTGCTCATCACCAGCTGACACACTGCTGCAGCACGCACGCGCAGGTCGGCGACCTCTTCCAACTTGGCCTCCTTCAGTTCGTCGGCCAGCGGACTGTGGTCGTTCAGGTGTATGCCCAGATCGTCAGAGTTGAGAATCATCTCCTCTATCTGATCCCACGTCTTGGCATAGTCCATCTGCCCCATCCCACGCAGGCGGTACGTCCTCAGCTCGGCCGTGATGCCTGCCCACAGGTCCTGCACGTTCCACGTATAGCCGTCGTTCGGCATACCTTTCAGGTTGCGCCCCACATAGACATAGTGGTTGGTGGTGACCGTCATGGGCAAGGCCAGCGGATCGCTCTCCACCTTGTATTTCATCGAGCCTGCGGTGCAGGTGTGCGTCAGGCGCTGGATGCCGTGATCCTCGATGTTGAAGATCAGGAAGGTGGGGATGTCCATGTCCAGTTTGGCAAAGGCCACGGGGATATCGCACTGGCCGTACCAGTCGTGCAGTTCCCAGAAGAGCTGGCTGTGGATCGTGTACTCGTATTCGATCACCGTTCCCTCCTTCACGTTGGGCACGGTAAACTCCACCTGGTAGTTATGCTCGTCAATCTTCGTAGTCTTCACATCGCTCTTCTTCAGCGAAGTCTTCACCGTCTTGCTGCCTTCCAGGTTGAAGGCCGTCGCCTTGATGTTTTCCACGCTCTCGTCGCCATCGGTACCGAAGACGCCCTCCGACATCGAACCGGACTCCTCGCCGAAATACGAATCGCCACTGGCCCTGTTCATCGGAATGGTCGCAAACGAGGCTCTCAGACCGGTGATGTTATTGCCTACCGACATACCCACCTGATACGGCACAATCACGTTGGCGAACCGCGCGCCGTTGGGCTTCAACACCTTGATGCGCACCTTCTCGCGGTAGTCCACCAGATAGCTGGTCATCTGCACGGTGTATTCCACATCGGTCAACCGGCACAGCACCACGGCCTCGGCATCCGGCTCCGCCTCATAGACCGTCATCTGCAACTCTTCCTTCGTCGGCTTGCCGAACTTCATGTTCACCTGATTCTGCGCTGACACCGCCACGAAAGGCCACGCCAGCAACGCGAACAGACTAAAAATCAATTCTTTTCTCATATCACTATACGTTTAATGGTGCAAAGATACGACAATTTCCGGTGTGTCGTAGCCGGGGAGGTTGATGAGCTTGCGCTCGCAGGGAATCCAGAACCAGAAGGTGGAGCCGTGGCCCTCGCCTTCGGAGGTGACTCCAATGTGGCCATTGCAGCGCTCGACGATGTTCTGGCAGATGGAGAGACCTAGACCCGTGCCCTGCACGAAGTCGTTCAACTTGACGAATCGCTCGAAGACGCTTGCCTGCTTGTCTTTGGGGATACCGGCGCCTGTATCGAGGCAGTAGAAGACCAGTCCGTCTGCCTCGCCGCTGCCGTCGAACTTCATGCGGCGTTCCCAGTGGTAGCCCACCTTGATGAAGCCTTGATGGGTGTACTTCACGGCGTTGGTGACGAAGTTGGTGAGCACCTGCTGCACACGGCCCTTGTCGAGCACAGTGGGGCACGTGGGGTAGGGGTTGTCTTTGACGAACTCCACGCCCGGCTCCTGCACGCGTTGGGCGAGCGTCTGGCAGATATCGTCGAAGACGGACGAGAAGTCGCACTCGGCGGGTTTAATGGCGAGCGCCTGACCCATGGATGAGGCTTCGAGGATATCGTTGATGAGGCGCATGAGCATGTCGCAGTTGTTGCGGATGATGCGGATGAACTCCATGCGCTCTTCCTGGGTGTCGATGACGGGCAGGAGGTCTGAGAAGCCTACGATGGCGTTCAGCGGCGTGCGTATCTCGTGGGTCATATTGGCCAGGAAGGCGCTCTTCATACGGCCAGAGTCCTCGGCACGGCTGGTCTCTCGCTTCAGCCGCTCCTGGGCATCCATGAGGAACGTGATGTTTCTCGCGATGCCGAAATAGCTCGTCAGCCTGCCAGCCTTGTCGAAGGTGGGAATACCGCTGATGGCGTACCACACGGGATGCTTCTCCAACGGGGTATAGCGATAGTGGTGGATGGCGTCGTAGGGCTGTCGCGACTCTATGCAGGCTCTGATGTCTGTCAGGGCCTGCTCCATACTCTCCTCGTCGATGCCTTCGAAGAACTCTTCAAGAGTCTCGCTGAACTCATTCGTGCGTGAAGAGTGGGTGTACGTGATCTGGCCGCTCTCAGGATAGAAGTTCCAGATGAACATCTGGCTGTTGTCGAGCAGGTATTGCAGGCGGCTCTCGTATTCATTGATGGCTGCGTTGGCCTTCTCCATCTCCTCGTTGTGGCGCAGCTGTTCGAGGTAGATGTCGCGCTCGGCAGTAACTTCACGTGACGTCACCACATAGTATTTCACTTTGTTATTGTCGTTGCAAATGGGATTGATGCGTACCTCAATGTATTTATGGGCACCGAACTGGGGCATTTCGATATGCTGGCAGACATGGAACTCTTCGCGGCTGCCCAGCAGATACTGGCCTTTGATGAGGGGTGTCTCGAAGAAATTGGTCTTGAAGAACCAAGGCTCCGTCTCTTCAGTCACCTCACAGAGCTTCCGCATGTTGTCGTTGAGGTCGAGGAGGTTGCCTTCGCCGTCGTAGAACGACATGGCGATGATGTTGGTCTCGAAGATCTTCATGTATTTCGCACTGAGCTCGCTGTTGACGCGCTCGTCTTCGATCTGCTGGGTAATGTCACGGGTGGTGTTGGTGATATAGCGGGGCTTGAAGTTCTCGAACTCGAGGCTTGCCAGTCCGCTGAGCCAGATCCAGTTGGGGTGTTTCAGGGTGCCTAAGTTCAGGCGCTTGGTGTAGCGCGCCTGCTGGAGTTCACCAGAGATCAGCAGGTCGACCTTCTTTTGGAAGTCTTCCTGGTCGCTTTTGTCGATACGTGGCAAGAAGACGTCTCTCACCAGTTCGCCTTCGGGCAGCAGCTGGCCGTGGATGTTGTGGATGCGACCTGTCACGACATCGATGGTGAACACGTAGTATTTACCCATGTTCAGCGCCTGTTCCATCATGTGGTTCAGGTCTTCGGTCTTCCGCACGGCCTGCCGCACACGGGCTCGCACCAGACGGGTCATGAGCAGTCCGATGACGACGGCGATGATGGCTCCTGCCAGCACGATGAGTGCGATGGGTGACGTATCGTCATGGATGCGCTCAGGATGGAACCACTTGTCGCGCAGCGCCTCCAAGTCGCCGCTCTGCTCCAGACGGGCGTATTCATCGTCGATGGCATCGATGAGTTCCTTGTCGTAGCCCACGATACGTATCTCACCGTCTGGGATGTCGATGGGGCCTACAATCAGCGTGTCGATGGCCAGTTCCTTCTTCTTCCATTTCAACGGCCCTTCGCCCCAGATGAAATAGTTGTAGCGGCTCTCGTTGATGCCTGCCAGGGCTTCCTTGGGCGAGCAGTAGAGGATGGGGATGTCGAGATGGCGCTCGTTGACGATACGGTTGGCGGCGTAGTCGTCGAGTTTGAGCACCAGCGTGTCTTCTGGCGTGAAGTCAGCGAGTTTCGTCACCTTCCTGGCATCAGCGGCAGAGACGATCTGCACCTTGTAGTAGTTCAGGATGTTGATCGAGCGGATGTAGGGTCTTCCGTGAAAGCGGTAGGAGGGGTCGATGACGAGGTCGGCATCGCGGCGTTCGAAGGTCTGCGCTGCCTCGCTCCACTCACGGAGGATGATGCGGTAGGGGATGTCGAGTTTCTTGAAGATTGTCTGCAGCAGCTCCACGTTGTAGCCTGCAGGCTCGCCCTGGTCGTTACTGTACTCGTATGGCGGGAAATCCCAGTCGCTGGCGATGATGACCGGATTTTCCTTCGTATAGCTGTAGTCGATCTGAGCCGAAGCTGTCAGGGAGAAGATAGAGGAAGACAGAAGATAGAAGAAGATCAAAGACAATAGTCTTGCTGACACAGGGTGTTGTCCTCTATCTTCCGTCGCCCTCAGACGGCTATCTACCTTTATCTTCTTATATTTTCCCATTTCTTTTTTCACTTTTCACTTCCGTTCTATTTCCAGTGCCTTGCAGGGGATGGAGAACCAGACGGTGGTGCCCTTGCCCTCGTCGGACTTGATGTTGATGGTGCCGTTGAGCCGCTTGATGAGCTCGTGACAGATGGCGAGTCCGAGACCTGCACCTTCGTTGGCACCAGTCACGAAGCGCTCGAAGATGTTGCCCAGGGATGACTCAGGAATACCGCAGCCGGTATCCTCGACGGAGACAATGAGGTTGTCGCCTAAGTAGTCGTAGCGCACATTGACGGAACCCTTTTCCGTATATTGTACGGCGTTGGTGACGATCTTGTCGATGATGATGCCCACATTCGAACTGTCGACTTCAAGCACCAGCTTGTTGAAGGGGCTGCTGACCGTATAGTCGACGCCAGGCTTCCTCATGGGTGCCCAGACAGATTCGCACCGTTGGGTGATGGTCATAGAGAATTCGGTGACGCGCTTATTGAACTCGATCATCTCCGCATCGAGACGAGATATGAACAGGATGTCGTTGATGAGCTTGAGCAGCTTGGCGGAGTTCTCCTTGATTTCCTGAATGAACACCACCTCGTCTTCCTGGCTGTGCTCCATCTGGAAGAGTTCTGCGAAGCCTACCACCGTGTTGAGCGGCGTACGGATCTCGAAGCTCATGTTGTGGAGGAACGCATTCTTCACCACTTCCACCTCCTGGGCACGCAGGGTCTCTGCCGCCAGCTTCTCCTCGATGGTCTTGATCTCACTGATGTCACGGCACATGCCGAAGTATTCCTTGACGTTCCCCTGATTGTCATACGTGGGTATGAAGTGCAGTTGCAGGTGCATCCGTCCGCCTCCGCCCTGTTTGCGCAGGGTGGTCTTGACATCGGCATGGATGGGTCTGGTGGCGAGGCTGTCCATGCTCTTGATGATGTTCAGCGCACGGCGTCGCGAACTGTTGTCGACGAAACCCAGGGCGCGCGTCTGTGTCAGCGTGAACTGCACATTGACCGAGTCGTTGTAGATGGTCAGCGTGTGGGTCTGAGGGTTGTAGCGTGCCATGCGGATGCCGCCCACGCTCATCACGTAGTCGATATTGCGGATGTAGTTGTTGATCTCGTCGTTGCTCTCCTGCAGTTCGCGGGCGTTCTGCCTGATCTTATGATACGATATGGCCACCTCGGTTACGTCGCGGCCAGTGCCGTAGATGTTCAGCAGCTTGCCCTGACTGTCGCGCACGGGTACCAATTTCAGTTCGTAGAACAACTGCGAACGTCTCAGGTGCTGTTGTAAGGAGCGCTCGTCACTTGAGGGGAAAATCTGTGTGATGTGCATCGGCTCGAACGTGTCAAGGTCGATATTGTCCACGCCTAGGACGCTCTTCAGATGGATGTGCTCCTGCAGCAGATCCTTCCTGCTCATGTGGATTCCGTTGAGGGCCTTGTCGTTCATGTCGATGATGTAGCCGTCGGCATCGTACACTACCATATCGATCATCGCGGAGTTGAAGACGGCCTGGTAACGTATCATACTGTCCTGTATACGCATCTGCCGCATCTGGTCGTTGGTGATATCGACCCTTGTGCCGAGGAGGTGAGTGGGCTTGCCAGAGCGGTCACGGCGCAGCACACCGATGTCTACACTGTAATTGCGCTCAACGAAGTGGCTGTTCTTTTGCTCCCTGATTTTCAGGTTGATGTTGGCAGAGTCCTTCCGTTGATGGATGATGTCATTGAGGGCCTCGCGGAGGGTGTCGTAGTCGTTCTGGTTGTAGCGGTTCACCAGTTCGTGCAGATGGAGGGTCTGGCGTGTCTTGCCAAACTCATCGAGGAACTCCACCGTCTGGGGCATCACGTGATAGATCCATAGGCCGATTTCGCTGGTGCTGAGCACGAGCGACAGACGATCGTTGCTCTGGCGGAGCTCTCGTGTCATGTGGCGCTCACGGATGCGGTAGAAGGCGTAGTAGGCCAGGAAGATCAGTGCGAGGGCTGCCAATACGACGGCGATGTTCCAAACCCATGTTGGAATGCCTGAATCGGCATGCTCAGGATAGAACCACTTGTTACGGATGCCTTCCAACTGGTCGTCGGCACGTAGTTCCGTATAGACACTGTCTATCTGGTCGAGCAGGCGACGGTTCTTCGACATGAATTTGTATTCACCCGCAGGGATGTCGATGGGGTTGATGACCAGATTGTCGGTCTTGTATTTCCGCATGAGCCATTTCAGCGACATGGTGTTCCAGATAATCACGCCTTGTTCGTCGGTACGCAGTTTCTGGATGGCTTCCTTCATGTCGTCGTAGGCCTTGATGTCTTTTGTCCAGCCCTCATCCATAATCATGTGGTGGCTGAAACTGCCTTCGTGGACGATTACCTTATGGCCTTTCAGGTCCTTGCCCGTCCGCAGTATCACATTGGAAGACTGCGGCGACACCACACTGTGGGTGAACAGCTGGATGATGGTGTTGCTGTAGAGGGAGTTGCCTCTGGAGAACGAGGCATCCATACGGAGCATCAGGTCTGACTTGCCGCTCTTCAGGTCGGCTTGCGCTTCGAGGGTAGGCTTCAGCTTGACGATGTAGGGGATGTTGAGCCGCTTGAAGATCATCTTCAGCAGGTCGATGTTGTAGCCGTCAGGCTCGCCGTTTTCGTTGAGGAACACGTATGGCCACAAATCCCAGGCGTCTTCATAGACCAGCGGATGCTCATCGTCGAACACCCTGATGCTGTCTTTCGTCTGAGCCGAGGCTGGAAAGGTGAAAAGGTAAAAAAGTGAAAGGGTGAAAAGTATCGGCAGATACTTCATCCACTTTTGCACCTTATTATATTTATGATATATATTTCCGTTCATAATCCAATTATTCTTCACCTTTTCACTTTTTCTCGCACGGTATGCGAATCCAGAACGTCGAGCCCTTGCCTTCGCCTTCCGACTCAACACCTATCTCACCGTGGCAGGCATCAGCGACGGCCTTACAGATGGAGAGGCCGAGACCCGTGCCCTGGATGAAGTCATTGAGCTTGACGAAGCGCTCGAAGATCTTTGCCTGGTGTTCCTTAGGGATACCTGCGCCAGTGTCCTCGCAATAGATATACAAATCTCCTGACTCCTGACTCCTGACTCCTGACTCATCATACCTGTAGCCCACCTTGATATGTCCCTCGTGGGTGTACTTCACGGCGTTGGTGACGAAGTTGGTGATGACCTGCTGGATGCGGGCATCGTCGAGCACGGTGACGAAGCTGTCGTAAGGGTTCTCCTTGATGAATTCCACACTGGGCTCCTGCACACGCTGCTTCAGCGACTCGCAGATGTCGTCGAAACTCTTTGCAAAGTCCACTTCAACAGTCTCGATACTGATGCCGCCTGTGTCGAGTGAAGAGATAGCGAGGATATCGTTGATCAGTCGCATCAGCATGTCGCAGTTGTTCATGATGACGCGGATGATCTCCTGCTTCTCCTCCTGAGTGGAGAGCATGGGCAGCACGTCGGAGAAGCCTACGATGGAGTTCAGCGGCGTGCGGATTTCGTGGGTCATGTTGGCCATGAACACAGACTTCAGACGTCCTGAGTCGTTGGCCCGTTCCGTCTCCTGTTTCAGCCGCTCCTGCTTCTCAATGAGGTCGTTCACGTTTCGCACGATGCCGTATGTGCCCAGCATCTCACCATTCTCGTCGAAGAAGGGCACACTGTCGATGAAGTTCCACTGCATCTCTTCTCCCTCGTGGAAAAGCGGGTGCATCTTGGTGAGTTCTGTACGCTGCACGCTGAAGTAGGTGTCGTAATCAACCAGTCCCTGACGGAAGGGACTGTCGACGAAGTGTTCTATCAGCTTGTCGAAACCCATCGTGTTGACGTCTGTGGTCATACCCTTATAGAAGGTACAGGTGCGTTCGGCCCTTGAACAGCGGAAGAAACGCATGTTACAGGTGTCCATCAGATACTGGATCTCGTTCTCGTATTGCTGGATGGCTTCGTTGGCTACGCGAATGTCGTGGCTGTTCTTCTTGTTCTGCAGGTAGAGTTCACGCTCCTGGGTGACGTCACGGATGGAGAAGGTGATGCTGTAGAGCTCGCCGTCGTCTTTGTAGATGGGGTGTACACGCATCTCGGTGTAGCAGTTGACGCCACGCTCGATGATGATACTCTTCGTACAGAAATAGAGCTCTTCCACGTGGCGTTTATTCAGCAGTTCACGGAAAGTCGGCATATCGAACAGAGATCTCTCGTAGTAGTAGGGATCCCTTTCCGACTGGAATTTCAGGATCTCACGCATCTTCTGGTTGGTGGTGAGCAGACGGCCGTCTTTGTCGTAGAAGGCCAGTCCAGTGAGTGACTGCTCAAAGATACGGCGATACTTGTTGACCATCTCCTGTTCCTCCTTCTCCAACAGAATCTGTTCCGTGCGGTCTGTCAGTGTGCTGAAGATGTGGATGGGGCGGATGCCGGCTGCGTTGGCATACTCGGCAATGCCCTGGTCTTCCATATAGCGCCATTGGCCGAGTCTCTTCTCGCCGCTCATATCCCAGCGGAAGATGCACTCGTCGGTCTCCTTCTCACCGTTGGCCAGGCGTTTGATGAATTCCATGTATATATGGCGGTCATCGGGGTGGATCATCTCAAAACTCTCCTCATAGCTCATACCGCTATCAGGCAGGAGGTTGCCATGGATGTTGATGCCGTGCCGCTGTCGGAGATCGAGCATCACCACATAGTTCTTGCCCATGTCGAGCGTGTGCTGCATGATGGCCGAGGTCTCTTTGATCTTGTTGACACCCTGACGGATGCGCAGCAGGCTGATGCGGTTCACGGCCCAGGTTATCACGAAGGCGATGCCGATGACGATCACCATCAGCACCGATGAGACATCGAGCGAGATGGCGCTTAGTATCTGGATATGTGATAACAGTATGGTCATATTCGCGTAACCTGATTAAACAATAATCTCCGTCTTCTTCTCCATCGCGGTCATCTCGCAGGGAATGATGACGTATACGGCAGAGCCCTTGCCTTCCTCCGACTGGACCTCTATCGTGCCTCCCATCAGCTCTACCAGCTCTTTGATGATCGCCATGTCAAGACCGGTGCCCTCACGCTGGTTGTTCTCGTCTCTGACGAAACGGTCGAACACGTGCGGCAGGTCCTTGGCACTCAGGCCCTTGCCGGTATCCTCGATGGTGATGTTCAGTTCGCCATGGCGGTAGTCGTACTTGGCACGGATGCTGCCGGCTTTCGTGACACGGGCAGCGTTGACACAGAGTTTCTGGATCACCTCACCCACGTTCTGTTCGTCAATCTTCACCATCAGATGGTTGTAGGGGTTCTCCACCTGTATCTTCACGTCGTTCGACAGCGAACTCAGTCCCATATAGCAGTAGCCCTCGAAGAGCGTGGCGAAGTCTGTCTCCTGATAGTTGAACTCCACCATCTTCGCATCGAGGCGTGAGATGTAGAGAATGTCGTTGACCAGGGCCAGCAGTTCGTTGGTATTGCGCTTGATCTCTTCCGAGAACACAGGCTCGTCCTCCACGTCGTGGGGGCCGTTGAAGAGTTGTGCGAATCCGATGACGGCATTCAGCGGCGTACGGATCTCGTAGCTCATGTTCAGCAGGAAGGTGTTCTTCAGTTCCTCCGTCTCCTGGGCCTTCTTCGTCTCCTTGATCAGCTGGCGCTCGGTGTACACCATCTCCGTGTCGTTGCGGAGCATGCCGAAGTAATGGCTGATGCGGTCGCTGCCTTTCTCGGTGACTGGCACCATACTGAAGGTGAGGAAGATGGTGCGGCCCTGCTCGTCGTGGAAACGGGTCTGTACTGTCGATGTGAAGATGCCTGGTGTGCGATGGTCCATGCGGAGCAGGAGTCCACGGGCCTTCCGCTGGTCTGACGGTGCCAGCAGCGAGGCACAGCGGATCTGTGAGAGGCTGTATTGCACCTGGTTCAGGTCACTGAAGATCTCCAGTTCGTGGTTGTCAGGGTGGTAGTTCACGAGTCGCACACCACTCACCTTCAGCGAGTAGTTGATGTTGTTGATATAGTCCTGGATGTCTTTGGTGCGCTTTTCGAGCAGCAGGGCATCCTGTTGCTGACGGTGGTGTGAGTCCACCATGTCCGTGATGTCACGTCCGGCAGCGATGACGCCCAACAGTTTCCTGTCCTTGTCGCGGATGGCAGACACGGCACACTCATAGTAGAACTTGCCTTTGACGGTGACTTCCGGAATCCGCTCGTCTTCCCGTTTCGTTTGGTCTATGTCAGTGATCGACGACATCAGGAGGTTCTCTAAGTGGTCGTAGTCAAGGTCCCTGTATGAGGGAATGTCGGTGATCTTCACCTTCCTCGCCATCAGGGCCTCACGGTCGGTGACACCGAAAGTCTCGCAGGCCTTGTCGTTGATGTCGGTCATATAGCCGTCTTCGCCATAGTAGATCATATCGACGAGTGACGAATTGAAGACGGTATGGTAGCGCAGGGCCATATTGCGGGTCTTCTCCTTCCTCATCCTGTTATCCGTGATGTCGCGCTGGGTGCCCAACAGGGTTTTGGCCTTGCCTTTCTTGTCGCGATGCAGGATAGTCAGGTTGACCTTGTAGATGCGGGGTGCGGATCCGTCTTCCGGCTTGCTGCCTCTGATGACGATGGGTTCCGGCTCTTTATGGCTGTCGGGCAGGGCGATGACGGCCTTGTGCAGCTGGGTGAACTCATTGCTGTCGAAGAACTGTGAGAAGTCGATGGGCACATATGTCTTTTCTTCTTCTCCCTTGACGGATAGTAAGGTGTAGAGATGTTTGGCGTAATCGTAGGTCCATACCTGTGTCTTGTTCGAGGTGAGCACCAGACCTAACTGTGAGTTCTGCTGCTGTGCCTTGGCACTGACTTCTCGCTGACGGAAATAGAACAGACGGTTGGAAAATATCATCACAAACACACCGATCATCAGTGCGGCCACGATATAGGCCGACAGATGGTGTGTGTCGGCAATCGTCTCCATATTCTCTTTCTGGGCCAGTACCGTGAGGCTGATGGTTAGAAGCGTCGCGACGGCCAGAAGTCTTTGTCTGTTACCACTGTTCATCGGGTTTCAGGTAGTTACTGTCCGCAAAGATAGGTATTTCTGTTCAAATAACAAAGGAAAATGACAAAAAAAACGCAAATCACCCCGTTTTTAGGATGATTTGCGCCTTTATTGGGAAAAAAACGCGCTTTAAAGCGGATATTCGTCGAAAGCGTAGAGCACCGTCGAGAGGTAGCGCTCACCCGTGTCGGGCAGCAGGGCTACGATCTTCTTGCCCTTGTTTTCCGGACGCTGGGCAATCACCGAGGCGCCGAAGGCGGCGGCTCCCGAAGAGATGCCCACCAGCAGTCCCTCCGTCTGTGCCAGTTCACGGCCCGTGCGGATGGCGTCGTCGTTCTCAATGTCCAGCACCTCGTCTATCAAGTTGCCGGCGTAGGTCTTGGGCACGAAGCCGGCACCGATGCCCTGGATCTTGTGGGGTCCGCTGGGTCCGCCGTTGAGCACGGGTGATGACTTGGGCTCCACGGCAATGATCTTCACATTCGGATTCTTCTCCTTCAGGTACTTGGCCACACCAGAGACAGTGCCACCAGTGCCTACGCCTGCTACGAAGATGTCGATCTCGCCGTCAGTCTGCTGCCACAGCTCGGGCCCCGTGGTGGCATAGTGCTTGGCAGGGTTGGCGGGGTTCTCAAACTGTTGCAGGATGATGCTGCCTGGGATGCTGTCGCGCAGTTGCTCTGCTGCCTTGATGGCACCAGGCATACCGTCCTTACCACTTGTCAGCCTCACCTCGGCACCGTAGGCCTTCACCAGGTTACGGCGCTCCACACTCATCGTCTCAGGCATGGTCAGGATGAGTTTGTAGCCCTTCACGGCACTCACCAGGGCCAGTCCCACACCCGTGTTGCCACTTGTCGGCTCAATGATGGTGGCACCCGGCTTCAGCAGTCCTTTTTGTTCTGCGTCCTCTATCATCGCTAAGGCGATACGGTCTTTCACACTGCCGCCAGGATTGAAGAATTCCACCTTGGCGATAATCGGAGTCTCAATACCCTTGGCCTCTGAGAACTTTGCCAGTTCCAGCAGAGGAGTGTTACCGATAAGCTCGGTCAGCTGTTTTGCAATCTTTGCCATAATCTTTTTCTTTTTATGTTATTAAATATGTTCTATTCACTTTCGATGGTGCAAAGGTACGGCGATTTCTGGGGTTACAAAATCCCACACGTGGGCTATTCTGCATACCACAAATATGGTATTTGTACCTTTTTTGCCCTTACACCTTATTTATATATAGAGGCGAAACCACCAAAAAAAGGTTAAAATTCATTCGCCGGAAGCAAATTCTTCACCCTTCATCCTTCACTTTTCACTTCTTTTTCGTACTTTTGTCAACAGAAATCTAAAATCGTAAATGATATGATCGACGTTAAAGAAACATTGAAGAAAAGTGAGGAGCGTATGGAGATGGCTGCCATGTTCCTCGAAGACGAGTTGAATCGCATCCGTGCCGGTCGTGCCAACGTGGCCATCCTCGATGGCGTGCGCGTGGACTCCTATGGCTCGAAAGTGCCCCTCAACCAGGTGGCCAACGTGAGTGTGCCCGATCCCCGTACCATCGCCATTAAGCCCTGGGACCGCAAGGAGATCCGTAACATCGAGAAGGCCATTATGGATTCCGACGTGGGTATCACTCCTGAGAACAATGGCGAGGTGATCCGTCTGAACATCCCCATCCCCACCGAGGAGCGCCGTCGCGACCTCACCAAGCAGTGTGCCAAGATTGCCGAGAAGGCTAAGGTCGAGGTGCGCAACGTGCGTGGTGACATCAAGGACAAGCTGAAGAAGGCCATCAAGGACGGACTCTCTGAGGACAATGAGAAGGATGCCGAACTGGAGCTCCAGAAGATCCATGACAAGTATATCAAGAAGATCGACGACCTCCTGGCTGCGAAGAACAAGGAAATCATGACTGTGTAGGTGAAAGGTCTTGTGATAAAAAACACAGGCAGCTGGTACACCGTCCAGACAGACGATGGCCAGCTGCTTGACTGTAAGGTGAAGGGTAACTTCCGCCTGCGGGGTATCCGCAGCACCAACCCCGTCGCCGTCGGAGACCGTGTCTGCGTTTCAGAAGGGAATTTCATTACCGAGATCGAGGACCGCCGCAACTACATCATCCGCAAGAGCATCAATCTCTCCAAGCAGAGCCATATCATTGCCGCCAACGTCGATCAGGCGTTGCTCGTCGTCACCGTCGTCCGTCCGCAGACCAACACCACGTTCATCGATCGTTTTCTCGCTTCGGCTGAGGCTTACCGGGTGCCCGTGGTGCTCCTATTCAACAAGACTGACCTCCTCGACGCTGATGAACTGCACTATCAGCAGATGCTTATCCATCTCTATGAGACCATTGGTTATGAGTGCCGCGCCATCTCTGCCGAGACGGGCGAGGGCATCGATGCACTCTTGCCGATGCTCGAAGACAAGATCACGCTTTTCAGCGGCAACAGTGGGGTGGGGAAGTCCACCATCATCAACCGCCTCGTGCCGGGTGTCAACCTCCGCACGGCTGAAATATCCGATGCCCATCAGATGGGTCAGCACACGACGACGTTCTCTGAGATGATACCATTGGGCGGGGGATGGCTCATCGACACCCCCGGCATCAAAGGCTTCGGCACCTTCGACATGGAACCTGAAGAACTCACCTCCTATTTCCGCGAGATCTTCCGCTTCTCCAAAGACTGCCGTTTCTCCAACTGCACCCACACCCATGAACCGGGCTGTGCCGTGCTCCAGGCCCTCGAAGACCACTATATCGCCCAGAGCCGTTATCAGAGCTACCTCTCCATGCTCTCCGACAAAGACGATAGCAAATACCGCGAGGCCTATTAAAAAAGCAAAAAATTACAATATATAGTCAAGTTATGAAGAAACTATTTCTAATAGCGCTGTCCGTCATGTTCTTTGGGGCGGTTGGCAATGCGAAGGTGAATGGTATGGAGGCCGAATCAAAAGCGCCTGAAGGTGTGGAGGCTGTTGATATGGGCCTAAGTGTGAAGTGGGCAAACATGAATGTGGGCGCCAATAAGGATTCCGGCTTTGGCACGTACTACGCCTGGGGCGAGACCAAGCCGAAGCAGTATTATTCGTGGGGCACCTATTCCTGGAGCAAGGGGGATTCCAACTTCCTGATGAAATATTCTGTCAACGACCGGATGATCAGGCTGCTTCCCACTGACGATGCTGCCCGCGCCAACTGGGGGAGTACCTGGCGCATGCCCACCGTGGAAGAGTTCGAGGAATTGGCAGACTCTGCCAAATGTACGTGGGAATGGATTACGAAGGACGGCGTGAACGGCTATCAAGTGAAAAGCAAGAAGACGGGCAACTCCATCTTCCTGCCTATCACAGGCTTCCGGTTTTATGCGGAAGTTCAGTTTCGTGCCATCAAAGGTGTTTACTGGACGTCAACCCTCTACGGCGGCAATCCCTTCAAGGCCTGGTGCCTGGAGTTTGATTTCTCTGACGTCAAAGTGGACATCGGCAATCTCTCCAGCAATCGCTTCAGCGGCCGCTGCATCCGTGCTGTCCAATAACGAACTTATTTCGCCACTTTTTTCCCGTCTATGATGTAGATGCCGTGAGGCAGGCCGTCGAGCGATGTGCTTCCCTGGCGGATGAGCCGTCCGTTGAGGTCGTAGATACTGCCTGAACGGAGGGTGGGTACAGTTGTCTTGACGGTGCTGATGCCGTCGGGGTTGCCGGCGATGGCGGTGATGGCCAGTTTGGTGCAGGTGGGCATCTCGATGGCGAGCTGGCTGCCGGAGACTTCACGGGTGGTCGTGGAGCCGCTTTTCTGTGTCTCTGCGATGCGCCAGCCTGCGATGGACAGTCCGTCGGGGTTGCCCTCGAGACTGATGGCGCGTCCGGCAAAGAACTTGCCGTTGAAGTCGGCACCAGAGAGCGTGACGCCATTGAACTGGAGGCTGCTGGGGCCAGCTTCACCGTCCTCGATGCTGACGGTGAGGGGGATGGGCGAGCCGAGATTATACTGGGAGCCGATGTGCTTGTACATCTCTGCCGTGCGCTTGCTGAGCCAGTTGCGGGCATCGCGCAGGTCGTTGTCGTAGACAGGCCACCAGGGGTTGCCGTAGACCGCATCGTGGTGATGGTCCCATTCGTCTGTAATCATCTCATACATCGGGTCCCATACGGCGCGCACGCCTTTTTCGTTGAGGAAGTCACCCATGTAGATGCAGGTGCGATCGATGAACTCGCGGCGGAAGTCGGAATCTTCCATGATGTTGCGGAATAGTAGCGTCGATTCCTCTGTGATGGAGAAATTGATGCTATTATACTCGGAGCTGGTGGGATTGTAGTACTGTTTCAGGATGTTGTGCGTCGCCTGGTGGTTATAGAGGCCCAAGGCGTAGTCTACATCCTTGGCGATCCAGCGCCAGCGGCCGTCGTTGGTACGGGGGCGCCACATCACATTGTTGTTGCCGGGGAAGTCCAGGTTGCAGAAGTAGATGTTCATCGCCATGATGTCGAGATACTCCTCCCAGTCGATCCACTTGGCATACTCCTCGAGGGTGTGGCCCTTCTCCTGGTAGAAGGCAGTGAAGGCGTCGTAGAAGTCGCTGGTGCCCTCTTTCAGTTCGCCGTTCTCGGTGAGGTCGATGTCTTCCAGCCCGTAGTTGGAGGCGATGTTGACCTCGTTGGCGCGTTCGCGGATGTTGAGGATGCAGTGGTACTTGCCGTTGATATAGACGACGGCGGGTTGCCAGGCCTGCCAGTCGATGCCAGTGTGCTCGGCCATGCTGCGCTGGCAGATGGCGTCGCGCATATAGAGGCCGTCGCGGTCGTTGCCGGCATTGCGGAGCACGATGGACTTGAAGTCTGTCACTCCCGGCTTCTGGTCGGGGAAGAACTCATGGTTGAAGGTCTTCGTGCCGAAGCGCTTGTTGGCATAGAGGATCATCGACTTGCGGGCAGCGTCTCTTGACCATCCGCCGCTGATGCGGGTCTCGCAGAGCTGGTTCAGCCGTGAGGGCTCGCCCTCGGTGTCGAAGAGCTCGACGTTCATCGGCCGCCGCCAGTCGTGGGGATCGTCATGGTTGTTGTTATTGGCGAAGATGCCGATCTTCGCGTCGTTGAGGTATCTGTCGTCGATGGAGATGCTGATGACGGGGATGGAGAGTGAGCGGTCGTGGAAGATGTACGACTCTACGGTGCTCCTTGGTGAGAGCCATCCGTCGCAGAACAGCTTGGCCCTGACGGTCATCGCCCTCCTGACGGCAAAGCCTGAGGCCGGGCATTTGGTGCTGGCGGCAGTGGGCTCGGTGCCGTCGATGGTGTAGCGTATCTCCGTGCCTTCGGGTGCGCCCTCGGGGAGCGAGAGCTTGAGGCGGAAGGTCTGTGTGCCGTTCATCACATATCCCTTCTGACTGAAGATGGGTTCACCGAGGATATGGCTGCCGTCGCAGACTTCCCCGCAGTTGGCGGCTCCCGGGGTGGGCGTCAGCTGATAGCCCCACTCGCTGCCGCCGTCGGTCTTGCGGCCATAGGCGATGTTGGGAGCCGGCATCTTGGGCAGCGATGCGGGCAGGTTGTCGACGATGGCGCCGTCCTTGAACAGGCAGACCGTGCAGCCCTTGCCCGACTCCAGACGGAAGGCGGTGTGGAGACCGGCGGCCTCCTTGTCGCAGTAAACGATGATGAAGCCCTTGGCCTTGACGGTCTTGTCGGGCAGTTGCCACGCATCGTCGGCACTGGTGCCTAACTGGTAGTCTTTCAGGTTGACGGGCTCGTCGCTGTTGTTGTAGAGTTCCACCCACGAGTCGGGGAATTCGTTCAGGTCGTCCATGATACAGTCGATGTTTGACTGCATCAGTTCGTTGATCATCAGACTGGACGGGGTCTGGTTGTCTGCGTTGGTTGTCAGGATGATTGTCGTCAGCAAGACGAGGATACACAAAAAATGCTTTCTTAGTTGTCTCATTTTGATGGTCCGGGATAAATTTGGGTGCAAAGGTATAAAATAAACCACAGATTACGCAGATTCCTCAGATTATTTTAGTAATTTTGCAGCAAAATGATACACGAAATGAAGAATATGAAACAAATGATGTTATTCGCCATGCTGCTGACAGTGTTCAGTGTGCAGGCTCAAGTGAAGACTGAGATCAGTACGTTCAACCTCACCGGTCCTTATGCCGTGGCTGCCCCGCTGGCACTCGACACCGTGGACGCCCAGGGCAAGAAGTTCGATGAGGCATCGTTGTTGGGCGCCATCGCCGTCACCTCTCCTGCCACGGGGAAGTTCGACGGGCAGGTGATTCCCTCGCTCGCAGACAGCAAGAGCGTGGGACTGCTTTCCTTTTATGTGAACAACATCGACTACCTGAAAGGCAAGATTACCGTGAAGGGTCCCAAGAACTACAAGCTCTTCATCGACGGTCAGGAGGCTGGCGAGGAGTTGAAACTGGCTCCAGAGCACCACACCTTCGCCATCAGATACCTGGCAGCGGCGAAGGACACAGACTCCATCAGCGTTGTGATAGAGGCTGACAAGACTGTCGCCTATACCCTCGACAAGGCCCATCCGTATATGGCCCACGACCTGTTTGACGGCAAGCGGGTGCGCAGCGTCAGGCTCTCTGCCGACGGCGCCTATGTGGTAGTGGGTTACCAGACTACGGAACGGGGTGGCAAAGACCAGAGACAGTATGAACTGCGCGACACCAGGACGGGACGGCTGCTCTCCATGCTGCCTGCGAATGTGGCGTGGATGCCCCGGAGCATCGCCTGGACCGTTGATGAGAAGATCGGGGATAATCGCTCTCTGTATAAGGTCAGTCCGTTGACTGGCGAACGCACCTTGCTGGCATCCAGGCTGCCGGAGGGTGGTATCACCGTCAGCCCGACGGAGGACTATCTCATCATCACCGCTGAGGAAGAAGGTACGAAGGAGGATGCCGATGTGTTTGAGGTGCTGGAGATGGACGATCGTCAGCCAAACTGGCGCAAACGAAACTATCTCCTGAAGTACGACCTGGCGACAGGTATCTGCCAGCGTATCACGTTCAGTCCCCGGAATACGTATCTGCTCGATATCACTGCCGACGGAAAGACCTTGCTCGTAGCCTCGTCCTACAGCAGGCTGGCCAAGCGTCCTACAGAGGTGATGGATATGATGATGGTGGATGTCCAGACCTTTAAGGCCGACACACTCTTTGCCTGTGAGGGCTTCATCGGTGGAGACTGCTTCTCGCCTGACGGTTCCCAGATCATCATCACTGGCACCCCCGAAGCCTTCAACCGCATCGGCTGTCAGTTGTCTGCAGACGTCACGCCCAGTATGACGGAGAATGAACTGTTCCTCTACGACATCGCCACAAGACAGGTGAAGGCTCTCACCAAGGACTTCGATCCCTCCATCAGCAATCTGCTGGCGTGGTCGAAGGCTGATGGTCAAGTCTTTTTCACGGCAGAGGACCGTGACTATGTGTATCTGTTCTCGCTGAATCCGAAGACAGGTGCCATCAGGAAGGTGGCAGCCAATGGCGATGACATCTATCGTGCAGACATTGCCGAGCATGCCTCCGTCATCGCGTACCTTTCATATAATACATTGGAGCCGGCTTCGGCATACGTTTTGAGGAACGAGGAACGAGGAAAGAGGAAAGAGAATAGCATGAGGCTGTTCGACGGCCATGAGGCGTTGGGCGATGCAGAGGTAGGCACCTGTGAGGACTGGAACTACACCAACTCGAAGGGCGACACCGTCTATGGCCGACTGTATCTGCCGAAGGACTTCGATGCCTCGAAGCAGTATCCGATGATCGTCTATTATTATGGCGGTTGTTCTCCAGTGAGCCGTTACTTTGAGTCACCATACGCCCCTCAGTACTGGAACTCGTTAGGTTATGTGGCCTATATCCTGCAACCCAGCGGTGCCACGGGCTTTGGACAGGAGTGGGCGTCGCGCCATGTGAATACGGCAGGGCATGGTCCCGCTGAGGATATCATCGAGGGAACGAAGAAGATCTGTGAGACACATCCTTTCATCAATCCGAAGAAGATCGGCTGTATGGGAGCCTCGTATGGCGGTTTTATGACACAATACCTGCAGACACAGACAGACATCTTCGCTGCTGCCGTTTCGCACGCTGGCATCGCCAACCACACCAGTTATTGGGGTGAGGGCTATTGGGGATATAACTACAGCGAGGTGTCGATGGCCAACAGTTATCCGTGGAGTCATCGGCAGTTGTATGTCGACCAGAGTCCGCTCTTCAATGCCGACAAGATCCATACGCCCCTGTTGCTGTTACACGGCAATGCCGATACGAACGTTCCGCTGATAGAGAGCCTGCAGATGTTCACGGCCCTGAAACTCCTGGGTAGGGAGGTGGCTCTCGTCGAGGTGGAGGGCGAGAACCATCATATCCTTGAGTACACGAAGAAGGAAAAATGGCTCGCCACCCAGATGGCATGGTTCCAGAAATGGCTAAAGGACGACCCAACATGGTGGGACGCCCTCTATCCGAAAAAGAAACTATAATGATTTATGTATGCCTGTAAAGAGTGACGGTGCCGCCGTCACTCTTTGCGTATTTGCACAGCAGGTCCTGGATGAAGCGGGCATTGTCAGCGACACGCTGTTCATTGCCGTCGTAACCGTTGATGAGCACCACGAGATGGGTGGTGCTGAGGGTCATTTTCGTCCGTTCGTGGTCGCTGGTGGGTGTGCCCACACCTCCCTCGGCATCACGATAGACGGGCAGTCCTGCGATATTGAGCATACCACGTCCGATGCCTTCATACGGTTCTCCCTCGCGACCTACACCCAAAGTGAGCGTGTCGCCCACGAACTTGTCGGCATCGAAGCCTCCGATGCTGTAGCCATAGGCGATGGAGGCGAGGTTGATGAGGTCTACGAGGGTGTCGATCTGATATAGTTCCTTGCCCTGCAGCATCCTCCGGATGAGCTGTTCGCTGGCCGGACGGTAACGCGAAGGATCCTTGCCGCAGGCCTTATACACCCGACGGGTGGCAGCGATGCTGGGCAGGTCTTTCAGACTCTCTGTGGTCAGCTCCTGCCGGAAACGGTCTTCCTGTGCATGAATCTCATCCCAGAGTTCCTTTGAATAAGGCGTGTTGACCACTTGTGCCTCGACGGCAGCTCCCACAAACGCAGGGCAAACCGACTCTATCTCCTGTGATACGATGATCTGCATGATCTCCTTCTCTCCTTACTCCTTTTCTCCTTTAATACAAATGTCATACCTTGACATGAAAGAGGCACCGGGCTGCAGATGGTTCATCAGAGGTTTGTCCTTGAACTCGCCCTTGAAACTACGGGGATCGCCAAGGCCGTACCAAGGCTCGATGCAGACGAAGGGTGCCTGCTTGCCGAACGGACTCCAGAAGGCGATGACGGGGGTGCGGAAGGTGACGGTAACCTCTGGATCGCCACCAGGCCCTAAGAGTTCGGCACGATGCAACTGGCACTTGTGGATCTTGATGGAGTCGTTGCGCCAGGTGTTATCCGTGAACTCCATGATGCCCTTCTCAGCCTCTACGAATGGGATCTCGTCCATCTCGTGCGATCCGTCGCCATAGCTGTGGAGAGCGTCCATCGGCTCCTGGTTGTCAAGGCGGATACGGCCATACTGGTTCTCGCCAGCCTTCATGCCAGGGATATTGAAGGCAGGATGACCGCCTATCTGGAAATGGATCTCCTGGGTGTCGGTATTATGGACGTGCCAGATGACGCCTATCTTATTATTATCAAGCACATAGCTGACGCTGAGGGTAAAGTCGTAGGGATAGACCTGCTTCGTCTCTTCTGACGATTCGAGGGCGAAGGTGATCTTGCGCTCGCCTTGGGCAATAAACTTAAAGTCCATATCGCGGGCAAATCCGTGACGCGGCAAGTGGTATTCCTTTCCGTCGACAGTATAAGTGTCGTTGTTCACGCTGCAGACGATGGGGAAGAGGATGGGTGAGCGACGAGGCCAGAATGTGGGGTCTCCCTGCCATAAGTATTCCTTACCGTTTGCGTCCTTGATGCTCTGGAGCTCAGCTCCTTTCTCTGATACGACGATCGAGAGTTGTTCGTTTTTGAGTTCTACCATAATAGTTTGTTATTTTGATTTGTAAATAATGATTGAAAACAAGACAGATTCCACGAGGATGAGGCCGATGACTGCCAAGATGGGAACGACAGACGGAGAGCTCATGCCAAGCATGGTATAGGCCGTAGCCAGTGGTAATAACAGGAATGTGATGCCTGTCACCCGAAGTGACCGGATGGCCAATTCCACCTGGCGGATGTTCCTGATTTTGAACGGCAGATTGATACGTTGAGGGAAATAGGCACATGATATACAGACGATGGCGCCTATTGTCAAGAGTGCGCAGGGAATGGTGATTCCTGCAGGCGGACCGTATGCATTCGGCTTGCCTGAAGCATCGAAATGGGTGGGGATGATGTCTGGCGCACGATGAACCAGCCAGATAATCACTCCCCAGACGATGAGGGCTATCAGGACAAACACAATCTCAAAGACGGTTGCCTCTGTGGTGCGATGCACCTTGATCTTCTTAATGTCAAAGTTGTTCTGTTCCATTGTTTTGCTTTTTCTTGGGCAGACGCTTGGCTTTACGCAGGGCCTCGGTGATGATCCACTGCAGCTGGCCGTTGGTGCTGCGAAACTCGTCCGCAGCCCAGGCCTCTATAGCGTCCATCGTGTCCGAGTCTACACGCAGGATAAAGTTTTTCGTTGTCTTCTTATCTGCCATAGAGAAATTCGTTAAATTCGTGGTCGTAAAACTCTTTAGTGGTTCAGCGTTCCTGTGTTTACGACAGGCTGGGCAGACTCGTCGCCACAGAGCACTACGAGCAGGTTGCTTACCATTGCAGCCTTCTTGTCGTCATCGAGGTCGACGATATTCTCGTTGGAAAGTTTGTCGAGCGCCATCTTCACCATCGAGACTGCACCCTCGACGATCTTCTCACGGGCTGTGATGATGGCTGAGGCCTGCTGGCGACGCAGCATCACGGCAGCAATCTCTGGAGCATAGGCGAGGTAGTTGATGCGGGCCTCTACGACCTCGATGCCTGCAAGCGCCAGACGTTCGTCGAGCTTCTGCTCCAACTGCTCGTTGATTTCTTCGGCACTTGAGCGCAGCGTAGGCTCCCCAGCCTTCGAGTCCTCATCGTCGTAAGCATACTGGCCTGCCACTTGGCGCAGGGCAGCGTCGCTCTGCACTCGGACGAAGTTCTCCAAGGCGTTCATCAGTCCCTTCGTGTCAGAACCGATGGCATTGGGATTGGAGGCCATCGTTTGGGAGTCCACTTCGAAGAGGGCCTTGTAGGTGTCCTTCAACTTCCACACGAGCACCAGGCCGATCATCACGGGATTGCCCGTCTTGTCGTTCACCTTGATGGGCTCCGCGTCGAGGTTGCGGGCACGCAGCGATACCTTTTTCGTACCGTAGAAGGGGCAGATCCAGTAGAAGCCTGTCTTTGAGAATGTGCCGCTGTACTTGCCGAACCACGTGGTCACCTTCGCCTCGTTGGGCTCCAGCATCATCAGTCCGCACCACATTATTATATTTATAAGGAGCAACAGCAGACTGCCGCCCAGTTCCCAGCCGCCACAATTGCCGTTGCTGCTGTCGAGCGTGATGATGCTAAACACGATGCCTACGATAGACAGAATCGAAACTGCCAGGTTGACGAACGTCATCAGAAAACCGTTCATCACCATTCCCTTGAATGCAAATTCTTTATTCTCCATAATGATTAAGTTTTAAAATGATATCAATTTGATATCGCAAAGATATGAACTTTTTCTGATTCGGCAATGGATTTGACTGAATTTTTAATATAATTTAAGAAAAGCATGGTTCCACGGAGGTTGCATGTAGATTTAATCACAAAGGAAGAGCCCCCGCAATTTGCAGAGGCTCTCCTTCGCTTAATCGCCTACTTGATGCTGCGCATCTAGTTCGCTCACGCTCGGCAGAGCTCAAGCGAGCTTGGCTCTGCTCTCGCTAATTCACTCACTTCCAAGGATTATCGTAAGCGACGGCGCCGTTCTCGAGCTTCTGGCAAACGATCTCGATCTGCTCGTAGTGGTCCTGACCGTCTTCCCACTTCTCGACGTAGTCGATGCAGTAGCAGCTGGTGCCCTTGAGCTCCTTCATCGTCGAGCCGTCTACCGTATTGAAGAACTGCACTT
>JAEEPF010000128.1 GCA_016284635.1 Prevotella sp.
AAGCTGGCCGAAAGGCTGATGATGTTCCTTCCGTCGCCCTCGCTGCCATTCCTTTCCCATACCAGTTGCCATGTGCCCGTGAACGTGCCATTCTCGCCCTCCACATCCTGCCAGTCGGTGTAACGCTTCTCACCGTTGATGGTGACGAGTTGACGGGTCTGCCATTTGCGCAAACCAGTAAACGTGCCTCTACTGCCTACGATGTCATTACGGCTGTCACTAAAAGTCAGTTTCTCAAAGTAGCGCTGCTTCTCGCCGATACGCTCAACGTGCCATGTGCCAACAAGCAGCGGCGCGTATCTCTCCTGTAGCTCCATAGTCTTTTCGTGTGCCTCTGGGTCTGCCCATTCTGGGTCGCTACTGCACGCAGCAAGAGCGAGTGGAGCAAGGAAAAGGATTAATGCTTTTGTCGGTTTCATTTTTCACTTCACTTTCTTGAACCTTGATATTTCCTCATTGGTGCCGGGCTTGTTCCAAATCATCTGCGTGCTGGTGAGGCGGTGGATGTCACAATTCACGGTGAGGGTAACTGAGGTATCATCGGGCTTGGGCGAAATTTGCAGATGCCCAGCGTCGGTGATGGTGTAGATGCGATAAACGGTGGTGTCGCCTGCTGCCCAGTCGGAGGTGAATATATCAACGGTACCGTTATTGGCAGACTGTGGATGGAATGTGTACTGTACCGTGCCAGCGTCGGCCACGCCTTCGTCATACACCTTTTGCCATGTGCCACCAAGCTCTGCTGCTTCGTAGACATTGCTGTCATCGTCGCTGCTGCAAGAGGCGAGGGAGAAAGCAGCAAGCATCACAAATGCAATCCTCCAAAGTTTCATTGTTTTCATTTTGCTAAGAGTTTTAATTATTTGAACTATTTCGTGTGGCAAAGTTACAGAAAGTCCTACGAAAAAGCCCCCAACATGACCGAAAATCGGATGCCGGGGGTGCAGGTCTTAAACTAGTTAAAGAGTTTTTGCTCTATTTGTGGCTTTCGAACGTGATTGACTTGCGAATCGTGCTCAGATAATTAGGGGTGATGCAGAGGAACGAGGCGAGGTCTTGCAAGGCAAGATGCTCAACAATGCCGGGACAGCGCTTCAGCAGTAACTCATAGCGTTCGCGGGCTGTGGCGCGGTGGAGGTCGAGGTAGCAGGCGCGGGCCTGACAGAGTAAGTGCTCAGCTATGACACTGCGCAACTCCATCTTTTCAGCGTCTTGACGGAAAAAGTCCATCAGCTGTTCGTCGCTCACACGGAGCAAGCGGCTGGGCATCATTGCCTCGATCGTGGTCTGCGATGGACGACCGTCGAGGCAGGCGGGATAGTCGCCCGCGAATTCGCCCTCGAACGAGAACCAGGTGATATGCTCCCTATCATCACTGATGCCATACGTTACATACTTGAAGCACCCCTCGGTGACAAAGCCAAACCAACGCGACGGGTCGCCCTCGCGCTCCAGCTGGTCGTCCTTGCGGTAAGTCACCTCCTTGCCCTCGCGCTCGCAAAACTCACGCAGCACCTTGATGTCAATGCTATTTTTCCCGAATTTCTGTTCCATAAGTCAGTCGTGTTTTATCTTACAATATTTGCAGGACGCCACTTCTCCGGCACTTCGTAACGCTTTGTGCCGTCAGTCACGACATCGGGCATGATGGCATCGCGAAAACGGCGCTCGTTCTTATACATGAGAACGGGCTTGCTGCTCCCACTGTGGCTCGTTGCGCTTGGTGCGTCGCAGGCCGTAGTAGAAGTTGAATCCGTCGATGTAGAACGTTACGCGTTGTGCCATATATGTAATGTTGTTAAAATAAAAAAGCCGTCCTCGGACGGCCATGTCCATTCAAGAAAGAATGGCGGAGCTTAATAATTTGCTGCAAAGTTACATCTTTTATGCGATACTTCCAAATAATTTGCAAAAAAAGAGATACTTAATATCGCATTTTAACATTTCTAGGCCTTGCCATTTTCCTTATCCGACACGATGCGGACGAGTTCGTAGCGATACTTGCCGGAATCCTGCGGAGGATTGGCGAGCGTGGTGCGCTTTACTAATAGTTCGTACTCGTGACCGCGCTCGTAGGTGAAGCCCGTAATTGTATTGAAGGCAACGCAAATGTAATTTTCCTCACCGTCGACCCGAATCATCATCCCTTCTTCGAGCCTATTACTTCGTTGCTATCTACCCTGTAACATATCTCGATCTCTTACCATCCCTTTATCTGGAAGGTTTCTTTTTAAAAGCAGCACGCGTCATCCCGACGGATGCTGCTTTTTGAATCAAAATCAGAGTTAATTGAAACCCTAATCGATTGCAAAGGTATTCTTTTCATTTGAGACTCACAAGGAAAAGATGGGAATTCAAGCGAAATGGCTGTTACAGCATTTTTAGACTTAAAATGCTGATAATGAACAACGTAACCAAAAATTGCCTAAGAAAAAAGTGCCAAATTGTAACGCCTATTTGAGGGCGATGACCTCATAAAGCTGCAGCATCTGGCGCTTTAGAAGGTCGGCATCGAGGCCAGTGGAAAGTGCTCGTCTTACTTGATGACAGCCTTCTTGCCCTTATTGATATACACACCCTTCCTGGCGGGCTTGCCCTGCAGCTGGCGGCCGCTGAGGTCGAACCAGCGCTCGGTGCCGTCGAGGTCGATGGTGTGAATCACAGGAGCAATGCCTCGTCTGCCTCGGCCGTCAACGTCACCCCGTTCTCCTGCAGCAGCAGTTTGCCCTCGTTCACGACGATCAAGTAGGCATTGCGGGATATAGGAATGGCAGCAGCTCCTGCGTAAACAGCAGTTCGCCATCCTCTGTGATTTCTGCCTTAGAGTAGAAGACACGATCTCCGTAGCCGTCTTGTAGGCTATGATTACCGAAACACGCCGCAAATATACTCATTTTCTTTAAATTCTTGCATGTTTCATCGAAAAAAGTGCAGTAAAAATTGCTATTTTCGAAAAAGGCGCTTATCTTTGCAGCAGAAAACAATATTATTAGTCATGAAGAAAATCATTAATAACCCCATGATGTTCGTGCAGGACACGCTGTGCGGCATCTACTATGCTCATCAGGATGAAGTGACATTTACCGATGGAAGCCGCAAGGCGATGGTTAAGAAACAACGTAAGCCGGGTAAGGTGGCGCTCTGTACGGGTGGCGGCTCTGGCCATCTGCCGCTGTTCTTAGGTTATATTGGCCAGGGTATGCTCGACGGCTGCAGTGTGGGCGAAGTGTTTGCTTCACCAAGTGTCAACGATATGCTGTCGGTGACCAAGGCTGTTGATAATGGTGCTGGCGTGCTCTACCTGTATGGCAATTATGGTGGCGACAAAATGAACTTCACCATGGCCGCAGAGCAGGCAGATTTTGAGAGCGGCATCCGCGTTCTCAGCGTACTGGGCATGGATGATGTAGCCGTAGAAGAGCCAGCGCATCGCCGTGGCATTGCGGGCATCTTCTTTGTCTATAAGTGTGCGGGAGCCGCTGCTGAAGAGATGATGTCGCTGGATGAATGCTATCGTATCGCCAAGAAGACAGCTGACAATCTGCGCACGATGGGTGTGTCGCTCTCTGCCTGTACCCTACCCCGCGTGGGGCATCCCAGCTTTGAGATTGCCGACGATGAGATGGAGATCGGCATGGGTATTCACGGCGAACCGGGCATCCGCAGGGGAAAAATCATGACTGCTGAGGAAATCACCAACGAACTGCTGGCGAAGATACTGCCAGAACTCGACCTGAAGGCCGGCGACGAGACGGCTGTGCTGGTGAATGGTCTGGGAGCCACGCCCTTGGAAGAGCAGTATATCGTGACAAAACGCATCTACGAGGTGCTGAGTGAAAAGGGTATCCACATCTTCCATACCTACGTAGGCGAGCACGCCACGTCGATGGAGATGGCAGGACTGAGCATCTCAGTGCTGAAGCTCGACGACGAACTGAAGCGCCTTCTCGCAGCTCCTGCCGACGCCATCATGTTCAAGCAGTTCCAGTTGGACGTCAACAAGACGTATGAGCAGGTCGATTTGACAGAACATCAACAGACGGAAGAGGCGTTCGTGAATCAGGAACCTATTGGCAAGACCGGCGGCAACACCCTGACAGCCGAAGATTTCGTCAAGCTGTTTGGTGCCCTGAAGGTGATGGCAGATCGCGAGAAGGACGAACTCATCCGCCTTGACAGCGTGGCCGGCGACGGTGACATGGGCCTGTCAATGGCCGACGGCTTCGCGGCCGTGCAGCACTATCTCGAAGGCAAGACCTTCAGCGACATAGGCGAACTGTTCTACCGTGTTGGGAAAAAGATGCAGGCGTCTGCTGCATCGAGCATGGGCACACTGGTGGCCTTTGGTTTCATGGGTGTCGGCAAGGCTTTCCGTGGCAGAACGGAAATACGCTGTCAGGAGCTTGGCGACCTGCTGGCGGCCTTCGAGCAGGCCATCATGAAGCTGGGTGGTGCCAAGCCGGGCGACAAGACCTTCCTCGACGGTCTGCACCCCGCTGTAGAGGTGCTGAAGTCGGCCACTACCGATGACGAAGCCCGCGCCCTCCTGCCTCGAGCAGCCCAGGCTGCCAAGGAAGGCTCCGACAAGACCACCACGATGGTAGCCCGTTTCGGCCGCATCGCCTTCCGTGGCGAGGCCTCGCGCTCTATCCTCGACCCAGGCAGCGTCCTTGCCGCCTTCATCGTCCGCACATTGGCAGAAAGTATATAAAAAATGCGTCCTTAATGTTTCACCACCACCTTACGGGCGGGTTGCTTGCCAATGCGGACTACGTAGATACCGTTCGGGAGCGCAGGGATTTTGCCGGCAGTCTGCGACGAGGCTACCCGACGTCCAGACAAATCATAGACATCCGCAGGAAACTCTGTAGAGCCGTCAGCCGTAGCCAGGCCATCAATACCTGCGCCAGAACCGCAGTCCTCGACAATCCGTGAGAAGTAGGTTCCCCATGCTTCGGTGTAGGCCTCCAGCGTGCCACAGGGAACAACGAGGAGACAACTGTCTGGTACGTTTTGGAAGGCAATAAAGCCGACGCTTGGTGGCGTAGTGGACTTCACGACGATGCTGTCCATAGCGGTGCACTTGAAAAAGGCAGCAGGACCAATGCTGTCGATGCCGGCAGGCAAGGTGATGGTTGGCAATGCCGTACAGTGCGAGAAGGCAAGATCGGGTATCTCAGTAAGGGCATCGGAGAGCTTGACCGATGTCAAGCTGCTGCAATAACCTATAGATCCACCTCCCATTGAAGTCACACTGTTAGGCATGACGAGTTCTGTCAGGCCGGAAGTGTGAGTGAAGGAGGAGGAGCACACGGTCGCGATGCCGTCAGGGATGGTATAGCTGCCGCTATAGGTCATGGGCAGTCGGGCAAAGAGCGTGTTGTTATAGATGGGCTGTGTCAAACCTTCGCATTCAAGGAAAGCCCCAGGGCCTATCTCAGTGACCGAATTGGGGAGAACCACATGGGTGAGACCTGCGCATTTGTAGAATGCACCACCGCAGATCTTGGTAATATGGTCGGGGATGGTGTATACACCCGTGGCAGTGGCCGGCATATAAACAAAGACAGAATCTTTATAGATGGGCTCTGTCAGCCCTGTTCCCGTGAAGACGTAGCTGCCAAAATCGATCACCGACTCTGGTATGGTCACAGAGGTGATGCCGCTGCAGCCATAGAAGGTGTACGTGTCGATGTAGGCGACGGTATAAGTGGTGTCATTGTAGGTCACAGTGCCGTCAATCACCAGTGCCCCCTGCGGCTGGGTGATGCCTTCGGGCCAATAATCACTCTCGTAAATATCACCAGGACAGGTGACCACGGCGACACCCTCATCGATATAATAGTAAAGTGTGTCGCCACTCGAGCTCACTGCCGAGAAATCGTATAAGTCCTGCGCTTTGACAGAGGTCACGCAGCAGACCAGGATGGCGGCGAGCAACCAATTCATAATCTTTCTCATCATTGTATAAAACTAAAGTGTTATTATATATGTCTCCCCCTACAGGAAAGGAGTAACTGACACTCAGGCCCTTGTAACCCACTTTAACACCTACCGAGGTCGAGACCCTGGTCATGATGCGGGGATCGATGGCCATGTCGCCCACGCCCATTATAAAGGGCATCATGCTCTCTCCGTCGAACAAATCGGTGCCGTCGATGGTGGAGTGCATCTGCAAGTCAGTCTGAGCCACACGGCTCTTGATGCTGATTTGCCAAGGTTGTGACGGTGTCTTCACATTTTAAATTGTTAAACAATAATTATATGATTCTTTTACTTACACTTGATGTCCTTGAACTGCCAGGAGGTGGAAGGCTCGATGAAGTCGAACTCCTTGGCATCCTCAGGCAGGCCTTCGAAGATCAGGGCGAAACGCAGTTTCTGACCTGGCCAGGGAATCTTGACAGTTGCAGGAGCCATCGTGATGTTCTCCACGCCTACCAGTTCCTTCTTGCCTCCCTTGTTACCCTTGATATAAGCCTTTCCCTTGATGTTCCAGCCGCCGTTAACGCCTCCAGCCACGGCCTCCATCTCGAGGCGTGTCTCCGTATCAGAGCAGGCCACGCGCAAAATCTTGGTGTTGGTATTCTTCTTGTTCACATACACCGGGTTCTCGCGCACATATCTGTATTTGGAATAGTCGGCCAACGTCACCTTGTCATTGTTCAGGATGCTGGGACCCTCTTCCGTGCGACCTGCCTTCACATAGAGCTCATTAATCTTACGGGTAATCTGCTGCTGGTCGGTATAATCGTAGGTGCAGTTCAGCCTGGCGGCCTCCTCATACTTGGCGAGGGCATCCTCCCAATATTCACCACCCTCATAGTCCTTGGCGCTTTGCATCGCATCCTTGAAGCTCTGTTCATACTCCAGCTTTTCCTTGGCGCGGATTTCCATCGCCTTCTTACGTTCGGCTGATTCGATTGCTGAACTTGCTACACCTAACACGCCACTGATCGTGCTGCTGGTGTGCCATGAATTCCACTGTGCCTTTGCTGGCAGCACTACCGCCAGTCCCAAGGCTAAAATGATTAAATTCTTTTTCATATCATTCAATAATTAATATCCTATTTCTATTTGCCAACCTCTACAGTTATTGTGAATGTCACATTCTCCAAGCCACGATCTTCACAGAACCACTCGATTTCGAATTTCTCTATGCCCAGCGATTCCGCAGCGTTTTCTATCATTCGGCACTTGCGGCTGCCTTCCTTCAGGAAATTCTTTGCCACAGCCACATTATACTTAATGGAAGAAGTTCTTTTTATCCATATCAAATATTAAATTTCCTATTCCTTAATGTTAATTCTGTTATCATCGCCAGGTATTCACCCAGCGTTTAAAGATCATGGGAAAGGATGGTCAAATTGAAATCTGCGCTACGAAACGCAGCTCCAACGAATATTTGATTATGCTCTTAAAAAAACCTTTCGATGTAGTAGTTCGGCAGGATCATTGAGCAATAAAAAGCGTTCGTATACCGAGACGCGCTGCAAAGATATACAATATTTCCGAATCTACAAACGATTTATCCACTTTTTTTCGTTATACCCCCAAATAATCTCAGAACACTGAAAGAACCGACCCCCTTTCTATTGAAGAACCACCCCCCTTTCTATTGAAGAACCGCCCCCTTTATATTCCAAAAAGAGGGCCGACAGCATCTGCATCTGTCAGTCCTCTCGTTTTCCCCTCCTAATTAGGAGACTTTCACTTTTTGTTTCCCCTCCTAAGTTAGGAGGGGTTAGGGGTGGTCTGAACCGCCTCTTTACACCGCTATCGGTCCCAGTCCCAAAATGGCACATCTATCCAATTCTGTGCATTTAAAAATGTCCCAAATGGCAGCATCGCCAACAAGATCAGGAATTGTCTGTAGTGTTTCATTTTCTTCATTGTTTATCAGTTTTGTTTGGCAAAGTTATATCTATTATTTGGTACGCACAAGGAAAAGGCGGAAAAACCGCAGGAGGGAGTGTTACAGCATTTTTATACATAAAATGCTGATAATGAACAATGTAGACAAAAAGCGCCTAAGAAAAAAGTGCCAAATTGTAACGCCTATTTGAGGGCGATGACCTCATAAAGCTGCAGCTCTGGCGCTTTAGGAGCGTGGTATCTTGCCTCCGCCCTTGCCTTCATACTTCTTACACTCAATAAAAAGTTCACGAAAAACTTGCATATTTCAAAAAAAGTTCGTATCTTTGCACCGTCATAAGATTACTTATGGCTATCCGGGCAGAATCCCGAGAGGGCAAGACTATATCGACACTACCCATTTTAAAAGAGTTGCGAATGCAGCTCTTTTTTATTTCAGGAATCTCTTGATAAACATCTTGATGTAGTCCTTACCCTCAACAAACCGTCGTGATACTGATAGTTGTCTATTGCCTTTCATTATCAGTACTTCTCTTGCTTGTTTGTTCGCTTCGAAGTAATCCCGTACATCTTTAGCTAACATACGAGGGTCGTAATTCGTAGCTAAATTTAGAATAACATGATTCGTTTGACCAATAGATTCCTTCAATCGGGTACCGGCAGAGGCTTTACCCAAAATCGTTTTAAGGTCGAACATCTTAAATACACCTTTTCGTTCGAAGATATAATCTGCAGTACGGAAGCCTTTCGGATTTGGCAAGATAAACACACGATACCCATGTTCTACAGCCTTACGGGCAGCGTTTAGAAGATTATCGTAATCTTCACCCTTTTCGCCTCCTGTAATGTATATACCAGTCTCGTCCTTGATAAGATAGAAAGAGGGGTGATTTGTTATCTCTTTCAGCTGTCGGATAAATTCTGCCCCTCGCATGATAGTCAGATCCTCCAAAAGTACATTAATGTCTCTCACGCGGTCTTCTGAAACCAGAAGGTCGATTTCCTGTAACTGTATCTTTTCTGTATAATTATCTTCAGACATTCCGTGGATCTGTGCTTTATTTTTGAAGGTAATAACTTCATAAAGCTGCAGCATCTGGCGCTTCAGGAGGTCGGCATCGAGGCCAGTAGAAAGTGAATCCCGATAGGCTCGACCATAGAAGAGAGCAATGAATGTCTGGGCCAACAGTTCGACATCTATTTCAGGCTGAATCTCTTTACGTTCTATCGCACGAGTAATGACCTGCTGCCACACCTGTTGCTCTCTATCCATACACTGTTGGTAGAGCTTAAAAAGATCAGGAACGAGCGTAGCCACTTGCTGGATGATGTTCAGATATGCCCGACTACCAGCAGCCAATGATACATCTTCACCAATGATCTGTCTCACTTCCTTCATAGTTCGCTTAACGCCTTGTGTATAGGCGCCAATAAAGTCACGAAGCGATGGGTCCTTACCATACTTAATCTTCATGTCAATACTCTGCTTGTTGATGACAAACATCTCAACTACCTGCCGGAACAGGTCTTGTTTGGTATTGACATAGTGGAAGATGGCTCCCCGGCTCATACCCGTGGCCTTCTCTATGTCGCTAAAGCTGACCCCGTCATACCCGTGAAGGATGAACAGGCGGAACGCAGCACTGAAAAGTTCCTCTTTATGGCTCTTTCTCATAATCTCTCTCTTTCTGACTGCAAAGATACATTATTTATTTCATATATGCATCATTATGCTTAAAAACTTTGAATTATTCTTTAAAAAGACCAATCGGTCGGTTTTGTCTCAAATATAATGCTTACCTTTGCATGCAAAATGAAAAGGGCATGAAGAAGATAGCTTGGATACTGGTTGTTATCGCTATGATAGCAGGGTGCAGTGAGGCGCGTCATCCTTTGTTGAAGGAGGCGGCAGATATCGTCCATCAACGTCCGGACTCTGCACTCGCGCTGATAAGTCGGGTGGATACGGCATCGCTCTCCGAGGCAGACAGGATGGAATACCGTCTGCTGAAGATCATGACGGATTATATCGTGATGCATCAGGCTGACGGTGACTCGCTTATAACGACGTGTGTGGACTACTACGACAAGCATGGGGATGCCTGGCATCGGGGCAGGTCCTACTATTACAGGGGCGGCATCAGAAGGCATTTACTTGGCAGGACATTTGATGCGATTAAGGATTATAAGGTGGCTGAGACGATTGCTGAGGATGCGAATGACGAACTGCTGAAGAACATGGTGTATGATAATCTGGCCTATG
>JAEEPF010000011.1 GCA_016284635.1 Prevotella sp.
TATGCATTTCTGATTTCAAACAGGTTGAAGAAACCTGTCATCATGAATACCTTGCGGATCTCATCATTGATATTCTCAATGATAACCTTACCCCCCTTAACAGAGGCTTCTTTACGGATGGTCAAGAAAAGACGAAGACCAGAGCTACTGATGTACTCAAGATTTGAACAATCGAAAATGATTTCTTTGTCTGCATTCTCAAGCAGGGGGCCGATTTCCTGCTGAGCTTTTACAGCTGCAGGTGTGTCAAGTCGGCCATTCAAGATGGCAGTCATGCCGCCATCATGCTCTTTAATTTCAATAATCATAATTATTTGATAATTTTACTTAATGATAATATATTCTTGTGATCTTTGTATTCATACTTTACGGAATCCATAATCTCGCGTACCAAATGGATTCCTAATCCTCCAATAGGACGCTCTTCAGCCGATAGAGTGGTATCAACAGCTTCCTTCTTGGTCGGGTCGAATGGAATACCGCTATCACTGATGATAAATTCCAATTGCGTTTCGTTAGCAATGGCCTCAATCGTAACATCACCTTTTACATCAGGTGGATATGCATACTCCATTACATTAACGACGGCCTCTTCCAAGGCGAGATTTAGACTCATCAATACTGACATATCCAAACACAATTCCTCACCAATACCCTCAATAAATTCACTCAGTTGAGGGATGGTTGAAATATCGTTTGGAAGTGTCAGAAGACGCTTCAAACATTTCTCTTCTTTGAATTCCGAATCTATTCTCTCATTCATCTCCATTCTATTTTGTGGGCAAAGTTAATAAAAAACCCCCGCTTTAACAAGAAAAGTGGGGATTTTTTAATAAAAGTTTTAAAACTTACTATGAAAGGAAGCCTAAAAGTGCTCCTGCCGCTACTGCAGAACCGATTACACCTGCCACATTTGGACCCATGGCGTGCATGAGAAGGAAGTTGTGTCGATCATACTCGAGTCCGAGGTTGTTACTGATTCGGGCGGCCATTGGAACAGCAGATACTCCAGCATTACCGATTAGCGGATTCAGTTTCTTACCTTCAGGAAGGAAAAGATTCATTATCTTCACAAAACAAACACCTGAAGCGGTTGCAATCATAAAGGCCATAGCACCTAAGGCAAAAATCTTAATTGTATTGAATGTGAGGAACTCAGAGGCTTGAGTAGAACAACCTACAGTAAGACCTAACAACATTACTACAATATCATTAAGGGCTGCTCCGGCAGTCTTTGCAAGTCGAGTGGTCTTTCCGCTTTCCTTCAGTAGATTACCGAAGAAGAGCATTCCCAGCAGGGGAAGGCCAGAAGGTACGATGAAGGTGGTGAGCAACAATCCGATAATAGGGAAGAGAATACGCTCTGTCTGAGATACCTCACGACCAGGTTTCATTTTGATAACACGTTCTTTCTTCGTTGTAAGCAAACGCATAATGAACGGCTGAATCACTGGTACAAGAGCCATATATGAGTAAGCACAAACGGCGATAGCTCCCATCAGGTTGGGGGAGAGCTTTGAACTCAAGAAAATAGCTGTAGGACCATCAGCACCGCCTATGATGGCAATACCTGCAGCCTGAGAAGGCTCAAAGCCCATGGCTAAGGCCACCATATAAGCGCCAAAGATACCAAACTGGGCAGAAGCACCAATCAGCATCAACTTGGGGTTTGCAAGTAGAGCTGTGAAGTCGGTCATTGCGCCAATCCCAAGGAAAATAAGTGGAGGATACCATCCTTGACGAACACCTTGATAGAAGATGTTAAGTACCGAGTTGTCCTCATAAAGACCAATCTCCAATCCTGCATCAGCACGGAATGGGATGTTTCCAAGGATGATGCCCAGTCCGATGGGGACGAGCAACAATGGCTCAAAATCCTTTTTGATGGCAAGCCAGATAAAGAAGGCTCCCACTGCAATCATGATAAGATTTCCTACTGTAGCATTGGCAAATGCTGTATAAGTAAGAAACTCATGAAAGTTCTGTATGATAAATTGTCCGAGATCCATAACTGCTTATCCAATTGTGAGGAGAACGGCACCCTCCATGACAGTTTCACCTTGCTTAACGGTGATGGATGTCACAGTTCCGTCATACTCTGATTCAATATTGTTCTGCATTTTCATAGCCTCGAGCACGAGTACTACATCACCTTGCTTCACTGTGTCACCCACATTGACCTTCAATTCAATGACTGTGCCAGGAAGCGGTGATTTAATAGGAGACCCGGCTCCTGCTGCTGTGGGAGCAGCGGGTGCTGCAGGAGCTGGAGCAACAGGTGCTGCAGGGCGAGCAACTGGTTTGGGCGCCTCAACGCGTACCTTCTTCAATGTGCTCGTGGGATTAATGGGTTGCTTTAGCTCTACGTCAAAACGGACACCGTTGACAACGACTTTTGCTACGTTGCCCTCTACTTCTTCAATCTCTACGTCGTAATCGACGCCTTGTACTTTATACTGATATTTATTCATTGCTTAATGGATTTCTGGGGTTGTGGGAATGTTGGGTGCGCGATGCGATGTCGGAATGACAGGCTTCGAGAAGTGGGTCATCTGATTAGATTCATCAGTCCATCCTGTATGATGCGACTTGATGGTGATGATACCACTCTCTACGTCGTGTACATCGTCTTGATATTGTTTCAGTGCCATCGAGATGACAGCAATATAGACCTCCTTGTCGATACCTTTCTTTTGGAAGCCATCCTGTAGGATGTTTCCTGTGGCATGGGCAATGTCGTGGGTCACCTCTACAGTCTTAGTAATCGGCTTGATAGGCTGGGTGTTAACCACCTTCTTTGCAGTATCCAAATGACGCATGATAAGACCGAAGATCCAGAAGAAAACGAAGAGAACAGCCAGACAGAAGAAGACGATACCCATAGCCAACAGTGTGATGCCGAATCCATAGGGATCCTCACGCTTCAACTTGGCATCTTTCGTCTCGTCAGTCTTGATGAAATTCTCAATACCTGGCGTCACGTTTTCAGGTGACTTCACACTCCATTCGTTGCCATGGCGGGCATAGCTCTGATCAGCAGCAAGTGCAGGAACAGTGACAGAGTCGATCAGTTCGACAGCATTACCATTGTAGAAGCCAATCCATACGGGCTCTGACATGGGAATGGGGAGAGAGAGATGTAACTTGCCCTGTGAAGGGTTTGAGTTACTGAAGAACACAAGATGCTGCCGTCCGCCAATTTGTGTGCGAGAGTCTCCGTTGGGAATCACGCTCATACGCTTGATACGCTCAGGGACACTCATCTGAGGGTCGAGGACAGAGCGGTCAGTCGTGAAGTACATACCTCGGATATTATAGGTGGTAAACGAAATGTTCTCCACCTCAATCCAGGCTTCACGATTGCCGAATTCATCCACAATGCTGGCGGTGTTATTGGTTAACACCTCATTCAATCGGATATTCTTGGCTCCTTGGGCCATTGCCGATGAGGTGTATCCCAGTAGCATTCCGCATAGCAGGATTTTTACTTTATTCATTGTCGTTATTATTATATAGATATTCAAAAATGACTAACCACAGAAGAACAGTACAATAATCTGCGCCGTAAAGATTCTGAGGAACATTGAGAGCGGATAGACCGTAGAGTAGCCTATAGCAGGAGCCTCCTTGGAACAGATGCTGTTTGCGTAAGCTAGAGCAGGGGGATCGGTATAGGTACCAGCAATCATACCTGCAATAGTGAAGTAGTTGAACTTATAACGTATCCTTGCAATCGGACCAATAATCAGGATTGGAATAATGGTGATGAGGAAACCTGTCAGGACATAGAGCAGACCATCACCTTCTACTACAGTTTCAAAGAAGTTGGCGCCAGCTTTGATGCCCACTGAGGCCAAGAACAATACCAGACCTATCTCTCGGAGCATCATGTTGGCAGATGTCGTTGTATAGGTGACCAGATGAATCTTATAGCCGTAGCGACCAATGAGGATGGCGATAATCAGCGGACCACCAGCCAGACCCAGTTTTACAGGAACTGGCATGCCAGGGATGGCAAGTGGGAATGAGCCAAAGATCAGGCCGATAAATATACCAACGAAGATCGTAGCAATATTAGGCGCATTCAGACGACGGATAGAGTTACCCATCTTGTTGGCTACACGGTCAACGGCATCCTCAGGACCCACCACCATGATCTTATCACCTACCTGCAGTGGCAGCGAGCCTGAAGCGAAGAGGTCCAAACCATGACGGGTCAAACGAGTGACGTTCACACCATGTACACTTGAGAAGTGCATCGAAGCCAAGGTCTTACCGTTAATCTTCGGATTGGTGATCAGGATACGCTTTGATACCAAAGGCTGATCCTGCTGTTCAAAGTCGATGTCGAGCTTCGGACCAATGAACGCCGTGATGGCCTCTTGGTCTGCCTCAGCGCAGACAATCAGCATTTGGTCGCCTACATGGAAGATCGTATCACGATTGGGAATGCATAACTCTCCCTCATGAACAAGACGAGAGATCACAAAATCACGGTTCAGGAAGTCATGCACCTGTAAGAGTGTCCTGCCTTCAAGGTATTTATTGGTTACTTCCAGGTGCATCTTGTATGGCTTCTTATTGGTTTTTGTACCATCCATCTCCAAGAGCTGTTTTTCTTCATCTTCCAGTTTTACCTTGCACGTGTACCTTATTAATATAGTAGCGCCGATAATACCTAGTACACCTAAAGGATAGGCACAGGCATAGGCAGAGGCAATCTGAGGGGCACCGTTGGGGAATACTGTGTTGAGCGCCTCGTTAGCAGCACCAAGACCAGGGGTGTTTGTGACAGCGCCATAGAGCGTACCAACCATCATGGGAAGGCTAGCAGTGTTAGAGGTGTCGAAGAAGATGTAATAGCAGGCGAACATTACGAGGATGTTTAAGACAATGGCACTGGCAGCCAGACCATTGAGCTTGATACCTGCAGTTCCAAAACTCTCAAAGAAACCAGGTCCCACCTGCATACCGATCATGAATACAAAGAGAATCAGACCGAAATCCTGAACAAACGTCAGAATGGGGGTGGGAGCAGTGAATCCAATGTGCCCAGCCAGAATACCTGCGAAAAGCACAAAGGTTACGCCCAGTGAGATTCCAAAAACCTTAATCTTTCCCAAATAGACACCTATCGCAATGACAATGGCATACAATAGTGCGATATGCGCTACAGAGTCTGTCGTTGTAAATAGGTCTTTTAACCAATTAAATGATTCCATATTTTCTCACTAACTTTTTTAGATCACAAATTTTCTTGCCAATTTGGGTGCAAAGTTACTAAAAATTGCTCACAATAAGCTATTTTGTGCACATTATTTTGAATAAATACTGATTTTTTATTTCTTTCACAATTCAAACGACTATTTTGCCTAAAAAGTTTGTACCTTTGTAGCCCATAATGTGTAACTTAAGACAAACGTATATAATAATTTAGCACTGTAACTATGGCAAACAAAGAGAAACTCTTTACCGAGTTTACTGCGCCGACCACTCAGGAGTGGCTCGACAAGATTGAAGTCGATCTTAAAGGTGCCGACTTCCAAAAACGCTTGGTGTGGAGAACTAATGAAGGTTTTAATGTACAGCCCTTCTATCGCCGTGAAGACCTGGCGAATCTGAAAACTCCTAATGCTCTTCCTGGAGAGTTCCCATTTGTAAGGGGTAATAAGAAGGACTCAAATGTGTGGTATGTTCGTCAGAACATTGTAGTGGATGATGTAAAGTCAGCTAACGCCAAGGCCCTTGATATTTTGAACAAGGGAATAGACTCCTTAGGCTTCAAACTTCCTGGAAAGATGGTGTCAAAGGAGAATGTTGTAGCTCTTCTTGAAGGTATCCTTTGTGATATCGTAGAAGTGAACTTCGCCACTTGTCCCCGTCACTCTGTGGAGCTTGCTGAGATTCTTGTAGCTTACTTCGCTGAGAAGGGGTACGATAAGGAAAAGGTTGTTGGCTCTATTGAGTGGGATCCTATGGCAAAGATGGTGATGAAGGGTAAGGATGTGACACCAGTCCTCGAAGTTGCTCCGAAACTCGTTGAGGCGCTGAAGGAATATCCCAACTTCCGTTGCGTCACTGTCAACTCTGACGCTCTGAATAACGCCGGTGCCTATATCGTTCAGGAGTTAGGCTATGCGCTCGCTTGGGGTAATGAGTATCTGCAGCAGTTGGTCGATGCTGGTGTAGATGTTGATACTGCCGCTAAGAGCATTAAATTCAATATGGGTGTTAGCGAGAATTACTTCATGGAGATCGCTAAGTTCCGTGCTGCACGCCTGTTGTGGGCTCAGATTGTTAAGCAGTATGAGCCAAAGTGCGATTGTGCTTGCAAGATGATTATCAATGCCACCACTTCTACTTATAATCAGACGCTGTTCGATAGCTATGTAAATCTGCTTCGTTCGCAGACCGAGGCTATGAGTGCTGCTCTGGGTAGTGTTCACTCAATGGTGGTAACACCGTTTGATGCCCCGTATGAGGAGGCTACTGATTTCTCCGAGCGTATCGCCCGCAATCAGCAGTTGCTGATTAAGGAAGAGAGCCATTTTGATCGTATTGTCGATCCATCTGCAGGCTCTTATTATATTGAGCATTTAACTGATGCTCTGGCTCAGGAGGCTTGGAAGATATTCTTAAAAGTAGAAGAGGAGGGTGGATTCCTTGCTGCTATTAAGTCAGGAACTATCCAAGATGATATCAATGCTACAAACGTGAAGCGTCATGGTGACGCTGCTAAACGTAAAGAATTCTTGCTGGGCACTAACCAGTTCCCGAACTTCACAGAGAAGAGTGAGGGCAAGAAGGCTAAGGTTTGTGGTTGCTGCTGTGGTCATGCCGATGAGGAAGACCATCCGTTCAAGGCTATTTCGTCAACCCGCCTCGCTGCTGATTTTGAGGATCTTCGCATCCATACAGAAGAGACCAAGGTTCCTGTGGCTTTCATGCTTACCATTGGTAATCTGGCTATGCGCCAGGCTCGTGCACAGTTCTCATGCAACTTCCTGGCTTGTGCTGGCTATAAGGTGATTGATAATCTGGGCTTCAATACTGTCGAGGAAGGTGTTGATGCTGCGCTTGAGGCAAAGGCCGACATCGTGGTTATCTGCTCTTCTGATGATGAGTATGCCGAGTATGCTATTCCAGCCTTCAAATATCTGAATGGTCGCGCTATGTTTGTTGTAGCTGGTGCACCTGCATGCATGGAGGATCTCAAGGCCGCTGGCATTGAGAACTATATCCACGTGAAGTGCAATGTGCTTGAGACTTTGAAAGAATATAATCAGAAACTTGGTATTTAAAGAATAGGAGACTTGAATTATGCGTAAACAATTTAAAGATATTGATATCTATGCAGGCATCAAGGCTCAAGATGGTGCCAAGTGGATTAAAGACAATGGAATCGTAGAAAACTGGAAGACCCCCGAGCATATCGAGGTCCGTCCTGTTTATACTAAAGAAGACCTCGAAGGCATGGAACACCTCGACTATACAGCTGGTATTCCTCCCTATCTCCGCGGTCCGTATTCTATGATGTATCCGTTCCGTCCGTGGACCATCCGTCAGTATGCCGGATTCTCTACCGCTGAGGAGTCGAATGCATTCTATCGCCGTAACCTGGCATCTGGTCAGAAAGGTCTTTCTGTAGCCTTCGACCTGCCCACACACCGTGGTTACGACCCCGACAACGCTCGTGTAGTGGGCGATGTAGGTAAGGCTGGTGTATCTATCTGTAACGAGGAGAACATGAAGGTGCTCTTCTCTGGCATCCCCTTGAACAAGATGTCTGTGTCTATGACCATGAACGGTGCCGTGCTGCCTATCCTGGCATTCTACATCGTGGCTGGTCTGGAGCAGGGCGCTCAGCTGGAGGAAATGGCAGGAACCATCCAGAACGATATCTTGAAGGAGTTCATGGTGCGTAACACATACATTTACCCACCTGCATTCTCTATGAAGATTATCGCTGATATCTTCGAGTACACCTCGCAGAAGATGCCTAAGTTCAACTCCATCTCCATCTCCGGCTACCACATGCAGGAGGCTGGTGCTACCGCTGACATCGAGTTGGCTTACACCTTGGCCGATGGTATGGACTATCTGCGCACCGGTGTGAACGCTGGTATCGATGTGGATGCCTTCGCTCCTCGTCTGTCGTTCTTCTGGGCCATCGGTATGAACCACTTCATGGAGATTGCTAAGATGCGTGCTGGCCGTCTGTTGTGGGCTAAGATTGTGAAGAGTTTCGGAGCCAAGAATCCTAAGTCGCTCGCACTGCGTACTCACTCTCAGACTTCAGGTTGGTCATTGACCGAGCAAGACCCCTTCAACAATGTAGGTCGTACCTGTATCGAGGCTATGGCAGCCGTGCTGGGTCACACTCAGTCACTCCACACCAACGCCCTCGACGAGGCTATCGCGCTGCCTACCGACTTCTCCGCTCGTATCGCTCGTAACACCCAGATCTATATCCAGAACGAGACCAAGGTCTGCAAGCAGATTGACCCATGGGCAGGTTCTTACTATGTGGAGACCCTGACCAACGAGCTGGTTCACAAGGCTTGGGAGCACATTCAGGAAATCGAGAAGCTCGGCGGTATGGCCAAGGCTATCGAGACCGGTCTGCCTAAGATGCGTATCGAGGAGGCTGCAGCTCGTACCCAGGCTCGTATCGACTCAGGCACTCAGACCATCGTCGGCATCAACAAGTACCGTTTGGAGCACGAAGATCCTATCGACATCCTCGAGGTCGACAACACCGCTGTACGCAAGCAGCAGGAGGAGAGTCTGAAGGAGGTTCGCGCTACCCGCGACGAGGCCGCTTGTCAGGCAGCCCTCAAGGCTATTACCGAGTGCGTGCGCGACTTCAAGGAAGGTCGCAAGTCCGAGAACAACCTGCTCGACCTGGCTGTCAAGGCCGCTCAGCTGCGTTGTACCCTTGGTGAGATTTCAGATGCCTGCGAAGAAATCGTAGGCCGTTATAAAGCAGTAATCAGAACAATTTCAGGCGTGTATAGTTCAGAATCTAAAAACGATAAGGACTTCGAGGAGGCCAAGCGCCTTACCGACGAGTTCGCACAGAAGGAAGGTCGCCGTCCACGTATCTTCGTAGCAAAGATGGGTCAGGATGGTCACGACCGTGGTGCTAAGGTGGTCGCTACAGGTTATGCAGACTGTGGCTTCGACGTTGATATGGGACCCTTGTTCCAGACCCCGGAAGAGGCTGCGCGTATGGCTGTGGAGAACGATGTACATATCGTTGGTGCCTCGTCGTTGGCAGCCGGTCACAAGACGCTCATCCCGCAGCTTATTGAGGAGTTGAAGAAACTGGGTCGTGAGGACATCATGGTGACTGCCGGTGGTGTAATCCCTGCACAGGACTACGACTTCCTCTATAAGGCTGGTGTCGCCTGTATCTTCGGCCCAGGTACGCCGATTCCGTATTCGGCCATCCAGATGATGAAGATTCTGCTTGACAAAGAATGATCAATGAAGAAAATAGATGTGATGATCATCGGAGCCGGCCCTGCCGGCTCCGTTTGCGGATATCTGTTAAAGAAGGCCGGCGTGTCCTGTCTGGTGGTAGATCATGCTACCTTCCCCCGCGATAAACTCTGTGGCGGTGGACTGACGCCTAAGTGCTGGAAACTGCTCGATGAGCTGATTCCCGGTATTCAGTATGAATACAACAGCATTACGAAGATCAGGCTGCTGGTGGAGCAGAACCATCGTTGTGACTTTACGGCAGAGACAGAGCTCCGTCTTGTGAAGCGTAAGGAGTTCGACCATCAGTTGCTGGAACTCTACAAGTCGATAGGCGGTGAGTTCCAACAGGGATCGTTCCTGCGTTATGATGAGCAGGACGATGGTCTGGTGGTGACGCTGAAGTCTGGTGAGCAGGTTGCCTGCCGTTATCTGGTGGGTGCTGACGGATCAACGAGTACTGTGCGCCATTTCCTTTCTGGAAATCGCGACAATGGTTTCCTGATTCTGGAGCAGTATGTCGAGAAGTCACCTGACAATGCCATCGTGGTGGGTATGTCCAAGAACTATGACATGCGGGGCTACTATTATCGTTTCCCAAACAGCGAATTCGATGCCGTAGGCTTTGGCGACGAGAGTGCCACACCGGAGAAGTTCCGTCAGGTGCTGAAGGAGAAGCATATCCCCGAGACGAAGTTGCGCGGCTGTCACATTTACTTGAAGAACAACTATCCTGTGAAGGATCGTGTGATCCTTATCGGCGATGCCGGTGGTTTTGCGAACCGTGTCACCTCTGAGGGTATCAAGGCTGCTTTCGAGACTGCCCGCAATGCCGCAGAGGCTATCAAGAGCGGCCGTCCTTTCAGGGAGGTCAATGCCGCGATGTTTGAGAAGATGAGGAAAGAGGAGCGCTTTGCACGGTTTTTCTACAAGCCTTCTACCATTAGAATTCTCGGCTGGCTCTGCCATGTCCCGGGAGCCGTGAAATGGTGTTTCGACAAAGCTCTGAGACCCAAATAAAATAACCCCGTCTGACTGATTCAGGCGGGGTTGTTTTTATGACTGGAAGGAGTCGTTTTCATCAATCTTGTAGGCCTTGTTGTCTTCCTTCATGTAGATCTGCAGGTCTGAGAAATAGCCTGTCTCTTGAATCTTCTGAAGGTTCTGCTGGGCATCTTCCTCAAGCAGATACTCTTTGGCACTGGCCAAATGATTGGTGAACTCAAGTTTCTTCTTCTCCGTGTCCAGGACTGAGATCCACTCATCCTTCAAACGGTCTCCGATTACAAATTTCTTACTCATAGCTGTTACTTTATTATTGATTGTAGTTTGTTATTTGATGGTGCAAAGTTACAAACTTTTGTCATACAATGAACAACTTGAGCCTGAATATTTCGTGTAAACGTTTGAGTAAAACGAATTACTGATGCATCAGATTGAGCTTTTGCTTCGGGGCGAGGGCGTTGGTGGTCTTTTCCGTATATTCTGCCAGTTTTAACTGGGCTGTGGCAGCGATGTTACGGCTGCTATTGCCGATACAGAAGGTGTAGGTGCCAGCTTCGGTGAGCCACTGACTGCCAGCCTCGTCGAAAGAGGCAAGGTCGCGTACGGGGATGTTCATCGTGAGTGTCTGGCTCTCACCAGGCTGCAGTTCGCGTGTCTTGGCGAAGGCCTTCAGTTCCTGTGCAGGCTTCTCCAGACGGCCCTTCGGTGCTTGGACATAAACCTGTGCCACTTCCTTGCCTGCAACATTACCGGTATTCTTGACGGTGATGGATACGGCGATGGTGCTACCGTTAGCTTTTACCGCAGGCTTTGAGAAGGCGAATGTAGTGTAGCTGAGGCCGAAGCCGAAAGGATAGGCCACCTCTTTGTTGAAGGTATCAAAGAAACGGTAACCGACGTAGATGTCTTCCTCGTGGTTGGTGTAGGCATGTCCGGGAATGGGCATCTTCATGCCTACCATCACCTGGAAGGTATAGTCATCGATGTTGCCGGGGAAGTTCTTCGTTGAGGGATGGTCGGTGGCTGCGATGGGCCAGGTCATTGTGAGTTTGCCAGAGGGGTTCACCTTACCTGTGAGCAAGTCAGCGATGCTGTTACCGCCTTCCATACCTGGCTGCCAGGCGCAGAGGATGGCATCAGGATAACTGCTCCATGAAGCCGTCTCGATGACGGAGCCGGAGTTGATGATGACGATAACGGGCTTCCCTTCTGCGTGGAAGGCGTTGCAGACATCGGTGATCAGCGCACGCTCCTCAGGGATGAGGTTGAACTCGGTATTGACATCGCGGTCGATACCCTCACCAGCTTGACGACCGATGGTGATGATGGCCGCATCAGCAGCCTGCACCTCTTTGTTGATGGCGATGGGGGAGAGGCTGATCTCAGGATACTTCTGCTGTCCCATCATCTCAGTCTGGAACCACTTGGCAGGATGACGCTCTGCCTGGAACTTGATTCTTGCATAGTCGATATACTTGCGGTAGATCTCCGTGAGGGTAGCACTTGACTTGATGCCTGCGTTCTCAAGGCCTTGAAGCATATCAACCACGTAAGGAGGATGAACACAGCCGGAACCTGTACCGCCAGAGAGGAAGTCGTAGGAGTTCTCACCAAACAAAGCAACGGTCTTGATAGCACCGCTCTTCCAAGGCAATGCACCATTGTTTTTGAGGAGGACGATACCCTCGGCTGCGCTCTGACGGGTGATGGCTGCATGGGCCTTGAAGTCAGGATCGTTAGAGGCTGGATACTTATGGAAACTTGGAGTCTTGACGATGTATTCGAGCATACGACGTACGTTACGATCTACATCGGCAATATCGAGCTTGCCATCCTTCACACCCTTGATAATCTCTTCCACTTGTGCGGGCTGTCCGGGTTCCATGAGGTCGTTGCCAGCATGTACCTCGCTGATGGTCTCCAGACCTTCACGGATACCGATCCAGTCGGTCATCACGATACCTTTATAGCCCCAGTCGTCGCGCAGGATCTTCGTGAGCAAGTCATGGTTACCCATAGAATATTCACCGTTCACCTGGTTGTAGGAGGCCATAACGGTCCAGGGATCACTCTCACGGACTGCAATCTCAAAACCACGGAGGTAGAGTTCGCGGGCTGCGCGTTGTGATACACGTTCGTCAACTGCCGTACGGTCTGTCTCCTGAGAGTTTACGGCAAAGTGCTTAGCTGAGACACCAGCCCCCTGACTCTGCACACCCTGAATATAGGCTGCTGCAATCTTTCCCGTTAGCAGAGGATCTTCTGAGTAATACTCGAAGTTACGCCCGCAGAGAGGATTACGATGGAGGTTCATTCCAGGGCCGAGAATCACGTCACAACGGTATTCTTTGGTCTCATTACCGATGGCTTCACCGACCTTGCTGACGAGTTCGGTGTTCCATGTAGAGGCGAGACACGAACCGATGGGGAAGGCTGTGGCGTAGTAGGTCTTGTCTGTACCTTTACGAGTAGGGTCGATACGTACACCGGCGGGGCCGTCGGTGAGAACGGTTGCAGGGATACCGAGACGGGGAATGGCTGGGGAGGTACCCGCAGCACCAGCCACGAGGTCTGCCTCACCGCCTACCACGGCACCTGCACCGAAAAAGTTGTTTGCACCGCCAACGAGTAGTTTGGCTTTCTCTTCAAGGGTCATAGCCTTGAGCACCTCGTCGATGTTGTTCTCCGAGAGTTTGGGTTGAGCATTTGTTGTCATTGCGAATGTGGCTGTTAATAAGCCGATTGTTAGTAATCTCTTCATTGTTATGTTATTTTTAGGGGTTTTAGGGATCTTAGGGAATTTAGGGGAATTAGGGGGATTAGGGGAAGATCTTGAAGTCGTAGCCTTGGTCGCGGAGCCATTGGAGGGCGGCGGGGAGGGCGGTACGGAGCTTGTCGATGGATTTGAGTGAATCGTGGAAGGTGATGATAGAGCCTTTACGCGCGTACCTCTTTATATTATTAAGCACATCTTCGGCCGTCATCCACTTCGAGTAGTCACGGGTGACGAGGTCCCACATCACGATCTTGTACTTCCTGCTGAGCCAGGCGTATTGCGCCAGACGCATCCAACCGTGGGGCGGACGTACGTAGTGGCTGTGGATGTAGGCATTGGCTTTCTCAACGTTGTAGCTGTATTCCTTGATGGTGTGAGTGAGCCCGACCATGTGGTTATGAGTGTGGTTGCCTACCTGGTGACCTTCATCGACGATGCGCTGATAGAGCTCGGGATGCTTGCGCACGTTGTCACCCACCATGAAGAATGTGGCCTTGACACCGAACGTTTTGAGAGTATCGAGGATGAAGGGGGTAGCCTCGGGAATGGGACCGTCGTCGAAGGTCAGATAGACGGCCTTCTCGTGACGATCCATTCTCCAATAGGCTTTCGGATAAAGCCACCTCAGGTATATGGCGGGTTGCTCTATAAACACCTCTTATATTTTCGAATTTAGGATTTATTCTATGTCTCCACCTTTGGACTGATAGACACCCATCAGACTCTGCAACTGTTGTTCCTTCTTGTCAGCCTCTTCCTTGCTGATCGTATCCTGTAAGTTGAGCACTTGCTCGAGGATATAGAAGTGGATGAGGCAGTCGTGCTGGGAACTTGAGAAGCGTGAACCGTCGAAGGAGAGATACCATATCAGATACTGGCAGGATTTCAGCCATAACTGGTCGATGAGTATCTGGGCTTTCTCGGTCTGATTCGTGTTGGCATAGCAACGTGCCAGATCGACAGAGCCGCTCTGATAGTCGTGCGGGATGTTGTAATCGGGCAGAACCTTCTCACATTTGTCGAGGACCTTCTTCGCCTCGTCGGTCTTTCCCTCTGAGATGAGGTTCATAGCTAAAGAAGCAAAGAGGCGACGATGGGTGTAGCACATGCGCATGACCGTCTCGTCGAGATAGATACCCTTCTGGTCGATACCACCGAACTTGAACTTGTTCATTACGTTGTCGTAGGTCTTCTGCGTATCGAAGTTCTTGGCTCCGGATCCCTTCGTGGTGAACGGGGTGATACGGTTGGCCAGTCCCTCCTGCACGAAATTGTCGCCGAGGTTCATATAGTTCTCGGAGCCTACGGTCAGTGCCACATAGATAGGTCGTGTCCAGTTGGCGTTGGCGATCATCTCCAACATCATCAGGTCGCCCTTATAGAGCGCACTCTTGCCTTTGAGCGAGATGACCATACGATCGGGGATGGAGTCGGCGGCCATCATCATACCACTCTGACGGACAGCCTCCTTGTCGATGGTGACATAGACAGTATCCGTGGGGATGACGTGGAAGTCCTTCACGGTGGAGCGCACCCAGTATTTCAGGATGTTCTTCAACTCGAAGGGCTCGTCGCCAAATTGCTCGGCGGCTTCCTCGGGATGCTCCTGATAGAGTTGGACCACCTGTCCCTTCAATGAGGGATCAACCTGTACGTACTCATTCGTGCCGGCACAGTATTCCAGACGTTTCCAGGTGATGGGCAGCGACGGGGAGTCGTAAGCCGGACGCACCATCTGGTCGATGTACCAGTCGGTTTGGAGATAAGAGAGATTACAGACGCGCGCATCGGTACGCACACCTTCTGTATCCTGATTGTACCAGAGGGGGAAGGTGTCGTTATCACCATTGGTGAAGATGATAGGATTGCCCTTCTCCTGAAGTGTCATCAGGTAGTTCTGCCCGAAGTCACGACAAGTGTAACGGCCGGAACGGTCGTGATCATCCCAAGTCTGAGAGGCCATCTGGATAGGGATGAGTAGGGTGATGAGGGCAATAAGGGAGGTTAGGATAAGGTTCTCCTTCTTCAACTTCTGCTGCAACCAGTCGATGATGGCCGCCACACCCATACCGCACCAGATGGCGAAGGCATAGAACGAGCCAGCATAAGCGTAGTCACGCTCGCGGGGCTGCATAGGCGTCTGGTTCAGATAGACCACGATGGCCAGACCAGTCATGAAGAAGAGGAAGAAGACCACCCAGAACTGGCGGATGCCGATGGGATCGTCGATTGTATTCTCAGAGCCATTGACCATCACTTTCTTCTTCCGGGTGTACCACGCCTGCCAGAAGAGTCCTAACAGACCCAGTATCAATGGCAGACAATAGAAGACGTTATGACCCTTGTTCTCCTTCAGGTCGTCGGGGAGCAGATCCTGGTTACCCAGACGGGCGTTGTCAATGAAGGGGATACCGGTAATCCAGTTGCCGTGTTCCATCTCTCCATTACCCTGAATATCGTTCTGACGACCGGCGAAGTTCCACATGAAGTAGCGCCAGTACATAAAGTTACACTGATATGAGAGGAAGAATCGGATGTTCTCCAGCTGTGAGGGCACTTTGACCGTGATGGCTTCTCCGCAGCGGTCGTAAGGCACCTCCGTCCCGTCGACACCACCCATCCACGACTCGTAGGCGGCAGCATGGCCGGCATCGTACATGCGTGGGAACAGCATATTCTGGGCATACTTGTACTCATCCTTCGTACGGACTACAAAGTAGGAATCCTTCTCGTCGGCAGAGGCTTTCTCCTTGCGCTGATAGACGGGCTTTCCCTTGCTCATCACGGGGCGGCAGTACTTGCCGTCGCTTTCAAGGGCTACCTGAGAGGTGTAGGCCTGACCGTAGAACAGCGGGCGCTGGCCATATTGCTCACGTCCGAGGTAGTCACCCAGGGTGAAGATATCCTCAGGAGAGTTCTGGTCCATCGGCGGGTTGGCAGATGAACGGATCACAATCACAGCGTAGGTAGAATAGCCCACCATCAGCATCAGCATACAGAGCAGGATGGTGTTCTTTGCGCGGGCTGTGACAAACAGCTTCTTCTCCCTCTTATAATTCAAACCGAACCAGACGGCTACCAGCACGATGATGCCGATGATAAACGCCGACCATCCCCAGCCATAGAAAGGAACACCCAACATGCCGAGCGAGAGGAGAAAGGCAATATTCTGAACCTTCTCGCTGTGCTTCTGCGTCTGCGTCTCATAGACAGCCCAGATGACGATGGCGATGAGCAGGAAGATATAGATGATCTCACCCGTATTGAACGGACAGCCGAGGGTATTGACGAAGAATAGTTCAAACCAACCGCCCACGGTGATGATGCCAGGAACGACACCATAGAGCACTGCTGCCAGGATGGCGCCAGAAAGCGCCAAGGCCACCAGCGATCCTTTCAGGTTGGCATCGGGGAAACGGCGATAGTAATACACCAGACCGATAGCTGGCACGCAGAGCAGGTTCAGCAAGTGGACGCCGATAGACAGTCCGGTGATATACATGATGAGCACAAGCCATCGGTCGCTGTGCGGCTCGTCGGCCACATCTTCCCATTTCAGGATGAGCCAGAACACAATGGCCGTCAGTGCCGAGGAGTAGGCATAGACCTCACCTTCGACGGCAGAGAACCAGAATGTGTCGCTAAACGTGTAAATCAACGCACCCACCAAGCCGGAAGCCTCGATGGTGATGAGTTTCGGCAGCGTCAGTTCGCCCCAGTCAGAGATGATCAGACGGCGCGTAAGATGGGTGATACTCCAGAACAGGAACAGGATACAGGTGGCCGAAAGCAGGGCACTCATCGTGTTTACCATCTTTGCTACCTGCGTAGGATCGCTGGCAAACTGCGAGAAAAGATTGGCCGTCAGCATGAAGAACGGTGCCCCAGGCGGGTGGCCGATTTCCATCTTGTAGCCTGTCGTGATAAACTCCGGACAGTCCCAGAACGAGGCTGTCGGCTCGATTGTGGAGCAATAGACGAAGGCGGCAATCAGAAACGTGAGCCACCCGAGGACATTGTCCACTAACTTGAATTGTTTCATTGAATCGATATGCTTTTTAACGTTAAATGCTTAAATGTGGTGCAAAGGTACGAAAAAAAAGTGAAGAGTGAAGAGTGAAGAGTGAAGAATTTATTGCCGCTCTACATTAATTAACGTAATTTCGGTTTTCTCACAATAGGGACAGTCCCTTTTGTGAGATTTGGACGATAAGCGGATGGTGTGTGACAATTGAGACAATTGGACAACTGTTTTTTGCACGCTGGGGAGGTGAGAGTGAATAAATATGTATGAAATATAGAAAATTTGTGTTTAATTATTCAATAAATCTTATTCATTATCTAACCCTTTCCGGCTGGAGGAGCAAAAAAATGAATTGTCTTTTGTCCTAATTGTCACGCAGGTGAATAGAAGCGATGATCAGTTGTAAAGAAATTTCGTCAATCATGATATTTTCTTTGAGTGTTCTTGTATATATCTGATTATCAAGACTTTACGATAGAGTGGATTTTGGGCTAAGGAAACTCGGACTTTAGTGCCTGTAAAGTCGGACTTTAGTTAGGGTAAACTCCCACTTTAGTCTATCTAAAATCCAAGAAAAATGCCAATAGAAAGAAAGTGTAAAGCAATTTGGTGGTTACATAAACAGTCCTGCACCATAAATGAGGACGATGTAACGGAAGATTTTTCCCAATGTGATGGCAATAAAGGTGATGACGATATTCGATCGCATCAGTCCGAGGGCGATGGTGATGGCGCTGCCGAGCACGGGGAGAAAGGCAAAGAATCCCATCCACGCCCCATGTCCGGCCATAAAACGGTGAGCTTTGTCAAGATCCTCTTTCTTCACATGGAAGTATTTCTCAATCCACTCCATCCGTCCCATCCGTCCCACGCAGTAGTTCACAATGCTGCCTAAGACATTGCCGATGGTGCCATAGACCATCAGCACCCACGGGTCGAGGCCCGTAGCCATCAGTCCGATCATTACGGCCTCGCTGGAGAAAGGGAAAAAACTGCCAGCCAGGAAGGCTGCCAACAGCATACCCCAGTAGCCGTATTGCGTCAGGAAACTGATGATGAAATCCATAAGTTTAGGGCTGTGAGGACAATCAGGGCTACGGTCAGAATAATGCAGATGATGTTGGAAAAACGGGAGTTGGTGAGTGTCCAGTAGTGGCCTATCAGCGGACTGGTGGTAAGGATGAGCATCCGTATGGCCAGTTCGTTGTGTGGCTGTAATATCCAAAGTGCCAGCGAGAAAATGCCGAGGGTGATGAATCCGTAGTAGATCTGACGGACACGGATCTTATCGCGGAAACTGCTGTGGATGAAATGCATGCTGCCGATGACCATCAGTAGGGTGGTGAAGGCCATGAGGAGCTGATAGGGCAGAGTGACAGAACCGAAGTCGAAGGGGAACTGAAGGATGTCCTGTACGGCAAACAGATTGGCAATCGCCTGAAAGTCGCCGTCATTCTGCCATAGTAGCCATCCTGACATGAACCAGTAGGGTGTAGCCAGTCCTAACAGCGAGGCGAAGAATGTGCGCCAGGAAAGGGAATAGACGATGATCTTCATCATAAACCACAGCAAGGGCAGGTAGAAGATGACGTGGGCGTCGAACATGCTGCCGATGCCTAAGAGCAGAAAGGCGTAATAGACACTCCCTACGGCCGTCTGATCCTGATAACTGTCAAAGAGGAGCATCAGGGCTGCAATGCAACAGAGTTGTACAATGCCGCCCGTCCATGAAGGAAACAGGAATACGGCAGCACACGACAGGAAGATGAAGGCAACGGAGACAGAACGGCTGTAGATACGGATCAGCAGATTCTTGCTGTTGATCCGCATAACCAGCAGTACGGACATGATGAAGCAGGCGAACTGTATCCACCATTGCTCTTGGAACAGTCCTGCCAACACCCAAATGGCCGTGCCGTAAAGCATGGCTATGGGGAGGGTGCGACGGCTCTCAGCGGTTTTATTCTGAATCCGTTTCTTCACTTCTCACTTTTCACTCCTCACTTTTCACTTCATCAGAGGTCTGCTCCAATGTCGCGACGGAAGTATTTGTCGGTGAACTGTATCTTCTGAGCCTCCTCGAAGGATTTCTGCAAGGCTTCGGCCTTGTCCTTGCCGTATGAAGAGACCGCGATGACTCGTCCGCCGGCTGTGACAACCTCTCCGTCTTTCAGGACCGTACCGCTATGGAAGACGATAGAACCCTCGACGTCGTTGATGCCGCTGATAGGATAGCCTTTCTTGTATGCCTGTGGGTAACCACCGCTGACGAGCATCACACAGACGGCAGCACGGGGATCGAACTCAATCGTGCGCTTGTCAAGGTCGCCTGCTGCCACACCTTCAAAGAGGTCAACGATGTCACTCTTCAAGCGCAGCATGACGCTCTCGGTCTCAGGATCACCCATACGGCAGTTATATTCTATCACCATAGGTTCACCCTTGACATTGATGAGTCCAAAGAAGATGAAGCCTTTATAGTCGATGTTTTCAGCGGCGAGACCTTCTACGGTGGGACGGATAATGCGGTCCTCGACCTTCTGCATCCACTCCTTTGTGGCAAAGGGAACAGGTGTCACGCTGCCCATACCTCCTGTATTCAGACCAGTATCGTGCTCGCCGATGCGCTTGTAGTCCTTGGCCTCAGGCAGAATCTTGTAGTGCTGGCCGTCGGTGAGAACGAAGACTGAGCACTCAATGCCGCTCAGGAACTCCTCGATGACCACCTGTGAAGAAGCATTGCCGAACATACCGCCCAGCATTTCTCTCAGTTCTTTCTTGGCCTCGTCGAGGGTGGGGAGGATCAGTACGCCCTTACCTGCGCAGAGACCGTCGGCCTTCAGCACGTAAGGAGCCTCGAGTGTCTCAAGGAACTTCAGTCCTTCCTCCAGATGTTCGCCGTCGAAGGTCTGATAGCGGGCTGTAGGGATGTTATGACGCTGCATGAAACCCTTGGCGAAGTCCTTGGAGCCTTCAAGCACGGCTCCAGCCTTTGAAGGACCGATTACAGGCACATCTTTCGTCCTGGGATCTGCTTTCAGATTGTCGTAGATGCCCTTCACCAATGGGTCTTCGGGGCCGACAACCACCATGTTGATGCCCTTCTCAACCACGAAATCCTTGATGGCGTCGAAGTCGTCGGCCTTCATGGCTACGTTCTCACCACAGTTGCTGGTTCCGGCATTGCCTGGGGCGATAAAGAGTTTCTCACACTTGCTGCTCTGAGCGATTTTCCATGCTAAGGCGTGCTCACGACCGCCGCTGCCTAATAATAATATTTTCATCTTTGAACTTTAAACTTTTAACTTTATGATTACTTTAAGTAGTCTTCGAAGTATTGGGTGATGCGCTCATGGAGATGGACGCTGGCATGACCTCTCATGTTGTGTTCCTCACCAGGGTAGGCGAAGAAGTCGGGCTGTGTGCCGGCTTTGATGCAGGCATCGAGGAATGAGAGGCAATGCTGGGGGACGACGGTATTGTCGTTGTAGCCTGTGATGATCTGCAGTTTGCCTTTCAAGTCTTTCGCCTTGTTGATGAGACTGGTCTTGGCATAGCCTTCGGGATTGCTCTCTGGGGTTCCCATATAGCGTTCGCCGTACATCACCTCATACCATTTCCAGTCGATCACTGGGCCTCCGGCAACACCAACCTTGAACACATCGGGGTAGTTGGTCATCAGCGAGATGGTCATATAGCCGCCGTATGACCAACCGTGAACGCCTAAGCGCTCCATATCTATATAAGATAAGGTACGCAGGTATTCCACACCCTTCATTTGGTCTTGCATCTCGATTTGTCCCAATTGGTGGAAGGTGGCCTGCTCAAAGTCCCGGCCTCGGTACTGGCTGCCACGATTGTCGAGGATGAAGACGATATAGCCTTTCTGTGCCATATAGGTCTCCCAACTGCGTGAAGCCCAGTGCCAGGAGGCCTGAACATTGTTGGCGTGGGGACCGCCATAGACATAGATCACCGTCGGATATTTCTTATCTGGATTGAAGTCTGCGGGCTTCACCATTCTGTAATAGAGGTCGGTCACTCCATCCGCAGCCTTGATGCTGCCGCACTCAAAGATGGGATATTTGTAACCAGCCCATGGGTCTTCTGCATCCAGCAGGTTCGTATGACGGGGAGTCTTCTGGTTGATGTCCACAACGTCGATGACTCGTGGCCTCGTAGGCGTAGAGAATCTGTCGATCAGGAAGTTGCCCGATGGTGATAATTCTGCGTTATGAACACCATCTACCGTTTCCAGTTGTTTGATCTCTCCCTTTATGTTGACACTATAGAGACGGTGGTGCAGGGGATGCTCCTTGTTAGCCTTGAAGATGATGGTCTTCTGTTTCTTATTGAAACCCAATACATCCATGACTACCCATTCGCCTTGGGTGATTTGCCTCAGCTCCTTGCCGTTGGCAGCGAAGAGGTAAAGGTGGTTAAAGCCGTCTTTCTGACTCTGCATGATGAATTTGGAATCATCCCAGGGCAGGAACTGGATGGGATGCAGGGGCTCCACGTATTTGTCGCTGGTCTCACGGTAAAGCTCTGCAAGCTTCTCACCCGTCGCGGCATCGTAGGATACCAGCCGGCAGTCATTCTGGGCTCTGTTCAGCTCAAACATATAGATGGTCTTGCTGTCAGGGCTCCAGGAGATGTTCGTGAAATAGCGATCGGTGGGATCGCCAGCCTGCAGATAGACTGTTTTGTTGGTGGCTAAATCATAGACACCAACAGTCACCTTGTGGCTCGTCATCCCAGCCATGGGATATTTGTCTGGTTCATACGTTGCCTCTCGTGGGAAAATGTCTACCTGCGGATAGTCTGTCACCATGCTCTGATCCATCCGATAGAAAGCCAGACGCATGCCATCAGGACTCCAGAACGTGCCTTTATCGATACCGAACTCATTACGGTGTACGGACTGTCCATAGACGATTTCTCGCGAGCCATCGGTGGAGAGTTGGTGCTTCTGTCCCTCGGCATCCGCAACGAAAAGCTGGTGGTCTTCCACATAGGCAGTAGCCTTGGAGGCTGCATTCCAGTCGTTGGCCGTCTGTCCTGAGATACTGTCCTGCCAGACGATCTTCTTCTGCTTGAAATCCACAAGTATGACGGCATGTCGGTTACCGACTTGTACGATGGGCTTGTCGGGATAAGGGAATGCTGCGTGCATTAAGTGGCGTACATAACGTTCATCATCGCTCTTAGCCCATTCGTTAACCTCTTCAAGCGTGAAGAGGGTAGTCTTTTTGCCGGTCTTGGCGTCGATGGTGTAACACTCCTCTACGTCAGTCTGTATCAGTTGGTCTCCCCACCATGTCAGCCACATGTTCTTGGGCTGCATGCTGTGATAGTTCGTACCGCCGAAGTTCAGGTCTTCGAGGGTGAAGAGCTTGTCTTGTGCAGAGAGGGAGGTGGATAGGGCTGCCATCATCAGGAAATAAAATGTCTTACTCTTCATCATCGTCAAACCTCCTATTCTTCTTGTCAAAACCTTTCCCTTTTCCTGGCCAGGGGTTCTTGTCACTCCTGTCGAAGCGGTCTTTACGGTCTCTTCGGTTGTTGCGGTCTTTCTGATTCGAACGGCTTTTCCAGTCGCTGCGGTCGTTTTGGTCTTCGCGGCTCTTCCTGATATTCCGGTCTTTCCGTACATTCCGGTCTTCGTGGTCGAGTTCGTGGCGATGGAAGGTGAAACTGCGGATGTCGCCTTCCTCATTTTGTTCGGTCTCTTCGAGGCGCTGTTTAAACTCGCGTTCTTTCTTGAAACGGTGTTTCTGGGCCATCTGCTTTTTCTCTTCGTCAGTCTTCACGATACCACCGTCATGACGGAAATCTTTCAGTTTGCCGTCAAACATCTGGTATCTGCGGAATTCACATTCCAGGCTGCCGTTATAGAGGGGAATCTTGATGCTTGGTTTCAGGCCAATCTGCTCAAAGCACTCCTCACGGTAGGAGAGGATCCAGGCGTCGTTGCCCTTGAACTCGTGTTTCAGTCGTTCGCCGATCATCTTATAAGTGCCCAAAAGATCGGGCGTGGAGATGCGCTCACCATAAGGGGGATTGGTAATCATGATGCTCTTGTTGCCAGGCTGGGTGAAGTCCTTGAAATCCTGTTGCTTGATGGTGATGTCGTTAGTCAGTCCAGCAGCCTTTACGTTCAGGATGGCTGTGTTGACGGCTTTGATGTCGACGTCGTAACCGTAGATATGATGGTTGAACTCCCGTTCCTGACTTTCGTCGTTATAGATTTCATCAAAGAGGTCGGCGTCGAAGTCTGGCCATTTCTCAAAGGCATATTCTTTGCGGAACAAGCCCGGGGCCATATTCCTGGCGATGAGGGCTGCCTCGATGAGGATGGTGCCTGAGCCGCACATGGGATCGATGAAATCGGTGTCACCCTTCCAACCTGAAAGAAGGATCATGCCGGCGGCGAGCACCTCATTGAGAGGAGCCTCGACGCTCTCCTGACGATAACCGCGACGGTGCAAAGACTCACCGCTGGAATCGAGACTCAGGGTGCATTGGTCTTCTGCGATGTGCATGTTCAGACGGAGATCTGGGTTCGCCACGGAGATGTTAGGCCGTTTACCCGTCTTCTCACGGAACTGGTCGACGATGGCATCCTTCACCTTATATGATACGAACTTCGAGTGGCGGAACTCCTCGGAGAATACCACCGAATCGACGGCAAAGGTCTTGTCGTCATCCAGATATGTAGTCCAATCTATTTTCTTGATTTCTTCGTAGACATCATCCGCGCTTTGTGCCTTGAAATGGCGGATGGGTTTCAGAATCCTGATGGCTGTGTGCAACTGGAAGTTTGCACGGTACATCAATTCCTTGTCACCTGTAAACGATACCATTCGTCTACCGATCTTTACATCATTAGCCCCCAATTGGGTCAGCTCTTTCGCCAGTACAGGTTCCAGTCCCATAAACGTTTTGGCGATCAATTCGAAATTCTGTTCCATTGATAGTGTTTCTTGCATGCCCGCTCAAGACGGACAATGTGTGGAATTCTGCCTGCAAAGTTAATACAAGTTGACCAAAAAACAGTGTTTTTGACTGTTAATCAAATAAAAAACATGGCATTTTGCTAAAATTCATCATGCAATTATGATGTGTTTCAAATTATTTTCGTACTTTTGTGCCAAATATGTCGGTTATGACGAGTCTGTTATTATATGCCCATACTGAAAGTACATGGTTGATTGCCCTCCAGTGGGGCATCGCTGTGTTGTTCTTGATTTTCCTGTTCGTCTCGGTTTTTATTCAGCGGCGTATAGGAAAACGGTTGAAGGCGGAGTTGGAGCAACTAGATAAGATCAGAAAGGGAAATGTTGAGTATGACTTTATCCTCAAGGCTATGAAGATTGCCGTATGGCGATACGATTCGGAGTCGCATTCTTTAGCTTTTGAGAAAGACTATCGTGGCGGGCATAATAACTATGTGCCGGCCATTAACGAGAGTTATAAAGATACATTGTCTGTTATCGCTCCTGCGGATGTGGATCATGTAAACAGAGCATTCGAGGATATTTGTGAGGGACGGACAGATTTCTATCATCAGGAATATCAGGTGCAGGACAAGAAGTCGGGCCTTTCCTATTGGGAAGAGAGCTATGCTACCATTGTAGACCGTGATGCAGAAGGAAAACCGACAAAGATCGTCGGCACTTCACAGCGTATAGATGAGCGTAAAGAACTGATGGCCTCACTTGTGGCTGCCAGGAATAAGGCTGAGGAGAGTGACCGTCTGAAGACCGCCTTCCTGGCTAATATGGGGCATGAGATACGTACTCCACTGAATGCTATCGTTGGTTTTGCCGATCTGTTGCCGGTTGTACAAAGTGAGGAGGAACGTAACCAACTCATTGCAGAGATCCAGAACAACAACCAGAAACTGCTACACATCATCGACGGTCTGGTGAGCATGTCAAAGATTGAGGCCGGTGCTAAGAGCCTGTTGATGGCTCGTGTCGACTTGAACCAGTTGCTCCAGCAAATGATTGAAACCTATCAGCAGACTACTAATGTGCCGATTACCCTCCAATGTGCTATGGACAAGTTGATGATAGAGAGTGATCGTGATAAACTGTATGAGATTATTGACAATCTGATACAGAACGCCGTGAAATTTACTACAGAGGGAAGTATCCGTGTCGGCTATGACCTGAAAGATGATAATCATGTGCATATCTGGGTGAGTGATACTGGTAAGGGTATCGCGGTAGCTGACCAACAGCGTATCTTTGAACGCTTTATCAAATTGGATGAGTATATCCCTGGTACAGGACTCGGACTCTCTGTGGTAAAGTCACATGTACAAAGCCTGGACGGTAAGATGGGCGTAGAGTCTGAGATAGGCAAGGGCTCCACTTTCTGGGTAGATCTGCCTTTGGCATAGTTTTTTTTCTCTCTCTTGCAACTTTTCTCCTGTTTGGTTCGTCTAACAGGCAGAAAGAACATCAAAAGTAATACAAAAATGAAACAAATGATGAATGCAACGCGAGTAATGATGGCAAGTGCAGTCGTGCTGGCCATATCAATGGGAATGATTTCTTGTTCATCCTGTATGAGTGAATGGAAGACGAAGACCATCCTCTCTGATGGCCCTCAGGTGACGGATGTCAGACAGTTGGAGGGTTTCGAGGAGATTGAAATCAATGGTAATCCCCGTATCTGTTATACACAGGCAGACAGTTTCTCTGTTATTGTAAAGGGTACGCGTGAGGCTGTTGATAATATCCTGACCGAAGTAGATGGTAAGACGCTGGGTATCCGTAACCGTGGGAAGATCAACTTGGTTAATGTTTCTTTCGATGACTCTAACAGTCTGACGGTTTATGTGACCTCTCCGGATTTGACGGGTATCCGTCTGAACGGTTCTGGTGACTTCGAAGCAAAAGACCGTGTGGACACCGATAAGATGGATATAGTGCTCCGTGGTTCTGGTGATATTGATATGAAGAATATCATCTGCGACCGTTGTGGAGTTGAACTGATAGGTTCTGGCGATATATCTCTTGGAAGTGTGGATGCCTTGAAGGCTTCTGCTACGCTCATCGGTTCTGGTGACGTTTCTTTAGGACTGCTCCGCGTGAAGGACACATATCTCTCATTGAAAGGTTCTGGTGACATTAATGCCGAGTTCAAAGAAGGCTGTGGTGCCGTCGAATGTGAGCTGCGTGGCTCAGGTGACATCTCCCTGAAAGGTACGGTCAAGAAGTTCAATCAGCACAAGTCTGGCTCGGGCGATATTGACATCAATCGGCTGACTGTGAAATAATAATCGATAAAATATATTAAAATCTTTCGGTTTCTCACAATAAATGATTACTTTTGCCGAATTATTGAGGCAAACCCTTAGGGAAACCGGATGAAATATGCAGTGATAGCTGCGGGCGAAGGCTCGCGGCTGACAAAAGAAGGTAATACGACGCCGAAGCCTCTGATAGAGGTGAATGGTGAGAGGTTGGTCGACAGACTGCTGAGAATCTTCAAGGCTCAAGGAGCTTCTGAAGCGGCTGTCATTTGTAACGAGCAGATGACCGAGGTGAAGGAACATCTCCTGGCTGTACAGCAGACTTATGGACTGCCGCTGAGGCTCGTCGTGAAGTCTACACCCAGTTCCATGCACAGCATGTGGGAACTGAGTCGATGGCTTGACGACGGTCCTTTTGTATTGACAACTGTAGATACCATCTTCCGTGAGGAAGAGTTCGATGCTTTCGTGCAGACTTTCTCCGGACTTCTCGATAGAGGAGAGGCAGACGGTCTGATGGGTGTCACCGAATACATTGATGATGAGAAACCGCTCTATGTCTCCACCGATGACGACTTATGGATCACTGCTTTCCTCGATCAGTGCAACTGCCCACGATATGTCAGTGGGGGTATCTATGCCCTGACACCCCGTTCGCTAAACACACTCCAAGACTGTGTAGCACGCGGTGAGCAACGTATGCGGAACTTCCAGAGGGGACTCCTGCGGGATGGGTTCAAACTGAAAGCTTGGCCCTTCTCTAAGGTGCTCGATATTGACCACGTCAGTGATATTCAAAAAGCTGAGGCTTTTTTAAGTGAAGAGTGAAGAATGAGAATATTGGCAGTCAGCAGGGCAGAGCGGTTTTCGCCCAACTCCGTGGAACGGGATAGGGCGATTTTTCAGGCAGTCATTGACAGACTGCAAAAACATGGCGATGAGATTCGCCTTGTTAGTGAGGATCGTCTGAGCTCTCCGGAATCTCAGGATTATCTGGGATCTGCGGTGCGTTCTGATCTCGTCCTAACGATGGCGCGCCAGTCAGAGACTCTCGCTTGGTTGAAGTCCTTCGGTATTGCTTGCATCAATTCGCCAGAAGGTATCGAGCGTTGTGCCAGAAGTCGACTGCAGGATATGATGGAGAGTATTGGTACGCCAGTGCCTCCGAAAGATGGTCCTGACGGTTATTGGCTGAAACGTGGCGATGCTTCCGCACAGACGGCTGAGGATGTGGTCTATGTGCCCAATAGGGAACAATTGAATACAGCTATGCTGGCCATGCGTCAACGGGGTATTACCGATTATACGGTGAGTGCCCATGTGAAGGGCGACTTGGTGAAGTTCTATGGAGTGGGGCAGGGCGACTTCTTCCGATGGTATTATCCATCGGAAGACGGTCAGACGAAGTTCGGAGATGAATGTCGCAATGGGACGGCTTGTCACTATAGGTTTCAGGTCGAAGAGTTGGTATCTGAGGTGCTGCGGTTGGCAGCGGCTGTCGGTGTCAGTGTCTATGGCGGTGACGCTATTATCCGGTCTGACGGGTCGTTCTGCCTGATAGACTTCAACGACTGGCCTAGTTTCTCGCGCTGTCGGGAAGAGGCTGCCGATGCTATCACCTCGTTGGTAATAAATAGTAAATTAGTAAATCGTAATTAATTAGTTGTGGCAACATTTAAGGAGTTATTGATGGTTTCATTCAAGTCTGAGGACACAGAGGAATGGCTCGACGTGTGGTTCACACGTCCCATTGGTCTCGTATTCGCCTTGTTATGGAATAAACTCGGCATCCATCCGAATGTCATTACGATTGTGTCGTTCTTCTTTGGAGCGGCGGCAGGATGGATGTTCCATTATACTGACTTCCTTCATAACCTCTATGGTGTGGCTCTGTTGATGCTCGCCAATTTCTGTGACTCTACCGACGGTCAGATGGCACGTCTGTCAGGCAAGAAGACACTTTTAGGTCGTGTGCTTGACGGATTCTCCGGCGATGTGTGGTTCTTCTGCATCTATGTGGCTATTGTGGTTCGTCTGTGGCCGCAGCATATTCCTGGCACTACTACGCCATGGGGTATCTGGGGCTTTATGCTGGCTGCTGTGGCGGGTTTCTTATGTCATGCACCGCAAAGTTCATTGGCCGACTACTATCGTCAGATACATCTTTATTTCCTTTTGGGTAAGGAAGGCAGTGAACTGGATACTAGTGCCCAGCAGCGGCAGATTTTTGAGAACCTACCTAAGTCGAAGTGGTTTGAGCGCTTGTTCCGTTACAATTATGCCAGTTATTGTCAGGGGCAGGAACATCGCACCCCACGTTTCCAGGCATTCTTCCGTGAGGTGAAGTCGCGTTGGCCGGATGCCTCCGATATGCCACAGGATCTTCGTGATGCATTCAGGGCAGGCAGTCTGCCGTTGATGAAATACACCAATATGCTCACATTCAATGTCCGTGCCATCACTATTTATGTGACGTGCCTGTTGGATTGTCCGTGGGTCTATCTGTTAGTGGAGGTTATTATATTAAATATAATGTACGCGTATATGCACCGCACCCATGAGCGGCTGTGCGATAATCTGTACGACCAATATCTGAAGGCATGACGGCGGGTTATATCTTTGATTACGGAGGTACTCTCGACACGGGAGGACAGCACTGGGGACAGGTGCTCTGGCATGCCTATGAGCGTCATCAGGTGCCTGTCACCGAGGTTCAGTTCCGTGAGGCGTATGTCTATGCAGAACGGACGCTGGGAAGGAATCCTGTCATCCGTCCAGATTTCACCTTCCGCCAGACATTGGAGACGAAGCTCCGCCTGCAACAGGAGTACTTGAAAGTAGAAAATGAAAAGTATTGGCAGACGATATTGGATGATCTCTATGAGCGGACAATGACTATGACAGCCCAAAGCCGTGAGGTTCTGTTACAATTGAAAGACCACGGGCTGCCGATGGTGCTGGTGAGCAATTTCTATGGCAATATGCATACCGTGTTGCATGAGTTCGGCTTTGACGGACTCTTCCACAAGGTCATCGAGTCGGCAGTGGTAGGCATTCGCAAACCCGATCCCCGCATCTTCCTTTTGGGAGTGGAGGCTCTTGGGCTGAAGCCGGAAGAGGTGACGGTGGTGGGCGATAGTCTTGACAAGGACATCATGCCGGCCCACGAGGCAGGGTGCCAGACTATTTGGCTCCGAGGCGAGGGCTGGACATCTGCATCTCACAACGGGGACTGTCCCTATTGTGAGACAATCAATGCGCTCGATGAAATATTGGAAATGATTAAAACGAAAAAAACGATATAAGAAATGAATCGAACAAACGTAAAACCAGCAGAAGGCAAGCTGGGTATTTTGGTAGTAGGCAACGGTGCCGTCGCAACGACATTCATGACAGGTGTGCTGATGACCCGCAAAGGACTGACGAAGCCTGTGGGTTCTATGACCCAGTACGATAAGATTCGTGTGGGACGGGGAGCATCGAAGCAATATCTGAAGTACAGCGACATCGTTCCATTGGCCAGCCTCGACGATATCGTCTTTGGCTGTTGGGATGTCTATCCGCAAAATGCTTACCAGTCTGCCGTCTATGCTGAGGTGCTGAAGGAGAAGGATATTGAACCCGTACGTGACGAACTGGAACAGATAGTGCCGATGAAGGCCGCATTCGACCATAATTATGCAAAACGGCTTAGTGGTGATAACGTGAAGTCTTGCGCCACCCGTTGGGAGATGGTCGAGGCGTTGCGCGATGATATCCGCCGCTTCCGTGCCGAGAAAGGCTGTAGCCGTCTTGTGGTGCTGTGGGCTGCCTCTACGGAGATCTATGTGCCAGTCGAAAAGAGTGTCCACTATCATCTGGCTGATCTCGAGACTGCCATGAAGGCTGATGATCGTCAGCATGTTGCCCCCTCTATGTGCTATGCCTATGCGGCACTTTCCGAGGGTGTGCCTTTCATCATGGGAGCACCTAATACGACCGTTGATATCCCCGCTATGTGGGAACTGGCAGAGAAGATGCACCAACCTATCGCTGGCAAGGATTTCAAGACGGGGCAGACGCTTGTCAAGTCAGGCTTCGCACCCATTATCGGCACTCGTTGCCTCGGACTCTCAGGTTGGTTCTCCACAAATATCCTTGGTAACCGCGACGGCCTTGTGCTTGATGAGCCGGAGAATTTCCGTACCAAAGAGGTGTCCAAGCTCTCAACTTTGGAAACCATCCTCAAACCTGATGTTCAGCCTGACCTTTATGGTCACGGTAACGATGAGGACAACCAGTATTACCATAAGGTTCGTATCAACTATTACCCGCCACGTAACGATAACAAGGAGGGTTGGGACAATATCGACATCTTCGGATGGATGGGCTATCCGATGCAGGTAAAGATCAATTTCCTTTGTCGCGACTCCATCCTTGCCGCACCTCTCTGTCTTGACCTCTGCCTGCTTTCAGACTTGGCTGCCCGTGCAGGTCGCTTTGGCATCCAGCACTTCCTCAGTTTCTTCCTCAAGTCGCCGATGTATGACTATACAAAGGGTGAGGAGGCTGTCAATAACCTCTACCAACAGTACACGATGCTGAAAAATGCCATCCGTGAGATGGGTGGTTACGAGGCCGACGAGGAAATTGATTGATAGTAATATGATTATTTTAGCAGATAATCAGGATATTACTCGGGCTGGTATGATGTATGTTTGTGAGCATCAGGAGCCTGTCCTTGAAATCAGTCGCGCTGCCGACAAGACGGAACTGATAGAGCAGTTGAAGTCGCACGGTGAGGCGGTGGTCGTACTAGACTACACCCTTTTCGACATTAACGATATCGAGGAGTTGGAAATCCTGCACGAGCGTTTTCCGCTGGCGAAGTGGATACTCTTCAGTTTCGATCTGTCGCCAGACTTCGTACGTCGCGCCATTGCTTTGTCACCCTTGTTCAGCGTGTTGCTCAAAGACTCACCGCTCTCTGAAATCCGCGACAGTCTTCGCTATGCCGCTCGAGGCCAACGGTTCATCTGTCAGCGAATGGCAGAGATTCTGCTGGCTCCGGCTCAGGACCGTATGGCTGAGGACGTCCGTCTAACCCGTACAGAGATGGAGATTCTAAAAGACATCGCTTTGGGCATGACCACCAGAGAGATTGCCGAGAAACGCTTCTCCAGTTTCCATACTGTCAATACGCATCGGAAGAATATTTTCAGGAAGTTGGGATTGAATACCCTCCACGAGGCAACGAAGTATGCCCTTAGGGCAGGACTAGTCGATTCTGCTGAATATTACATATAAAAAAACCAAGAGTGTCATCACGACAGTCTTGGCTTTTCTTCTAACTAACTTATTATCAACTATTCATTACTCATTCTGAATTCTGGTGCAAAGGTACGAAAAAAGAGGATTGTGGTACAAAAAAAGAGGAAAGAAATTGCAAAAAACCACGTAAACGTTTGCGATATTCGGAGAAAAAATGTACCTTTGCAACCGATTATCACTATTCATTCATAAATCATGACTAACGGAAAACGACGTATATCTTTGAAGGATCTCGCCCAGGAGTTGGGCGTGAGTATAGCTACTGTAAGCAGGGCCCTGCGCAGCTCGCCAGAGATTGGTCAGGAGATGCAGCAGCGTGTGAAGGCACTGGCCAAGAAACTGAACTACCGACCGAACCCCTTTGCACAAAGTCTGCGCAAGGAGGCGCCGAGAGTAATTGGTGTTGTCGTGCCCAACCTCGTGAGCCACTACTATTCCTCGGTGCTCGATGGCATTGAGGATGAGGCGGCCAAGAGCGGATACTCTGTGATCAGTGCCAATACTCACGAGCAGAGCGAAGCCGAAGTGCGCGTCATCGACAACTTCATTGGTCTCCACGTCGAGGGCATCGTCGCCTGCCTGTCGCAGAACACTACAGACTACAGCCACTTTGAGGAGATCTCACAGATGGACATCCCCCTGGTGTTCTTCGGACGTACCTGTTTGCCGGAGAAGTTCTCCAGCGTTACTGCCAATGGCGATGTGGCTGCCCAGGAGGCCACCCAGCATCTTATCGATACGGGTAGCCGTCGCATCGCCTTCATAGGAGGGCCGAATCACCTTGATATGGTGCGCCGTCGTAAGCATGGATATTTGGAGGCTTTGCGTGAGAACCGCATCCCCATTGATCGCGAACTCGTTGTCTGCGAACGCATCGACTACGACTGGGCCCTCGACGCCACACTGCGCCTGTTGCAGAGCGATAACCGCCCGGACGCTATCCTCGCCTTTAACGACATCATCACCTTCGCAGCCTTTACCGCCATCAAGCAGTTAGGCCTGCGCATCCCAGACGATGTCGCTCTGATTGGTTTTACGGACGATGTTCATGCTCAGTACGTCACGCCGAAACTCTCTGCCATTGAGGACCAGTCGCGCCTCATGGGACAAACGGCTTGCCGTCTACTGCTGAAGAACATAGCAGGAGACCGTAAGATATATCGAGAGATTGTTCCCCAGAAGGTTATTATCCGCGAAACCTCTGCCAGACGATAATAGACATTACTCTTATCAAATAATAATAAACAGCCACGCAACCAAAGGTCGCGTGGCTGTTCAATTATAGATGGCACGGGTTATTCAATCACAACCAGTGCATCGTCTTCCATAACACTCTCACCGATTTTCACGCAAATGGCTGTCACCTTGCCATCTTTCTCGGCAGCGAGGTTGTTGGCCATCTTCATGGCTTCGAGCACGATAACCGTATCACCGGCCTTCACCTCATCGCCCTCAGCCACCAGAATGTCGGTGATGACACCAGGCAGCGGGGCCTTGACAGCGTTGGCCTTGTTGACGGCGGCTTTGTTGGCGGCAGGTGCGTCATCGGAAGCGGCGGCAGTGGCGGCTTTCACCACGGGCTTCTTCTTCTCAGGCTCGGCCTGCTTCTCCATCTCTACAGTATATTCTTCACCGTTGACGGTCAGTGTGGCGATGTTATCCGTGATATCACCGACCACAACTTCATACTTATTACCGTTGATTGTATACTTATACTCTTTCATACTCAAAACTCATTTACGGATGTTGTGTGAATGTCTGTGCATAGCCGTTCCACTGTGTGGGGTGGGCACTGATGGTGATGATGCCCGGCTCTGCGTCGTGAACGTTATTGCCTAAGTGCTCGTGGAGCGCAAGGGCAATTGCTGCATATACTTCGTTGTTCATATTATATCCTATAAATAATTACATAGGTATGTTACCATGTTTCTTGGCGGGCAGGGCGTCGCGCTTGGTGGCGAGCTGAGCCAGACCGCGGCAGATGCGGAAGCGAGTGTTGCGAGGCTCGATCACGTCGTCGATGTAACCATACTTCGCAGCCTGATACGGGTTGGCGAAGAGCTCGTTGTACTCGTCCTCCTTCTCGGCGATGAAAGCCTTCACGTCCTCACCAGCCTCCTTCTTGGCCTTGGCTTCCTTAGCGTAGAGCACTGCGGCGGCACCCGAGGCACCCATCACGGCGATCTCAGCAGAGGGCCATGCATAGTTCAGGTCGGTGTGGAGTTGCTTTGAACCCATCACGATGTGCGAACCACCGTATGACTTACGCAGGGTAACGGTGATCTTGGGCACTGTGGCCTCGCCGTAGGCATAGAGCAACTGGGCACCGTGCAAGATGACGGCGTTGTACTCCTGACCAGTACCAGGCAGGAATCCCGGCACGTCGACGAGCGACACGATAGGAATATTGAAGGCGTCACAGAAACGCACGAAGCGGGCACCCTTACGAGAGGCGTTCACGTCGAGCACGCCAGCATAGCATGTCGGCTGGTTAGCCACGATACCCACGCTCTGACCATTGAAGCGGGCAAAGCCCACGATGATGTTCTTGGCGAACTTAGGCTGTACCTCGAAGAACTCGCCGTCGTCAGTGATGGCAGAGATGACCTTGTACATGTCGTAAGCCTCGTTGGGGTTCTCGGGGATGATCTCGTTCAAGCTGTCCTCCATACGGTTGATGGGGTCGTTGGTAGGCTTGAAGGGAGCGGTCTCCATGTTGTTCGAGGGGATGTAGCTCAGCAGGGTCTTCAACATCTGAATACCTTCCTCCTCAGTGGCAGCGGTGAAGTGGGTCACACCCGACTTCGTGGCATGTACTGAGGCACCACCGAGGTGTTCCTGGTCGATGTCCTCACCCGTGACGGTCTTCACCACCTTCGGGCCTGTGAGGAACATGTATGAGGTGTTCTCCATCATCAGCGTGAAGTCGGTGAGGGCAGGGGAGTATACAGCACCACCGGCGCATGGGCCGAAGATACCAGAGATCTGTGGGATCACACCCGATGCGAGGATGTTACGCTCGAAAATCTCAGCATAGCCTGCGAGGGCGTTGATACCCTCCTGAATACGAGCACCACCTGAGTCGTTGATGCCGATGACGGGAGCACCCATCTTCATGGCCATATCCATCACCTTGCAGATCTTCTGGCTCATGGTCTCCGACAGAGAACCGGCATGCACGGTGAAGTCCTGTGCGAAGATGAACACCAGACGGCCGTCGATAGTACCGGAACCTGCTACGACACCGTCGCCGAGGAACTGCTTCTTCTCCATACCGAAGTTATGGCAGCGATGCTCCTTGAACATGTCGTACTCCTCGAACGAACCTTCGTCGAGCAGCATCTCAATGCGCTCACGGGCTGTGTACTTTCCGCGTTCGTGCTGCTTCTGAATAGCTTTTTCACCACCACCGAGACGGGCCTGTTCGCGCTTCTCGATGAGTTGTTTGATCTTGTCTAACTGTTTGCTCATTGCTTTATTTAATTATCAATTGTCAATTTTCAATTATCAATTTACTCAGGGTGCTCACAGAGTTCTGTGAGGATACCACAGGTTGACTTCGGGTGGAGGAAGGCGATGTTCAGACCCTCGGCGCCCTTACGGGGCTTCTCATCAATCAGGCGCACGCCCTTCTCGGAAACTTCGGCAAGACCTTTGGCTACACCGTCCTCAACGCAGAAGGCTACGTGATGCACACCCTTGTTGCCCTTGTCGAGCCACTTCTGGATGGTGCTCTCCGGTGATGTCGGCTCAAGCAGCTCCAGCTTCACCTCGCCGCAGCGAAGGAAAGCGGTCTTCACCTTCTGATCCTCTACTACTTCTGTTGCATAACACTCCAAGCCCAGCACGTCAGTGAAGTACGGCAGGCTTTCCTCGATGCTCTGAACTGCGATGCCCAGATGCTCAATGTGGGAAATCTTCATATCTTTAATATTTAAAATAAAACCTTATATTATAAATAATGTGCAAAGATACGCAATAAACTCCATATTCCGAAGAATCCTTTGTTTTTTTTGGCTTTTTTATATAAAAATAGAGATTGCCACCCGAAAAGGGCAGCAATCTTATGAGATAACGATGCGAAATGTGCTAGCTTATTTGAATAGATTCGGGAAAATCTTCTCTGAATCCTCTGCGAATTGATACCAGTTTCTAGAGGCATTCTTGTTCTGTACCCATTCTAAGAATCCTGGATATGCTACCTTGATACTGACACCTTCCCTTGGATATTTGAACTTGTCGGGGACAATAATGGCGTAAGGTGACTTGCCTGTTCCTGGCATAGAGATTGTTTTACCCGTAGTTCTGTTCTCAATGTAAATACTTCTGAGGAAGTCTTCTAGTGAAAGAATCGTTTCAATCGTTTCTTTCGGAGCACTCTCTCTTATGCTACCATTAACCTTTGTATTAGCATATGATCCTTTTGCGATTCCAAAGATATCATGTATCTCGCGGCCATTCAAAAATTTACCTCCAGGAATTCCCATGATGTAAACATCGTCTGCTGCACCGCAGGCAGCCAGGCCGACCGTGATATGTTTATTGTCTACACGTGTAGCAAAGACAACAACGTCGTTCATGTCATAGTCTGCCTGGGCAGGACGGTCCTCAAAGCACATGAGGTAGGAAGCACCTTTGACGTCGTCTGGGACCATGGTATCCTCAATGATTTCCGTTCCCTGACATACCTCAATGATCATGTCGCAGAAATTACAGTCGGCACCGTCTTCGAAACACATGTAGGTATGGTTGTTTGCACTGAAGAAACCGATACGTGGGCTCTCCAACTGCATACCACTGGGGGTAAGACCACTTCGTTTTTCTTTATTCCCGCTAGGTGTGTTGCAAGTAATCTCTTGCGACACAGTTTTGTCAATTGCCGAAAAATAGTGGCCTACTATGTGATTGACCTCAAAGTTCAGGCGGCCGTCGCCATAAGTACATGCAGTGGCGCAATTCGATATGTTGCCTTTGTTTTCAAAATTCTTTCTGTTTAAAAATCCGATCTTATATCCACGGGGGATGGCAATTTCTGCAATCATATCTTCAGAAGGATTACCGTCGCCATAATAGGGCAACAGATACTCTGTCTTCCTACTGCAATTAGCATCTCCTTTCGTACCAGGTATAGCTTTGTATTTCGGAAGTGTCTTGATATAGTCTACCTCACTCATACCGGCGGGGATGTTGTTCGGATTAAAATAGTAATAGTAAATGGTATTGTAATGGCCTTCTGTGGTGTTCATCTGAATAGGTATCAAGGTCGTCGGACCGCCATTGCTGATCAAATAACTGTTATTCACGCGGAAATATGCATTTCCCTGAGCTATGTATTGCCAGTTGTTGGCTTTAGAGCCACCGTTTGTGGTGTTATCACCACCCGTCTTTCTCAGATATGTGGTGATGATAGATTTCAGGGTGGAAAGATCTCCTGAGTTGGATACGCTCTTGCAGATAAAGCCATCTACCACACTCCAATTACCGCCAGTGACGGTTTTGTGGGACCAGAGGCGGTCTTTCAACCAAGAATCGTTATTCCAGAGATCATAGTAGAAATTTTTCCCACTGTTATTGACGTTTTCTTTCACCATCACATTGCCATAGTCGCTGCTGAGAGATGTCTGGGCGCGTTGGGCGTTGAACGAAGGAATGCTTCCGCCGAGAACAATCAATGCTGGATAGTCATCAGATACTCCGCGAGTCCCTGCATTGGCTGAAGATGTGAAAGACAAGTTGCTCTCGCCCACCTGGAACACTTTGATATAGTACACACCTTTGCTGCTGACACAGGCTGCTACAAGTTCGGTTGTGATACCGGGAGCTTCGTAGGTGAGGGTTACAATGTCACCCTTCTTACACTCGACGGAGTTCAGAATGGCGGCTTCGTCATTACCAAAAGGAGACTCAGTCAATATCTGCACCTTAACGATGTCTTCCAAATCAGCATCAGCTTTGATGGTGATACTGCCGTTTACAATGTCGCACCATGTCTGCTCTGGGTCAATCGCTACGCCAAGGGTCTTTTCTGTATTGAATTTGATGGATTCCTCATTGAATTGAGCCTCGTCTAGTTCATAGCCTTTGCCGCAAGAAGCGAGAATTACAACCGTTAATAAGAATAAATACTTACACTTCATAACCTAAAAATACTAAAATTATCTTTGTTTCTATGTTTATAATTTTGGTGCAAATATACACTTTTCTCCTTATATACAAGTAGATTCTTTATAAAAACGCCTATGTTTTAACAATATTTATAATTCTACGGTCACTTTTCCGCTAATTTGCCTTCCCGTCAGGTAGTTTGGCACGGCCCACTGGCGATTGGTGACATCGGTCACCCAGTAGTAACTGTTCACGTTGGAGATGCCGAACAGGTTCAGGCAGTCCAGTCCGAGCCAGATGTTTTTGACGGACTTGCCATCCTTCAGTGCCCTGAAACTCATGCCGATGTCGGCACGCTTGTAGGCTGGTGCACGGAACTGTTGCTGTTCGAGTCCACGGTGTGGGGGGCCGAAGGGCAGGCCGTCGGCAAAAGCCAGACGGAGTGTCATTTTCCAACGGTCGGTACCAGGGAAATAGTCGGTGAAATGGAGATTGATGGCATATCGCTGGTCTGTCGGGGTGGGGATCCACTGGCCGTTGTATTTCTGTTGGGCGCTCATCAGGGAGAATGTGAGCCATGAGTCTGTCCCAGGCACAAACTCGCCGTAAAGCTTCAGGTCCAGTCCTGCGGTATAGCCTGAACAGAGATTCTCTCCAAAGTACGTAATCTTCACATTCTGAACATTATACGGAATGAGGTTCGATAAAGCCTTGAAGTATGCTTCGGCCGAGAACTTGAAGGGGCGGTTGAGCATTTTGAAGCGATAATCCATCGCAACGATGAACTGTAGGGAGCACTGGCTCTTGATGTTTTCATTGAGTACCGCCCGTGTCAGTCCGTTCTGCGTCACCGTGTCGCGCATCTCCTTGTAGAACGGCGCCTGGTAATAGAGTCCAGTGGCGAAGCGGAAGGTGTAGTCGCGGTTGAAGGCGGGCACGAGGGCCAGCGAGGCTCTCGGCGACACGATGGTCTCTTTGTTGAACGACCAGTTGGCGAGTCTGACGCCGTAGTTCAGCGTGAAGTAGTTGTCGCCTTTGTTGAAATGATAGGTGTCCTGTATGTAGGCCTCGATGCGATGGCTCTTCACGTCGTTCTTTGCCGACAGCGTGTAGATCAGGTCCAGACGGTCTGGTGTGTGTGGGATGGAATAGCCGCTGGAGTCGCGCATCTCGTATTCCCGCGATGTCTCTTTGATGTGTTCGGTCTTATAGGTGATGCCTGCCTCGATGTCGTGGTGGCGCGTCTTGTGCGTGCCCACCAGTTTGAAGCTCACCACGTCGGCAGTCAGGTAGTTCCGGGCGTGTTCCATATAGGTTCCCACGCCGAGATTCTCGCTCGACTGCGCGTCGTCCAGCCAGTATTGTCCCATGATGTCGTAGGTCTCTTTCTCCTTGGTGTGGAAGGCGGATGTCAGAAACTTGATCTTGGTGGAGTCTCCGAACGAGCGGGTGATGGAGGCGGTGCCGAAGTAGGTGCGGAACACGTCCTTTTCCTGTCCATCGAAATAGACCTTGAATGATTTCGCGTCGGCAAATGTGCCGAACGTGGTCTCTCGTGACTCAGGTGTGAAATTGTAATGGTTCTCAGAGATATATCCAATCAAATCCACTTGCCATCTCTTGTTAGGAGTATAACTGATATATGTCTGATAGTCAAGGAAATTCGGTTGATATTCTCCACTTGTTTCGAGGGAGCCTAACAGATACCTGTTGGTCTTGTACCGGATGCCGTGACTCATCGCGAAAGTCTTGTTGCCGTAGCCGAAATAGCCGGTGGCGCCGAGCAGCGATCCCGTGATGGTTCCCTCCAACCGTTTGGGTTTGCGGTAGGTGTTTTCCAGTTCCGACGACATCTTGTCGCCGTACTTCGCTGCGAAGCCGCCTGTCGAGAAACCGATACTCTCTACCATGTCCGGATTGATGATTGACAGACCTTCCTGCTGTCCACTGCTGACGAGCAACGGCCTGTATATCTCCACGCCGTTGATATACACCGAGTTCTCGTCGAACGAGCCGCCGCGCACATTATATTGCGATGACAGTTCGTTATGCGTCGACACGCCTGCCTGCTGCTGGATGAGTTCCTCGACGGCGTTACCCGATATCGAGGGTACGATCTTCAGGTCTTTCGTGTTGAGCTGTTCCGTCTGAGTGGTCTGCCGCCGGCGTTCCGTGACGGTGACCTCCTGCAGCGCCTCCATGGGATACATTACGATCTGCACGGTCATCTTGCCTTTTGGACGTCTGAATACCCGCTTCCTCGGGCCGTAACCTACCATCGAGAACCTGACCTCTACCGAGTCGGCACTATTCAGGTTGATGGAGAATTCGCCCTTCAGATTGGTCATCGCCACCTTACCCTGCGCCAGACACGAGACGGTCACCAGTTCCAATGCCTGACCGTCTTCGTCGACGACTTTTCCTTTGAGTGTGAAGTCATCAGCAAAACCGGCAGCGCTGAAAAACAGCATCGCCAGCAGACACAGATATCGTGCAAATGAATGTTTCATCAGGATATATAACGAAAGAATCTTCCATTTTATTGCATTTTTCAAAAAATTGTCGTACCTTTGCGGACGAATAGGCATTAAACATTAAAATATATAAAGGATTATGATTGATTACTTAGCGCAACACTTGTGGCAGATGTGGGCCGTCGTGGCCGTCGTCTGTCTGATTCTGGAACTCACGGCT
>JAEEPF010000129.1 GCA_016284635.1 Prevotella sp.
GCCATCACAACGACGAGTTGTATGGGGTACGGGCCCATTGCGCTCTAAGGAGCGCGGCGAATCACAGGGGACAGTCCCCCAGTGCGATAAGTCGCACAGATGGGACAGTCCCCATGATTCACCCGGAGCTGCGACCTACAGAGCGGCAAAGCCGCGCAATAACAGCATACTAAGGCGATACTATTCTAACATGACGATGGCCGACATACCGGGCATCAGGCGGGGATGTGGCGTGAGCGTGGCTTCTAAGTGTACCATGCCGTTCTTTTCCACCACGGGACTAACGGCTGTGATACGGGCTTGATGGTGGTCGTCGGGATAGGAGATTGGAGTCACGGTGATGGCAGTGCCTTTCTCAAACCGTCGAAGTTCATTCTCAAGCACATCGAAGCTGACCTTCAGGTGCTCTGTATCCACAATGCGGAAGAGTGTCTCTCCTGGGGCGGCGGTGGCATAGAGGACGGCATTGAGTTGGGTCACGATACCTGAGATGGGGGCTTGGATGGTGCAGTAGTCCAACTGGTGCTCCAACTGCCGTAGAGCAGCTTTGGCCGTGTTGTAGCCGCTGTTGACACGAGCCAGTTCCTTGATGGTTTCAGGGGCCTGGTCGAAATTACCGCGTTTATAGCCTTGCCCCATCAGGATATTCTGATACTGGAACTCTGCCTGTTCTAGTTCTGCCCGGCCTTTGGTGATCTTGTCCTCAATGGCTGTTCTGTCGAGGCGTGCTACGACTTGTCCTTTGTGTACGCGCTGTCCCATTTCCACGCCTAACATGACGATCTGCTCATTGATGCGGCTGTTGACCGCCACCTCAGAGACAGACTGGATGGTACCTTTGCATGAGAAGGGTGCTGTTGTAGGCTCCGCCTTGGCAGGGGTAGATACAGAAGCCGCTGCCGCTGCCGTCTCAGACTCATGACTATCAGCTTTGCTCTGCTGTCTGTTACCGCAGGCCGTAAGCACTACGCCTACGGCTATCCCCATTATTATTTTGGATACCAAATACTTCATATTGCTATATGTCATCAAAATTTTCAAATCTCAAACCTTAAACTTAAATTCCTCCTATGAGTGTCTGCAAATGAAAAACGGCTGTCCAGTATTTCCCGAGGGCTGACAGATACTGTTTGTAGGCATTGTCGCGCCGGTTTTGCGCCAGCGAGTAGGTGTTGATGTCGCAGAGTCCGTTAGCATAGTTCTCGGCATTCATGTCAAACACCTCGTCGGCCATGGCGACGGCTTCGCTGGTTTGCTCCAAGAGCAGTCTGTAGGTGTCGATGTCGTACATGGTCGATGTCACGTCCTCCCTCAGTTTTCGCTCAGCCTCGTCGAGTGCACTCTCCTCACGCTCCACCCATGCCTTGGCGGCAGCATGGCGGCTCTTGGCTGCTCCGTGATCCATCAGTGGCACACTGAGCGTGACGGCTCCGAGGGCATACAGCTTCTGGTCGCGGAGGGCACGGCCTATCACATTGTCCACCTGCTGCATACCCACGTTGACGTCGAGGGCGACGTTGACACCTTTCTCCTTATACGCCTTCTGCTCCTGATGGCGTGACTCGGTGAGGGAGGCTATCTGGTGCTGGTAGGCGGGACTGTTGGCCAGGGCCAGGTCGATGGCCTGGGCGGTGGTCAGGGCGATGTGCTTGGGTTCTCGTGGATACTCGAGCAGCGTCACTGGTGACAGACTATCGCCGCTGAGCCTCAGGAAGGATGCCAGCTGTGTGCGGGCCACCTCTTCCTCAGTACGGGCCATGGCTAATGCGTTGGCGGTATTGACGCGCTGCAATTCCAGTGAACGCAGTTCCGCCACAGTCACCATCGCAATGCTGGCTTTCTCGCGGGCGATGGCACAAAGTGTGTCGGCTGTCTGTAGGTTGCTCTGGTACATTTCCAGTTCACCTTGAGCGCAAACCAGCCGGAAGAAACGCTGTGTCACTTCTTCGGCAATGCGATTCATGTCATATTCGTGTTGCTGGCGGGCAGCTTTCAGCCGTTGGTCTTCGATGGCTTTCTCCCAGCGGTAGGGGTTGTATCCCAAGAGTGTCTGCCGGTAGCCCACCAGGATAGGTGCCGCCATGAACTGTCTGGCCTCTGTCGACTGTGAGTTGAAGTATTCGCTCCAGATAGCCTGTGTGCCGATATAAGCCTCGCCACCCCATCCGAGCATCTTCTGGGTGAGCCTGACGCTGGCCGCTGCCGACAGATTGTCGTAGTTGCGTAGATAGATGTAATCGCGGGAGAGGTCGTTGATCAGGCGCGAGTAGTTCGGTGCCACACGGAGGGTCAGTTGCGGTTTCCGCAGGGCGATGAACTCATCGTAATGCAACTGGTAATAGTTGTATTCGTGTCGGCTCTGGAAAGCGATGATCGTACTGTCCTGTGCCTGGCGGATGGCCTGCTCAAGGGTCAGCTGCGGCTGAGCCTGAGCCTTGCAATGGACAATGGATAATGGACAATGGATAATTGCTGCGCACAGCAATAGCCGCAACAGCCATAGTTTGAATCCTGATATATTATATAGATATGTCATCATAATTATCAATTATCCATTATTCATTGTCAATTGATCTTTGATCTCCTCATAGGGGCCGTCGGCCGCCACACGCCCGTTGCGCAGCACGATGACGCGGTTGCACTGCTTGATGGTGCTCAGACGGTGGGCAATGACGACACGCGTACATTTTATTTTGGCCAGACTCTCGGTGACGATATGCTGGCTGATATTGTCGAGTGCCGAGGTAGCCTCGTCGAGGAAGAGAATCCTCGGCTTTCTCACCAGTGCCCGGGCGATGAGGATGCGCTGCCGCTGTCCGCCCGATACGCCCTTGCCATCCACGCTGATGGGTGTCTGCATGCCCAGGGGCAGCTGCTCGATGTCCTTGTCGAGTGCTGCCATGCGTGCGGCCTCCCAGGCATCTTCCTCCGTCAACGACGGATTGTTGAAGATAATGTTATCGAGGATGGTGCCCTCGACGAGTCGGCCATCCTGCAGACATATACCGATACAGAAACGACGGAAGCTGGACAGGTTGATCTCACTGAGGTTATACTGGTCATAGAAGATGGAACCTCCCTGCGGATGCTCCAAACCAAGCATCAGTCGCATAAGCGTACTTTTGCCGCAGCCCGAGGGACCGACGAGTGCCACATAGTCGCCACTGTTGATATGCAGGTCAAGACCGTCGAAGAGCAGAGGTGCATCATGGTCATAGCGGAATTTCAAGCCGCGGATATCGACCGTACCTGTCACATTCTTCACCACGACACTGCCGTCCTTGGCTTCCGGCTTAGCCGCCATGATCGGTTTACAGAGCTGTAACTCGGGTAGCAGACGCGCCACATCCTTCGTGATGGCCTGCAGCTGGTCGACGGCAGAGCAGACGATCGCCAGCACGGCGCAGTAGGCAATATAGTCGGTAAGTGGCAGCTGATAGTGCCAGGCCGCCCACATCGTGACAATCATGGGCAACAGTTTGAGACAATAGCTCACGGCATTGATATAGAAACTGGCCATAGGCTGATAGCTGCCGTTGACCTCCGTCGGGGCGTATGCCATCGCCCATTGGTGGAAGGCACGGAACTCTGCCCCGCTGGTCTTGATCTTATGCATGCCGCTGAACAAGGAGAACAGCGTACCGATGAGGTGTGAGCTGCTGGCATTGACATTCATCTGTACTTTCCTCGTGTAGTAGAACTGCAGCAGGATCGAAAACAGTTGCAACGAGATGGCAGCAAGACCGGTGAAAAGTAGCGGACCGCCGTAGATGAAGAACTGGATAAACATGATGCCCGTGAAGAGGAATGTCAGGATGGTTGACATGAAGGTCACGGTCAGGTTGGCACTGATACGCGAGATCGACAGCACACGGTTGGATAGGTCGCCAGCCGAATAGTCCTTGACGAAGGAGGCCGGCTGGAGCAACAGGCGCGACATCATCGCCGTCTGCAAGGCATACTCCACCTTGTCCTTGATGCGTATCACCACCAGGTTGCGGGCCGTCTGCACCATCATCAGTCCGATGGCAGCACCCACGAGCAACGCTGCTATGGGAATGATCTGACTGCCATTGCCTGAAGGGATGATCTCAGAGAATATCAATTTGCAGACATAGGGCGAGAACATGGTCAGCAGGATGACGCCCACACAAGCCAGGAGACTGTAGAAAGCGTCGTATCCGCAGAGCCGGCCGATGGCGTAGTGGACGATGTCACGCGTCGTCAGACTGTCACCGGGCAAAGGGTAACAGAGCGTCAGAGCCTCTGTTTTCAGCATGTCGGTAGGCTTGTTCACCTTGATCAGCTGCCCCGTCTTCGGGTGGGTGAAGGTATAGCTTGCGAAGCCGGGGGTGAGCAGCACCGGGGTATTATCCTCAGCGAGGAAACCCATCATCTTGCCTGTGCAACGGCTCCACCATCCGTCCGACAATTTTATCTCGCGGAAGAAGATGTTCTTACTCATCAGATAGTCCAGATCCAGAGGCACTTCCCGGTTAGCCTGCATCTGCCGCCACAGCTTCCGGTCGAGCATGGCACGGAAGATGTCCTCCGCCCTGCGCACGGCCTGCCGGTCACCGCCGATGCGGTTCATAAGCTGTTCGAGAAACGGATTGTCTGTCATCTCCATCAGGCGTATTTTAAGAGGTTACTATACAGACCGTCTATCTGCGCCAGCTCCTCATGGGTGCCGTGCTGGATCACGTGGCCCTTCTCTATCACATAGATCTGGTCGCACCGTGCGATCGTCTCCAGCCGGTGGGCTATCATGATGAGCGTCATGCCCTGATCATACAGGTTTTCCATCACCTTGGCCTCCGTCTGGGGATCGAGCGCCGAGGTTCCCTCATCCATCAACAGGATGGTAGGCTCCTTCGCCAGGGCCGTTGCGATCTCGATCCTCTGCCGCTGGCCACCACTGAAGTTGCTGCCCCTCTCCGCCACCGTACCCTGATAGGCACCCGGACGCTCCATGATTTCCTGATGGATCTGGGCATCGTTACTGGCCAGTACCATCGAATAGTCCTCGATCGACTCGTCCCACATCTTCACGTTGTCAGCGATAGTGCCCTCAAAGAGCGTCACATCCTGATTTACCGCCGAGACGGAATTGATAAACGTCATGCGGTCGATGGCGCTGCGGGGTTTCCCATCGAACAGTACCTCTCCTTCCCAGGGCTCGTAAAGACCCGACACCAAGCTGATGATCGTGCTCTTGCCACAGCCGGAGGCACCTACGAGGGCGATGCGCTCGCCGGCCTTGATCTTCAGCGAGAAGTGATTGAGGATGGGAGGCAGTTTGCGGTCGTAGCCGAACGTGACATCCCTCAGCTCGATCTCACCCGTCAGTTTCACCTCTTCAGGCGCGTCGCCCTCTGCCGGCAGTTTCAAGTCTGCTCCCTCACTGCCGCAGTCGGTCACATCCTTGATGCGCTTGATCGAGGAGTTCACCCGCATCATCATCATCGTGCCGTCGATAGTCTTATTGATGGGCCAGATGGATTCATTGGCGAGTCCCTGTGAGGCTAAGAGCATACCGGGCGTGAGTTCACCACGAAGGATCAGCCAGGCGCCTACACAGAGGATGACGGCATTCGTCAGATGAAGCACCAGCAGCGGGACTGCACTGAGGAAGATGGTGTTCGTCGAGGTCTTCACCCGTGCGTTCATGGCCTGTACGTAAGCCTGATCCCATTGTGAGAAGAAGAACTGTTCGCCGCCCAGCGACTTGATGGTCTCCATATTACCCAGTCCGGTCATAGTGACATTCTGCAACCGCGATTCCGTCACCTCCAGGTTCATCGATATCTTTTTCTGTACCTTCGAGGTGGAACGCATCACATACAGCAGCAGCACGATGGACAGCAGCTGCATCAGCCCCAGCTTCCAGTTCATATACATGATCAGCGTGCAGCAGAGCACTGGCACGAAGAAGATCACCAGCGACGGCAGGTTGATGTCCAGTGTCCTGACGGTTTTCGTGATGCCCATATAGCGCGCCACCAGCTCTCCGGGACTGAATCGGCTGATAGCCGTCATCGGCAGTCGTAGTACGGTCCACAGATATTTCGACGACATCGAAATGATGAGCTTCGTACTGGTCATCCGTCGTACGATCGAGAGCGACACCCAGGCGATCATCTCTAGGGCGAACAGCATGAAATAGAGCACAAGCAGCGGCGCGAACCATTCCGGGTTCTTGTGGGTGATGATGTTGTCGGTATAGACCTGCTGGAAGAAGGGCGGCAGGATATTGATAGCCAGATTGATGACGTAGACCACTATGCTGGCGATGGCAAACGCCATGTTCCCCTTCAGAAAATACTTCAATGCCGACAGCACTGACAACTCTGATTTCGGTTTAGGATGCCACTTTTTCATTACTCAAGTTTCAGCTTTAAGTTGCGCGTCTGTGTCCGTGCCGACTCAAACAAATACTGGAACATACTCCGGCGGCTCGTCTCGGTGAGCACTGAGCAGCGGGTGCCGATGCCCATACTGACACCGACGGGTTCGCCGAATGACCAGTCATACCGTGTGGAATCATCCGGGGAGCTCAGCAGGTCGATACGTACTTCATAGACCACATCACCCAGTTCCAACATCCGCTTGGCAAGGATGTCAGACTTCAGCGTCTTGCGCACTTCGTCTGCATCGGCAGGATAGCGCACCACCTGAGTGATGCGTCCACGCACATAGCCAATCTCATCGCGCTTCTCGTCGGCCGGCCACACCTGGGCTTCCATGCCTATGCGCAAGTCGCGCTGAGCCTCGTTGTCCGCATAGGCTATCAGCTGAGTGCGCTGCAGCTGTCCGCCAGAGGCATTCTCGTCTATCACACTCACAATAGGGTCGAAGGCCTCGAAAGGCTCGTTGTCCGTCTTCGAGCTGATTACGAGACCGTCGGCCGTGCTCGTCAGGAAACTATGGCTCTCACCGATGGAAACCAGCGCCACCGTCTGCCCCTGCCGCACGCTGTCGCCGACGTGCACCAGCATCGTGCGCACCATACCCTTGTTGGGCAGGGTGATGTCTGTGGTGCCCTGTGCGGGGAACACGATGCCCGAATAGTGGGCCTTGTCACTGACTTTCCCCAAGAAGCCCCATACGATGAAGGCTCCCAGCATCAGTATGACGGCCGCCGCCAGCAGATAGGTGGGCACGGATGTCACCCGCAGGTGCTCGCCCATCTCTTCAGGTGAGCGCAGGGTATTGTTGTCTTCTTCTTGATGTTTCATATATTTTGTTGTATATAGAGACACATCATCGTGAGGTCGTCGCTGGGTTCAGCTCCGTTACGGTGAGCCTCCACCTCAGCGCGGAGCTTTTCGATTAGCTGCTGCGATGAACTGAAACTGGTGTTGTGCAAAATTTCGATCAGACGTGCATCGCTGAATTCCTCCTTCTCCTTGTTTTCCGCCTCATTCAGTCCGTCGGTATAGATGAAGAATGGCTGGCCCTTGATGGTGTCCATCTCTTCACCCTCGAATTCCATCCCCGGCAAGACGCCTATAGGCACATTGGGTTGCATCTTCAGGAACGTGACATCGTCGCCGCCACATCCTATCACGGGCGGATTATGGCCTGCATTACAGAACGAGAGATGTCCGGTGGTGAGGTCTACGAGTCCGAGCCAGAAGGTCACGAACATATTGTTCTCATTGTCGTCACCCGATAAGGCATCGTTCATGCGGGTACAGATCTCTGCAGGTGACATCTCCTGTTTGGCCAGCGTGAGGAACAGACGCGTGGCCTGAGCCATAAACAGCGAGGCGGGCACTCCCTTGCCGCTGACATCACCCACACAGAAGTAGAGCTTGTCGCCCAGCAGCAGATAGTTATAGAGGTCGCCGCCCACCTCCTTGGCTGGCGTCATCGAGGCGTACATATCGAGTCCCTTGATGTCTGGGAACACGCTGGGCACCATCGACATCTGTATGTTGCGGGCAATGCGCAGCTCGCTCTCCATACGCTCCTTGATCGACGTGGTCACCTCCAGCTGGTCGTAGGCCACCTTCAACTGCCCGTGAGCCTTCTTCAGTCTTGCAGACATGCGGTTAAGCACGAAGATATAGATGACCAAGGCAAGGATGAGGACTGCCATCACGGCCAGACGGGTCCACCACTGCTGCACCTCCAGGCGTCTCTTGTCTTCCATCATCTGCGCTTCCTTCTTGCGAACGATCTCCTGCTCAATGGCTTCCGTGCGACGAGACTTGGTGATGGTCGAATCGAGGTGTGACAGGATATTCATGGCAACGGCCATAGCCGAATCCTTACGTCCCGCCCTCAGATTCGATTCGTATTTCCTCAGGAAGGTCAGCTGAATGTTCTCCATCGAGTAATCGCTGGCATACTGTTTCCTGAATTCGTCCAGATAGCTCCAGCTGTCAGCAGCATCCTTCCATTTTTCTGTAAACATCTGATAGTCGGCGGCAAGAATGGCGCCATCGGAGGTTTGGCTATAGTGCGTCTTGCGGAAAGATGCGAAGGCGCTGTCTGCCTCACTGGTCCTTCCCAAACCTTCAAGAGCCTTGGCACGGAACACGCAGGAACGGCCATACTGCTTGTCGATGTAAGTTTCTGGAGCCAGCCCCGTCTTATCGTAGCACCCTACCAGACTGTCGTAGCGGTTAGCCCAAAACAGCAGATTCTCGAGGTCGCACATGTCGGAGTAATTGTAGCAGATATTGGTGAGACCGATGATAGCCAGTCTGTAGGTGTCACTCGATGGCTGCTGGCGTATATAGCCGAGGTGCTGCTGATAAGCCTGCTCCAGTGTCTGTGCAGCCGTTTCCTTGTTCAGCCCGAAACGGCTCTGGCAGTAGCCGATATAGATAATCAGGTTGGTATAGTTGCTGGTATTGTCATAGCCCATTTGCTGCAACTGGCTCACAGCCGTCTGCGCCACCTTCAGGGCTGCCTCATACTCACCCAGCGTACATTTCAGTCCCGCCAGACGGCTGGCCATCTCGGCATATACTTCGGCATCTTCCTTATCTTCGTCAGGATTGAATGCTGCCATGCCCGTATTCCAAAAGAACTCAGCGATGCGCTTACGCATCAACTTGTCGTTTGCATACCCCAGCCAGTAGCTGGATTTCATGTCGCTGATGAGTCTGGCATTTCTCAAACTGTCGGCAAGAATCTCCAGACGATTGTAGTCGTTTGCCCGATAGGCGACGGTGATCATGCTGTCAGCCTCCTGTTGTTGTATACTCGTTGTAGAACTGTTGACGTCACAACCCGCAGTAGTCAGCAACAGTATGCCGACAACCGAACAAATAGCAATCTTCTTGATACCCATTAATCTGTTATACTATATATTTCCTAATTTAGTTTGCAAAGATACGAATAAATCTTGATTCTTGCAAGCATTTGGAACGTTTTTATCTTCAAAACTATTAATAGTTCGCCCTCATCCACTCGATGATCCTGAGGAAAAAGGTAAGGGCCGATACCTCGTGGTTGGTGATGCCAGCTTCCTTTGTTGTTTCGGAACTATATTCACCGACAAACTCCTCCGTCTTGATACCCTTATCCTTGAGGAACTTGCTCATGGCATAGAAGTTCTCCACAGGCACGACATCGTCTTTCGTATCGTGGAAGAGCATCACGTCGAAGTCTTTGCGGGGCGTCCAGCCGCTGGTGAGCGCATCTGCGCTGAAGGCCTCCTTGAATCGGCGCGACAAGGAACTGTTGGTGTTAAGCACGGCATCTGTGCAGATGTCGCTCGTCTTTTTGGTCTTGATAAGCTCCTCGTCGAGGGCTCTGCGCTTGTTCTGCTTGCTGAGGAACCACTCGTCGAAGTGGCTGGCCACGGGATCCTTAAGATAGTCGTGGATGTCGTAACCCAGACGGCAGAAGTGATTGTAGGCATAGAGCACGTTGCAGACGGTGCTGGGCATCTCGGTGTAGCCCTGGGTGATGGCATCGTACATCGAGTTGATGTCATAGG
>JAEEPF010000130.1 GCA_016284635.1 Prevotella sp.
ACCGATCTTGTGCGTCTTACCCGTATAGAACAGGATACGCTCAGAGGTGGTGGTCTTACCGGCGTCGATGTGAGCCATAATACCGATGTTTCTTGTCAAATGTAGATCGCGATTTGCCATTGTCTTATTATCCTTATTACTTTTTTATCTTTTTACCTTAATACCTTTGCCAATCCTATCTTAGAATCTGAAGTGAGCAAATGCGCGGTTAGCCTCAGCCATGCGGTGCATATCCTCCTTACGCTTGAAGGCACCACCCTGGTTGTTGTAGGCGTCCATGATCTCGGCAGCCAGTTTGTCGGCCATCGACTTGCCGCTACGCTTGCGGGCGAAACTGATCATGTTCTTCATGGAGACACTCTCCTTACGGTCGGGACGGATCTCCGTAGGCACCTGGAAGGTAGCGCCACCGATACGACGGCTCTTCACCTCCACCTGCGGGGTGATGTTGTCGAGGGCCTGCTTCCAAATCTCCAGGGCAGACTTCTCCTCGTTCTGCATCTTTGCCTTCACTGTCTCCAGTGCATTGTAGAAAATCTCATACGACTTGGTCTTCTTACCGTCGTACATCAGGTGGTTCACGAACTTAGACACCTTCTGATCGTTGAAGACGGGATCCGGAAGGATCACACGCTTCTTGGGTTTTGCTTTTCTCATTTTGTTTTGAATGTTTAAATTCTGCTTGAGGGCTGTTCTTACTTGTTCTTCAACGTCCTTCGCTCGGACATTTACTCAACCTTATAACATTATCTCCAGCAAAACGGATTATTATTTTCTTTGTTTACCCTTTTACTTTTTCAAAGGGCGGCCAAATGACCTTCTCCGGTCATTTACTTCTTGGCCTTGGGACGCTTGGCACCGTACTTAGAGCGGCGCTGCAGGCGGTTGGCGACACCGGCGGTATCGAGTGTACCGCGAACGATGTGATAACGTACACCAGGGAGGTCCTTCACACGACCACCGCGAACGAGCACGATAGAGTGCTCCTGCAGATTGTGACCCTCACCGGGGATGTAACTGTTGACCTCCTTCTGGTTGGTCAAACGAACACGGGCTACCTTACGCATAGCCGAATTAGGCTTCTTAGGTGTCGTTGTGTAGACACGTACACAGACACCACGACGCTGAGGACAGTTGTCCAGCGCGGGTGACTTTGACTTGTCGACAATCACCTTTCTGCCTTTTCTTACCAATTGTGAAATTGTAGGCATAATACTTTTAATTTATTAATTTATATATGTATATATTGTTTATTTTCAGCATGTTACGGCGCCCACTTCTTCCCAGAAGGGCGTTTCGGGCTGCAAAGGTACAACTATTTTCCGATTCCACCTAATATATAATGAAGAAAAAGTGCCATACCTTGCAACAATTAACAAGATATAACACTTTTTACAATCTTTAAGTTCTATTTGCTCTTAGGCTTCGCCTTTTGAGAGGTCAAATGGGGCAATCGTGCGCGGTTCCTGGTTCGGAATCTTGATCGGACCGAACGCTTTTTCGTAGCGCATGATGTTTTCCTGAAGTGCACCCAGCAGCCGCTTGGCATGCTCGGGAGCCAAGATCACTCGGCTCTTCACCTGTGCCTTCTGCACACCGGGCAGCACCCGTGCAAAGTCCAACACAAAGTCACTACTCGAGTGGGTGATGATGGCGAAGTTGGCATACTCGCCCTGGGCCACCTCCTGCGCCAGTTCCAGCTGCAGGCCCTTCTTGTTCTGTTCGTTCTCGTTCATATTCTGAAAAAAGAATTTACTTCTCATCGAGGACGGTCTCCTCTGCGAAGTCGAGCACGTTCTTGCGGTTGGCCTGGATACGCTCGTACTCCTCCTTGGAGCCCACGATAATCTTCTCGAACTCACGCAGACCAGTACCGGCAGGAATGAGGTGACCGCAGATCACGTTCTCCTTCATACCCTCCAGATAGTCCACCTTACCGCGGATGGCAGCCTCGTTGAGCACCTTCGTCGTCTCCTGGAAGGAGGCGGCGCTCATAAACGACTTGGTCTGCAGAGCGGCGCGGGTGATACCCTGCAGGATCTGCGTAGACGTGGCAGGTACGGCGTCGCGCACCTGGACCAGTCGCATATCGCGGCGCTTCAGCATCGAGTTCTCATCGCGCAAGCGGCGGGCAGTGACGATCTGACCCTTCTGCAGGTTCTCGGAGTCACCGGCGTCGGTGACCACCTTCTTACCCCAGATACGGTCGTTCTCCTCAGCGAAGTCGAGCTTGTCGGCGATCTCCTGCTCAAGGAACGAGGTGTCGCCAGGCTCGTTGATCTGAACCTTGCGCATCATCTGACGGACGATGATCTCGAAGTGCTTGTCGTTGATCTTCACACCCTGCAGACGGTACACATCCTGCACCTCATTCACGATATACTCCTGAACGGCGGTCGGGCCCTTGATGGCCAGGATGTCGGCAGGCGTGATGACACCGTCGGAGAGCGGGGTGCCGGCACGCACGGCGTCGTGCTCCTGAACCAGGATCTGCTTCGACAGCGATACGAGGTAGCGGCGCTGCTCGCCGGTCTTCGAGGTGACGACGATCTCACGGTTACCCCGCTTCACCTTACCCATGGTGACCTCACCGTCAATCTCAGAGACAATGGCGGGGTTCGACGGGTTACGAGCCTCGAAGAGCTCGGTGACACGCGGCAGACCACCGGTGATATCACCGCCCTTGGCGGCAGCACGCGGAATCTTCACGAGTGTCTCACCGGTCTTGACGGTCTGGCCGTCCTCAACGACTACGTGTCCGCCTACCGGGAAGTTATAGGTACCGATGACGTCGCCATTGGCATCGATGACATCGCAGGTCGGAACCCTCGAACGGTCTTTCGACTCGGTGACGATCTTCTCAGTCAGACCAGTGGTCTCGTCGGTCTCGGCACGGAAGGTGACACCCTCGATGACGTCGTTGAACTTCAGTCGGCCGGCATATTCGGTGACGATGACGGCGTTGAACGGATCCCACTGGGCAATCTTGTCGCCCTTCTTCACCTCAGAGCCATTGCTGAAGTAGAGAGAAGAACCGTAAGGCACGTTCACCGTAGAGAGCACAATCTTCGTGTTCGGGTCGACGAAACGGAGTTCACCCAGACGGCTGACCACCATCTCACACTCACGGCCGTCCTCATCGAACGGAACGGTACGCACCTCCTCCATCTCGATCAGCGCGTGGTCGTACTTACAGACGATGCTGGCGTTGGCGGCAGCGTTACCTGCCACACCACCGGCGTGGAACGTACGGAGCGTCAGCTGTGTACCCGGCTCACCGATGGCCTGTGCGGCAATCACACCGACAGCCTCACCCTTCTGCACCATACGGCGGGTGGCGAGGTTACGGCCGTAACACTTCATACAGACACCCTTCTTCGACTCACAGGTGAGCACCGAACGGATCTCAACGGTCTCGATATCTGCCTTCTCAATGGCATCGGCGATGGGCTCGGTGATCTCCTCACCTGCCTCGACGATGATCTCGCCTGTCTTCGGATTGATGACATCATGCACAGACACACGGCCGAGGATACGCTCTGCCAGGCTGGAGATGATCTCGTCGCCGCTCTTCAGGGCTGAGCACTGCAGGCCGCGCAGCGTACCGCAGTCCTCCTCAGTGATGATCACATCATGAGAGACGTCGACCAGACGGCGCGTCAGGTAACCGGCGTCGGCGGTCTTCATAGCCGTATCGGCCAGGCCCTTACGGGCACCGTGGGTGGAGATGAAGTACTCCAGCACAGACATACCCTCCTTGAAGTTCGACAGGATCGGGTTCTCAATGGTACCACGTCCCTCGGCACCAGCCTTCTGAGGCTTGGCCATCAGACCACGGATACCAGAAAGCTGCTTGATCTGGTCCTTACTACCACGGGCACCGGAGTCGAGCATCATGAACACGGCATTGAAGCCCTGGTCAGCCTTGGTCATCTGATCCAACAGTACATTACCGATATCATTGTTCACGTGCGTCCAGGTATCGATCACCTGGTTGTAACGCTCGTTGTCGGTGATGAATCCCATGTTATAGTTGTCGGTGATCTCCTGGATCTGCGCATTACCCTTCTCGATCAGCTCTGCCTTCTCCTTCGGGATGATGATATCATCGAGGTTGAACGACAGTCCGGCGAGGTATGCCATGCGGTAACCGAGGTTCTTGATACCGTCGAGGAACTCGCAGGCCTCAGCGAAACCGACATTCTTGATGACATCGGCAATGATGTCACGCAGACTCTTCTTGGAAATAACGGTATTGACATAGCCCACCTGCTCGGGGATGATGCCATTGACGATGACACGTCCGACAGAGGTCTCGACCATATGGCGCTCAGGCTTGCCGTTCACACGGTCGTCAACGATCACCTTCACCAGGGCGTGCAGGTCGCACTTACCCTCGTTGTGGGCGATGATAGCCTCCTCGGGGCCATAGAAGGTCAGGCCTTCGCCCTTGGCACCCGGACGGATCTTCGTAATATAGTAGAGACCCAGCACCATATCCTGTGACGGCACGGTGATAGGCGCACCGTTGGCAGGATTAAGGATGTTGTGACTCTGGAGCATCAGCAGCTGAGCCTCGAGGATGGCCTCGTTGCTCAAGGGGAGGTGCACAGCCATCTGGTCACCGTCGAAGTCGGCGTTGAAGGCCGTACATGCCAGCGGATGGAGCTGGATGGCCTTACCCTCAATGAGCTTCGGCTGGAAGGCCTGGATACCCAGACGGTGCAGTGTCGGTGCACGGTTGAGGAGCACAGGATGACCCTTCATTACATTCTCGAGGATATCCCAGATGACGGGCTCACGACGGTCGACAATCTTCTTGGCCGACTTCACCGTCTTCACAATGCCGCGCTCAATGAGCTTACGGATGATGAACGGCTTGTAGAGCTCGGCGGCCATCAGCTTCGGCAGACCGCACTCACCCATCTTCAACTCAGGACCGACGACGATCACCGAACGGGCAGAGTAGTCAACACGCTTACCGAGCAGGTTCTGACGGAAACGTCCCTGCTTACCTTTCAGCGAGTCGGACAGTGACTTCAGCGGACGGTTGGAGTCGCTCTTCACGGCCGAAGACTTACGGCTATTATCGAACAGGGAGTCGACAGCTTCCTGAAGCATACGCTTCTCATTGCGGAGGATCACCTCAGGTGCCTTAATCTCCATCAACCTCTTCAGACGGTTGTTACGGATGATGACACGACGATAGAGGTCGTTCAGGTCGGAGGTAGCGAAACGGCCGCCATCCAGGGGAACGAGCGGACGGAGCTCCGGCGGTGTGACAGGAAGGATCTTCATAATCATCCACTCAGGACGGTTGATGCCCTTCTCAACGCTCTGACGGAAAGCCTCCACCACCTGCAAACGCTTCAAGGCCTCGTTCTTACGCTGCATCGAAGAGTCGCTGTTGGCACGGTCGCGCAACTCGTAGGACAGTGAGTCAAGGTCGAGACGGACGAGCAGGTCGTAAATGGCCTCAGCACCCATCTTGGCGATGAACTTATTGGGATCATTGTCGTCGAGGTAGTCGTTATCAGGAGACACATAGTTGTCCATAATATCGTTGTACTCTTCCTCGGAGAGCAGGTCGAACACCTGTGAACCCAATGCCTCATTGCCTTCGCCGTCCTTCTTGCCAGCCATGGGACCCGGCTGGATCACCACATAGCGCTCATAATAAATAACGGCATCGAGCTTCTTCGTAGGCAAGCCCAGCAGATAACCTATCTTATTAGGAAGGCTGCGGAAATACCAGATGTGAGCCACGGGCACCACCAGCTCGATATGTCCGGCACGCTCACGGCGCACCTTCTTCTCGGTCACCTCTACACCACAACGGTCACAGACAATGCCCTTGTAACGGATACGCTTGTACTTGCCGCAGGCGCACTCATAGTCCTTCGTCGGGCCGAAGATACGCTCGCAGAACAGACCGTCGCGCTCGGGCTTGTAGGTACGGTAGTTGATGGTTTCCGGCTTGGTGACCTCACCGAAACTGCTCTCGAGGATCTCCTCGGGCGAGGCAAGGCCTATAGTAATCTTAGTGAAATTACTCTTTACTTTTGAATCTTTCTTGAAAGCCATATTGTGAAATTACGATTTACAAATTTACGATTTACCAATTACCTTCTCACCTTTAATCGAGCGTGATGCTCAGACCCAGACCGCGCAACTCGTGCAGCAGCACATTGAGAGACTCAGGAATACCCGGTGTCGGCATGGGCTCACCCTTCACGATGGCCTCGTAGGCCTTAGAGCGGCCGACAGTATCATCAGACTTGAGGGTCAGGATCTCCTGAAGCACATGGCTGGCGCCGAAGGCCTCAAGAGCCCAGACTTCCATCTCACCAAAACGCTGTCCACCGAACTGTGCCTTACCACCGAGCGGCTGCTGGGTAATGAGACTGTACGGGCCGATGGAGCGTGAGTGCATCTTATCCTCGACCATGTGACCGAGCTTGAGGAAGTAGGTAATACCCACCGTTGCAGGCTGGTCGAAGCGTTCACCAGTCTCACCGTCGTAGAGGTGTGTCGAGCAGAGACGCGGCAGACCGGCCTTATCAGTCCACTCTGCGAGGTCGTCGAGCTTAGCACCGTCGAAGATCGGGGTTGCGAACTTCACGCCGAGACGCTTACCGGCAGCACCGAGGATAGCCTCGAAGATCTGACCGAGGTTCATTCGTGAAGGCACACCCAGCGGGTTCAAGACGAGATCGACGGGACGACCGTCCTCGAGGAACGGCATATCCTCCTGACGCACCACCTTCGACACGATACCCTTGTTACCGTGACGGCCGGCGAGCTTGTCACCCACACCGATCTTACGTTTCTTGGCCACATAGACCTTAGCCATCTGCAGAATGCCGTTGGGCAGCTCGTCGCCGATGGTGATGGCGAACTTCCTGCGCTTCAGCTCAGCATCAAGCAGCTTATACTTCTTCATGAAGTTGATGATCAGCTGACCAATCAACTCGTTCTTATGCTCGTCGTTGGTCCAATTGCTGATCTGGATGTCTCCATATTCAAGGTTCTTCAGGGCAGTGATCGTAAACTTGCTGCCCTTGGTGATAATCTCTGCACCCGTGTAGTCCTTCACGCCCTGAGAGGTCTTACCCTTCGTCAGCTCAACGAGCTTGTCGATCAGGATATCCTTCAGGTCGCCGACCTTTGCATCGTACTCCTCGTCAATCTTAGCCAGCGTGATCTTATCCTGCTGCTTCGACTTACGGTCCTTGATGGCGCGGGCGAACATCTTCTTATCGATAATGACACCAGTCAGCGAGGGATTAGCCTTCAGTGAAGAGTCCTTCACATCACCGGCCTTGTCGCCGAAGATGGCACGGAGCAGTTTCTCCTCAGGTGAGGGATCGCTCTCACCCTTCGGCGAGATCTTACCGATCAGGATATCACCAGGCTCGACGCGGGCACCGACACGGATGACACCATTCTCGTCGAGGTCCTTGGTGGCCTCCTCACTGACGTTGGGAATATCAGCCGTGAACTCCTCAACACCACGCTTCGTCTCACGGACGTCAAGTGAGTACTCATCCACATGAACAGAGGTCAGGATATCCTCACGGACGATGCGCTCGTTGAGCACGATGGCGTCCTCATAGTTGTAACCCTTCCAAGGCATGTAAGCCACGAGGAGGTTACGACCCAATGCCAGCTCACCATTCTCGGTGGCATAACCCTCGGTCAAGATATCCCCCTTCTTCACGCGCTGGCCCTTCTCACAGATCGGGCGCAGGTCGATGGTCATGTTCTGGTTCGTGCGGCGGAACTTCGGAATGCGGTATTCCTTCAGGGCCGGCTCGAACGAGACGAACTCCTCGTCCTCGGTGCGGTCGTAGAGGATACGGATGGTCGTGGCGTCAACATACTCCACGACACCCTCGCCCTCGGCAGTCACCATCGTACGAGAGTCCTCACACACCTGCTTCTCGATACCAGTACCCACGATAGGAGCCTCGTTATGGAGCAGGGGCACAGCCTGGCGCATCATGTTCGATCCCATCAGTGCACGGTGGGCATCATCGTGCTCGAGGAACGGGATCAGCGAGGCTGCGATAGAAGCGATCTGCTGCGGAGAGACGTCCATCAGGTCAACCTGTGAAGGCGGCACTACGGGGAAGTCGGCATCCTGACGACATTTCACCACCTTGCGGATGAACGTACCGTTGTCACGCAACGGGGCATTACCCTGACCGATCACGTGCTCGGCCTCCTCTTCGGCAGTCAGATAGACGATTTCATTGTTATCGAGGTTGGCCACACCGTTCTCCACCTTACGGTAAGGTGTCTGGATGAAGCCGAGCTCATTGATCTTGGCATACACACAGAGCGACGAGATCAGACCGATGTTCGGTCCCTCAGGGCTCTCAATAGGACAGAGACGTCCGTAGTGTGTGTAGTGTACGTCACGCACCTCGAAACCTGCACGCTCACGGCTCAGACCGCCAGGACCGAGGGCTGAGAGACGACGCTTGTGGGTCACCTCTGCCAGCGGGTTCGTCTGGTCCATGAACTGCGACAGCGGGTTGGTACCGAAGAACGAGTTGATGACGCTCGAGATGGTCTTCGCATTGATCAGGTCTGTGGGAGAGAACACCTCGTTGTCGCGGACGTTCATACGCTCACGGATGGTGCGGCTCATACGGGCCAGACCGATAGAGAACTGGTTCGACAGCTGCTCACCGACGGTGCGGACACGACGGTTCGACAGATGGTCGATATCATCGACGGCAGCCTTCGAGTTCACTAACTGGATCAGATACTTGATAATCTCGATGATGTCCTCCTTCGTCAGCACGCGGACATCCATATCTGTGTTCAATCCAAGCTTCTTATTGATCCTGTACCTACCCACATCGCCCAGGTCGTAACGCTTGTCGGAGAAGAACAGGTTCTGGATAACCTCACGGGCACTGGCATCATCGGCAGGATCTGCGTTACGCAGCTGACGGTAGATGTAGAGCACAGCCTCCTTCTCAGAGTTCGACGGGTCTTTGGCCAACGTGTTGAAAATGATGGAGAAGTCCTGGGCGATGGCCTCGTCTTTATGCACAAGGATCGTCTGGGCACCACTCTCGAGGATGTCCATCATGTTACCCTCAGTGATCTCCGTCTCACGCTCCATGATGACCTCATTACGCTCGATGGATACCACCTCTCCGGTGTCCTCATCGACGAAGTCCTCGTTCCAGCTCTTCAGCACACGGGCAGCGAGCTTCGAACCAAGCACCTCCTTCAAGGCCTTCTTGTTCACCTTCACCTCCTCGGCCAGGTCGAAGATCTCGAGGATCTCCTTATCCGTTTCGAAACCGATGGCACGGAGCAGAGTGGTGACGGGCAATTTCTTCTTACGGTCGATGTAGGCATACATCACATTGTTAATGTCTGTAGCGAACTCGATCCAGCTACCCTTGAACGGGATAATACGCGCCGAATACAGCAGTGTGCCGTTGGCATGCACGCTCTGTCCGAAGAATACACCGGGAGAACGGTGCAATTGAGACACGACGACGCGCTCGGCTCCATTGATAACGAAAGTACCATTGGCCGTCATATAGGGGATCGGTCCCAGGAACACATCCTGGACAACCGTCGGGAAGTCCACGTGATCCGGATCAGTGCATTCCAGTTTCAGCTTAGCCTTCAAAGGTACGCTATACGTCAGCCCGCGCTCCAGACATTCGTCGATGGTGTAGCGCGGCGGATCGATATAGTAATCCAGGAACTGAAGGACGTAGCTGTTACGCGTATCGGTGATAGGGAAGTTCTCTGCGAACACCTTATACAGTCCGTCGTTCTTCCGTTCCTCAGGCGGAGTGTCCAACTGCAGGAAGTCTTTAAACGACTTTAATTGCACATCAAGGAAATCCGGAAACGGCATCGGATTCTTGACGCTGCCAAAGTTTACTCTGTTAT
>JAEEPF010000131.1 GCA_016284635.1 Prevotella sp.
GAACGGATACATCATAGAATACGGACCGCGGAGATAGGGAGGAATACCAGCTGTATAGTCGAGGTGCTCCATTCCCTCAAGGTCTTCTTTCGTATAAACGGGACGAACCTCGATGTGCTCGGGGGTCTTCCAGTCGGCTACGATTCCATTGTCTTTAATCCACTTGGCACCATCTTGCTTTACAATGCCATCGTAGATATCTATGTTTTTGAAATTCTTTCTCATCTTAATTATTTTTTAATTGAACACGAAGATACGAAGATACGAAGTTTTTTTTAGACTTCAAAGTTGTATCATTACAGAATCATCTTTTTCAAGATAACCATTAAGCTTTCTTTTAATTCCATACTTAAGTTTTGGAACATTGAAATTAATCAGCAATCCCATTTTAATGTCAGCCAACTTCAGATATGTCACAAGCTGGACTTCATGCAAAGGTCTAATTTCCTCGACAGCTTTGAGCTCGACAATAAAACTATCATCTACCAGCATGTCAATTCTATAGTTCTTCCCCGTATCCTTACCTTTATAAATCAAAGGCAAATCAATCTGGGTTTTAACATTTAAGCCTTTCATTTCCAATTCAACTTTCAGACAGTCTTCATATACGGATTCAAGAAGTCCGGGACCTAATTCTTTGTGTACTTCAATTGCTGCACCAATGATTGTATTGCTAAGAGAAAGAAGCTTGTTGTATTCTTCTTCACCAATAAATCTTCGTCCCTTCGTTTCTTCGTGTTCCATAAATAAATTATATACCTAACTTAGCATTATATTCCTTGAGGGTTTCTAATACGTTGCACTTCACATGAACATAGTTCTCAATGCCAGCAGCCTTCAGGTCTTCCATGCAAGCAGGAGCACCAGCTACGACGAACATGGCACGACCGTTCAGATACTTGAAGGCAGGAATGGCATACTCAGCATACTCATCGTCAGAAGAGCAGATAACTACGATATCGGCCTTAGCCTCCAAAGCAGCATCAACACCTTCCTCAACGGTCTTGAAGCCGAGGTTATCAATCACCTTATAACCAGCACAGGCCAGGAAGTTGCAAGAGAACTGGGCACGGGCCTGACGCATGGCCAGATTGCCAATGGTAAGCATGAAGGCTACGGGAACCTTCTTCTCCTCAGTATGGATGCGGAGGTCTTCAAAGTCGGCAGCAAGACGAGTGCTATTGATAGCCTTGAAGGTAGGTTCGCAGTTCTCGTGTGCTGCTGTTCCACAGCAACAACCACAGCCCTGAGGACGTTTGCCCTCACTTTTCTCTGTAAAGTTGGGGAACTGGTTGGTACCCAACAGGAACTCCTTGCGCTTAGCAGCATCTCCATGACGCTTCACGTTAGTAGCGTTGATGTCATCCTGGATGGTTCCAGCCTTGATGGCAGCGAGGAAGCCACCCTCCTCTTCCACCTTCAGGAAGATTTTCCAGGCTTCCTGAGCCAATGCATCGGTAAGATGCTCGATATAGTAAGAACCTGCACCTGGGTCAACAATACGGTCGAAATGGCTCTCTTCCTTGATGATGAGCTGCTGGTTGCGAGCAATACGCTCTGAGAAATCAGTAGCCTCCTCGTAAGGTGCATCAAACGGCGTAACCACCATAGAATGAACACTACCCAGAGCAGCACTCATGGCCTCGGTCTGCGAACGGAGCAGATTGACATAGCTGTCGAACAGCGTCTGGTTGTAGGTAGAGGTGGTAGCGTTGATGACCATCTTGCAAGCGCAGTCGCACTTAGGCTCATACTGCTTCACTATCTGAGCCCAGAGCATGCGGGCAGCACGGAACTTGGCAATCTCCATGAAGTAGTTCTCGCTGACACCCATGTTGAACTTGATGCTCTTGGCAGCCAGGTCAACATCGACACCAGCATCCACGAGCTGCTGCAGATACTCATTACCCCAAGCCAAAGCGTAGCCCAACTCCTGAACGATGTAAGCACCGGCATTGTTCAAAGCATCAGTGCTGACAGCAATGCAACGGAAGTTAGGATACTCCTTCAGGGCCTCGACGAGTTTCGTACCATTCTCCAGTACTGGCGTCACATCCTTACCCTTCATCACCATCTTCGCCATCGGGTCGAACTCGATAGAGCCCACGACCTTCTCCTTGTCATAGCCCTTCTCAGCGAAGTAAGCAACAAGGATTTCAGCAAGCTCAACGGAATGACGCAGACAAGTAGCAAAATTAATCTCGATACAATCACAGTAGATACCGTCGAGCAGGGCTTCCACCGTCTCCTTCGAGACCATGTCGCCTTTCAACTTGAAGCCCAGCGAGTCGATACCCTTGTTCAGGATGTCGAGCGCCTTCTTGTTGGCCTCCTTAGCATCAGTCACTTCGATGTTCTGACGAACATACCACACGTTTGAGTCCTTCTTGTTACCACGCACGAACGGGAACTCTCCGGGGAGAGCGTCGGGGGTCTTCAGATTCGCCAGGTCTTCGCGGCGATAGAAGGGCTGCACATTAAAACCTTCGTTTGTTCTCCATACCAAGCGTTTCTGGAAGTCGGCACCTTTCAGGTCGACCTCGATCTTGTCGAGCCATTCCTGAGTGGTTGGTGCGGTGAACTCGGTAAAGAGTTTCTCTTTGTTTGCCATAAATGAATTACGTTTGTTTATTATATAAGTTGTTTTAAGCTCCACTTAACAGACTGCAAAGTTACAACTTTTTTATGCAAATTGGTCATTTGAATTGTGAAAGAAATAAAAAAACGGTTTTTATCCAAAATTAACTGCACAAAAATGCCACTTATGAGCAATTTTTTGAGTACCTTTGCACCCAAATTTGAGAGAACAATTAAAAAATTAAATCGGTATGGAATCATTTCACTGGCTGAAAGACTTGTTTATGACCACCGACTCGGTGGCCCATATCGTATTGCTTTATGCCATTGTCATAGCTATTGGTGTCTATTTAGGAAAGATCAAGGTCTTCGGAGTCTCATTAGGTGTGACTTTCGTGCTTTTCGCAGGTATCCTGGCAGGTCATATCGGTTTCACCGCCCCTACCCCGATACTCACGTTCATGCAGGATTTCGGACTGATCTTGTTTGTGTTTATGATAGGACTGCAGGTGGGACCCGGTTTCTTTGAGAGTTTCGGAACCGCAGGCATCAAGCTCAACGGTCTGGCAGCAACAGCCATCCTACTAAATATCCTTGTGATGTTCGCCTGCTACTATATCTTTTTCGACACCAGCAACACCGCCAATCTGCCTATGATGGTGGGTACGCTCTATGGAGCTGTGACGAACACCCCCGGACTTGGTGCTGCCAACGAAGCGCTGAATACCGCATTCCCCCATGGCGGCGCCCCACAGATTGCCTCCGCCTATGCCTGTGCCTACCCTCTCGCTGTATTGGGTATCATCAACGCTATTATATTAATAAGGTATATATGCGGCGTCAAACTGGAAAAGGAAGAGGCGCAGCTGAAAGAGATGGAGGGCACCAAGACCAACAAGAAGCCCTACAAGATGCACCTGGAGGTGACGAACCAATACTTGGAGGGCAAGACGCTGTTGCAGGTGCATGACTTCCTGAACCGCGACTTCGTCGTGTCACGACTGGTGCATCAGGGCGAGCTATGCATTCCCAACCGCGACACCGTGTTCCATGTGGGAGACCAGATGCTCATCGTCTGTGCTGAAGCAGACCAGGAGGCGATCATGGCCTTCATCGGTCCGAAACTCGACATCGACTTCGAGCAGCAGGATCAGCCGTTAGTATCGAAGCGCATCCTCATCACCAACCCGAAGATCAACGGCAAGACGCTGGCCTCGATGCACTTCTCAAGTGTGCATGGTGTGAATGTCACCCGTCTGACACGTCATGGCATGGACCTCTTCGCCTCAGCGGGACTGCCTCTGCAGGTGGGTGATAAAATCATGGTGGTGGGTCCTGAAGACGCTGTCAACCGCGTGGCCAGCCAGATGGGGAACTCTCAAAGTCGTCTGAATGCGCCGAACATTGCCACGATCTTTGTGGGTATCTTCCTCGGACTGATCTTCGGTTCGTTCCCTCTGGTCATCCCGGGTATGCCCGTTCCCGTGAAGTTAGGTTTGGCGGGCGGTCCGCTGATCATCGCCATCCTCATTGGTCGCTATGGTTATAAGATCCACCTCGTAACCTATACCACCACCTCGGCGAATATGATGCTGCGAGAGATTGGTCTTGTGCTCTTCCTCGCATCGGTGGGTATCAAGGCTGGGGCTGGGTTCTTGGAGACAGTGGTCGAGGGAGATGGGTTGCTTTATGTGCTGACGGGCTTCCTGATTACCATCATCCCGATCCTCATCGTTGGCCCGATAGCCAGGATCAGGTATAAGTTTAATTATTTCACTATTGCAGGTATGATTGCAGGTACTTATACCGATCCTCCTGCCCTGGCGTATTCCAACAGCATCTGTTCGAAAGAGGCCCCTGCCGTAGGTTACTCGACGGTGTATCCGCTGGCGATGTTCCTGAGGATCTTCACGGCACAGATCATTGTGTTGTTCTTCTGCGGGTAAAGTAGCCACAGATTACACAGATTAACAAGAAAATATAGATTATCACAGAAAATAATAATACACGCATAATAAAAATGAATAGTTTCAGACTTCTGCTCAGCGGTATGCTGATGATGAGTGCCTCTGCGGTGATGGCTCAGGGAGCCAAGAACATCCGCATCAACGAGGTGCTGACCAACAACACCGCCAACATCCAGGACGAGTACGGGCAGCGGGAGGCATGGATAGAGCTGGAGAACACCTCGTTCACCACCTACAACATCCGTGGTATGTATTTTACCACCGACCGCAGCGTGCTCGATCCGAACATGAGTGTGCCTGAACGCATCAAGCGCATGAGTGTCATCCCCAACGGTGACCCGCGCACACAGATTGGCGGCAGACAGCACTTGGTATTCTACTGCAACTCAAACCCTGCCCAGGGCAAGTTGCACCTCTCATTGAAGGTTCCTATGTCAGAACCCGTTTGGATCGGTTTCTATAACGGCAACGCTGTAGAACTCATCGACTCCGTCACCGTTCCCGCGCTGGCAGCCGATCAGAGCTACGCCCGTCACGATAACAAGTGGAGTGTGAAATCGCCCGAGAACGTCACCGCCGGCATCGAGAACTTCATCAAGACTGATGAAACGAAAGATGCCAAACTGAAGCGTGAGGATCCCCACGGCTTCGGTATCACCCTCCTGGCTATGGGCATCGTATTCTTCTGCCTGTTCCTGCTCTTCGTGTTCTTCTGGATTTTCGGACTGATCATGGAGCACTTAGAGACCGCCAAGAAGGTGGCTCATACGCAGCCCATCAAACCCATCACAAAGACGGTGGAAGTGACTCACGACATCGCCCACGCCACAGGCAACATCCTACAGGACGGCTTCGACAAGAAGGGTATCGACAAGGAGGTTTATATCGCCGTCATATCGATGGCCCTGAAACAGTATCAGGACGATGTCCACGATGTGGAGAGCGGTATCATCACCATCAAGTCTCAGCGTACAGGATGGTCGGATGAAGGCACGCAGATGACACACTTCTCTACCCCCGTCATCCCCACTTCTCACAACGCACCCAACATTCCCACAACCCCAGAAATAAGATAACAATATGAACAAGTATCAATATAAAGTACAAGGCGTCGATTACGACGTAGAGATTGAAGAAGTAGAGGGCAACGTTGCCAAGGTCAACGTCAACGGTGTCCGTTTTGATGTAGAGTTGAAGCAGCCCATCAACCCAGCCAGCACGCTGAAGAAGGTACGTGTGGAGGCTCCGAAACCTGTGGCCCGTCCTATGGTAACCCCAGAGAAGGCTCCTGCTGCCGACAAGCCTATGGCTCCCGGCACCGGTTCTGCCGTCAAGGCTCCGCTGCCTGGTACCATCACAGAATTGAAGGTGAACGTCGGCGACAAGGTGAACACGGGCGACATCGTCCTCGTGCTCGAGGCTATGAAGATGCAGAACAACATCGAGTCTGAGTTCTCCGGCACCGTCACATCCATCACCGTCAAGCAAGGTGAGACCGTCATGGAAGGCGCCGTGCTTATGACCATAGGGTAATTGACAATTGATAATTGATAATTGACAATTATGGATTTAGGACAATTTATCATACAGAACTTTCATGAATTCCTGACCTACACCGCCTTTGCCAATGCGACGATCGGGAACCTGATCATGATAGTGGTGGGAGCTTTCTTCATCTGGCTCGCCATCAAGAAAGACTTCGAGCCGCTGCTGCTCGTACCCATCGGACTGGGCATCATACTCGGCAATATCCCATTCCGTGCCGACGCAGGACTCGAGATTGGTCTCTACGAAGACAATTCCGTGCTCAACATCTTCTATCAGGGCGTGCGGCAAGGATGGTATCCACCGCTCATCTTCCTCGGCATCGGTGCAATGACCGATTTCTCGGCTCTGCTCGCCAATCCGAAGCTGATGCTCATCGGTGCTGCCGCCCAGTTCGGTATCTTTGGTGCCTATATGGTAGCGCTGGCGATGGGCTTCGAGCCCTCACAGGCAGCTGGTATCGCCATCATCGGTGGTGCTGACGGTCCTACGGCCATCTTCCTCAGCTCTAAACTCTCACCGAACCTCATGGGTGCCATTGCCGTCTGTGCTTACTCCTATATGGCCCTTGTGCCCGTGATCCAGCCGTTCATCATGCGTCTGCTCACCACGAAGAAGGAGCGCGTCATCAAGATGAAACCCGGTCGTGAGGTCAGTCAGACGGAGCGTATCCTCTTCCCCATCATCGGTCTGTTGCTGACGACGTTCATTGTGCCATCGGGCCTGCCCCTGCTGGGTATGCTGTTCTTCGGCAACCTGCTGAAGGAGAGCGGCAAAACTACACGTCTGGCGAAGACTGCCGGTGCTGCCCTGAATGACATCGTCGTGATGCTGCTTGGTCTGACCGTCGGCTGCTCGACACAGGCTTCGGAGTTCCTGACGTTCAACACCATCAAGATATTCGCCCTCGGTGCGATGGCCTTCATGATTGCCACAGCCTCGGGTGTGTGCTTCGTAAAGATCATGAACCTCTTCCTGCCAGAAGGCAAGAAGCTGAACCCGCTGATCGGTAATGCCGGTGTCTCTGCTGTTCCGATGGCAGCACGTATCTCCAACAACCTCGGCCTCGAGTACGATCGCCACAACTTCCTGCTCATGCACGCTATGGGTCCGAACGTCGCTGGTGTCATCGGCTCCGCTGTCGCCGCAGGTGCATTACTCGGGTTCCTGTCGTAAGCCACAGATTACACAGACTTAAAGGATGACAGATAGACCAAAGGTAGCGATCATCGATACAAACACGTTGGCAGCGATGGGTCTGAAACAGATCCTCCAGAACGTCATGCCCATCATGACGGTCGATACCTTTGGCTCTTTTGCAGAACTGGAGTCGGGCCATCCCGAAGCCTACTTCCACTACTTTGCCGCCATAAGCATCGTGCTGGAACACAAGGACTTCTTCCTGGCGCATCGCCGCAAGACCATCGTGCTCACCCTCTCCCTCGACACGATGTCGCAGCTTTCAGACTTCCATTGTCTCTGCGTCAACGTGCCCGAACAGCAGCTCATACGTTCGCTCCTTGCCCTCGAACAGAGGGCTCATGGCGAAGGCAAGAACCTGCCGCCCATGCCCGACATCATCAACCGCAAGATCCTCTCCGACAGAGAGATAGAGGTTATGTCGCTCATCGTGCAGGGCTACATCAACAAGGAGATTGCCGAGCGCCTCAACATCGGCCTCGCCACCGTCATCACACATCGAAAGAACATCATGGATAAGCTGGGACTTCGGAGTGTCTCAGCACTCACCATCTACGCCGTCATGCATGGTTATGTAGACATCAATAAAATATAACATTTGATGAGTCAGAACTATTCACATATTGAATTGGAAAATGCCAGAGCCGAGGTCATCTGCTTTGATAACGGCACCGAGGTCAGGGAATATCAGGCCATCATCCACATCGCTAATCCGCGACTGGCCTATGCCCAGCAGCTTGAGGCCATCTTGAACGCCTACGACGCCCTGCGTACACAGTTCGCCGGCACCCAGGCCGTTTTCAAGCGCTACTTCCTCAGCGACGCAGCCAACCAGGCAGATGATATCATCGCTGCCGACCTCTCCCTCTGTGCAAAGAGTATCATCCAGCAGGCGCCCCTCGACGGCACGAAAGTTGCCCTCTGGGTCTATCTGATGTCGGGTGTAGAGACGCAACTCAACAAGAGCGGCCTCTATGAGGTCCGTCACGGTGAGTTCCGTCATCTCTACAACGCCTCTGCCCACAACCTCGCCGCCAACTCTGAATACCAGATGCGACTGCTCTTCAACGAGTACGTCATGCAACTGGCCGAGGAGGGTTGCAAGCTATCGGAGAACTGTATCCGCACGTGGCTCTTTGTCAACGACATCGACCTCAACTATGGTGGTGTAGTGCGTGCCCGAAATCAGGTGTTCTTCACCCAGGGGCTCACCGTCCACACCCATTTCATCGCCTCTACAGGCATCGGAGGCCGTCAGCAGGATCCCAACGTGCTCTCACAGATGGACAACTACGCCATTGCCGGCATCCGTCAGGCACAGATCCACTACCTCTACGCTCCCACCCATCTCAACCGCACCAGCGACTACGGTGTCTCGTTCGAACGCGGCACCTACATCGACTATGCCGACCGTCGCCATGTGTTCATCTCAGGCACTGCCAGCATCAACAACAAGGGTGAGATCATGTATCCCAAGGACATCCAGCAGCAGACACGCCGCATGTGGGACAATGTCGAGGCCCTGTTGAAAGAGGCTGACTGCACCTATGATGATGTCAACGAAATAGTGGTTTATCTACGCGACATTGCCGACTACGACGTCGTTAGGAGCCTATTTGAGGAGCGTTTCCCCAACAAACCCTACGTCATCGTTCACGCTGCCGTCTGCCGTCCAGGCTGGCTCGTAGAGATGGAGTGCATGGCCGTCAAAGCCCAGTCAAAACCCGAATTCCCCAATTTTTAAAATAAATAACTAGATAAATGATGGAAACGAATTGATATAATTGACCATAATTTGCCATAATTATTATGGAAATTACGAGTTATTACGGAATTTATTTCAAATAAAACTACAGTATGAAAAAAATATATTTGTTATTTCTCTTTTCGTTTCTCCTTATGAGTTTCATTGCCGACAAGACGATGACCAAGGATAACGGCACATTCGTCATCAACACGACAGAATTAGGCAAGGATGTCGAGGGCTATCAGGGCCCCACCCCACTGAAAGTCTATATCAAGAACAACAAAGTGGAGAAAATTGAGTTCCTCAAGTCCACCGAGACGCCCAAATATTACGACCGCGTGAAGAAATTCCTGCAGTCGAAATGGGATGGTCTGAAGGTCAAAGAGGCCCGTGAAAAGGAGGTCGATGCCGTCACTGGTGCCACCTACTCCTCTGAGGCCGTCATCCAAAACGTCCGCCTCGCCCTCGACTATTACCAGTCACACAAATAACCAATGTAAATAAAATTCGACAAACAATCGGGCAGTCAAAACTGCCCGTTTTTCATGCTTTCCAGCACCTCGGACTTTACATAGGCTAAAGTCAGACTTTACATTAACTAAACTCCGACTTTACGAGTGATAAACCAGTCATCGGATAACAAAAGAGGAGAAAAGCGGAAAAATCGTTGCAAATCAGGGGATTGGGATGGAAACTGCGGAATGATGAGAACAGTGGACTGCAACTTGAGTACGGTATGAAGGAAAGATTTAAGTAT
>JAEEPF010000132.1 GCA_016284635.1 Prevotella sp.
GCATCAACATACATATATTAAGCGGTTATGTAGAAGCTTACGGCGGTGAATCGGCTGCTGGTATTGGTGGCGGAAATCGCTGCAATGGTGGCACCATTACCATTGATGGCGGCACGGTGAAAGCCTATGGTGGTAGTGATGGTGCCGGTATAGGCGGCGGATACACCGATCATGGCGGCAGCATAACCATAAATGGCGGTACCATCACGGCTACGGGTGGTTCCGAAGGTGCTGGTATCGGCGGTGGCGAGGACGGTTCTGGTGGCGAGATTAACATTTCCGGCGGTACCATCACGGCCACGGGTGGTGATTATGCTGCTGGCATTGGCGGTGGAGATGCTGCCTCCGGCGGTACCATCCGTATAACAGGCGGCGACATTAAAGCCTACGGTGGAACAGATGGTGCCGGCATTGGCGGTGGCGAAGACGGCAACAGCGGCTCTATCTACATCTCTGGCGGCGATGTGTATGCCCTTGGTAAAGACTATGGTGTGGGCATCGGTGCCGGCGAGGACGGTGACGTGGATTATATCTCCATTAGCGGCGGCAAAATAAAAGCCGAAGGTGGCATGGATATCATGCGTGCTGTGGGTGGCGAAGACGATGAAGACTACTATTCCAGCCATCTCAGTATCGGCGATGGCGTCAAGGTCATTTTCCACGTGGGATCTATTATAGGAGATATGCTCATCAATTATTCCGATCGGTCAACTGTGATGAAAAATGGCAGACTGTTTGACTTCGTGCCTTGTGACCACGAACCTCGTGCTGAGAATACCGCTTACACAGCCATCGACCCGTTTGAGCACAAGTTCTTTTGCCAGTACTGCGGACCGATCATTGAGTCCCATACGTATGATAGTGAGGACAGATGTATTGTCTGCAATTACTACGACCCCATTCATAAAGTTCATTTCTTAGAGATGGAATACGATGAGGAAAGAAATGATTACATCTATCATGAGGTATCCGAGTTAGAAATCACTGTACCATCATTCAGAGAATTTACGATGCCAATGCCTATATTTACCAATTTAAAGGACTTGGTTTTCGCGGGATGGGTTAAGGGAATACCTTACGTTGAGAACTATCCATGGCTGTCAGGTTACGATAAACCGGTACAGCCGGGCGTTGTTATAATGATGGAAGAGCAGGATCTTTATTATACGGCCAGATATCGTAAAAGAGAAGGTGAACCTGAAGATGACACTAAGTATCTGACTTTTACTGACGGAATGGCGTTGACCAGCGAGCTTGAAGAGGCAATGGGCCAGACGTTCGACATCACCTTCCAGGGCCGTCAGTTTATCATCAACTCCGAGTGGAACACGCTCTGCCTGCCGTTTAGCATGACTGCCGAACAGATCGGTGACTCGCCATTAGCAAATGGTAAGATCGTGGAGCTTGACACGGAAAAGACCACACTGAGCGACGGCGTGCTGACCATAGCCTACAAGACGGCTACTGAGATCGAGGCTGGCAAGCCTTACATGGTGAAGTGGGTTATCGGCGAAGAGGATGAGAATACTCACATCGACGACCCGGTATTCAAGCGTGTGACCATCAGCGCCGCTGCGCCTACTGCCGTATCGGCAGCCGGCATCACCTTCTGCGGAACGTTCGCTCCATTGACTCTGGCCAGTGGCGACAAGACAAGGCTGTGGCTTGACGACGATGTGCGCCTGCGCTGGGTAAGCGGACAGGACGAACAGGTGAGCCCCACCTGGTGTTACTGGAACTTAAACGGTCTGGATGCCAGCACGCTGAACGCCATCGTGGTGACGTTCGACGACGGCAGCCGCCCCATCGTAGAGCTGATGGACGGCATGAAGGACTTCAGCATCCTCTCGGCCTTTGGCGAGCAGGAGGTGAACGCCTCGATGGAGGGCCGCGAACTGAGTGCTGTGCAGCAGGCTGACGGCACCTGGCAGAGCCGCGCCTACACGGTATGTCTGCCGTTCTATGTAGAGCTGTTTGGCACAGGCTGCGACTTCACCATCTACTCTAAAGCCGAGATAACAGAGAATAATGAGCTGCTGTTTACGCAGGAGATGCTGCCATTCCTCTATCCGGGCAATGCCTACCTGATTGTTGTGAACGAGGGCACACTGCGTTTCCAGGAAGAAGGTGTGACGCTTGTTGACGAGGCCAGAGAGGCAGATGATTATTCGAACAGTGTTCTGTTTAATTATCTCGACGAGCAGATTGCAGGCTACTGGCTGGGCAGCCTGAAGACCATCAGCCACGACGAGGCCGTGAGCCGCAAAGCCTTCACGATGACGGGCGACGGCTCGTTCCAGCGCATCACCGACGGGAATCCCACGTGGCAGTGGCCTGCATTCAGAGCTATGTTCTGTGCCACCGACCTGATGACCGCCGACAAGCTGACAACGAAGTATCAGCTCGACGCCAACGGTGTGGAAGATGAGGAGGCAGATCGCAGCCTGCCTGCTCCCAACAGCTATCAGGGCGACAACGAGGGCGACAACGAGGCTACGGGCATCGCTCCCGTGATCCACACCATCGACCTCGACGGCACCGAGCGCTGGTTCGACCTCAACGGTCGCCAGCTTAGCGGCAAGCCCGCCAAGAAGGGTGTGTATATCAATAAAGGTAACAAGGTCGTGATTAAGTGAGAATAAAGCTTGAGCTCGCTCATGCTTTATCGAGCGTTTGGAGCAGCGAGAACCATCAAGCTTGCTTGTTTGGTCGAGTCGCGACAAACGAAGACAAAGTCAACGTGAGCGAACTAGAGTAATAACTCAAGGTCGTGATTAAGTGAGAGTTAGAATGAAACAATTTAAACAAATAAGATAATGAAACAAAAATTTCTATTCACAATTGCCCTGCTGTGCATGGTTGCACAAGGGGCATGGGCACAATCTTATGTTAGGGATGGCGCGATACTGTCAGGTTATACAGAAGATTATTTTGTTATTGAAGATGGTGCTACGGTAACACTTATGAACCTACATGCTACGTGTAACTCTGAACATGCTATAGAATGTGCAGGTGATGCCACCATCATACTGGCTGATGGATCGTCGAATGAAGTTAAAGCCGCTAGAGCTGCTATCTGTGTGCCGATGGACCCAAACAAAACACTAACTATTAAGGGTAACGGCTCAATTCTTGCTAAGTCCGAATTAAAGGGTGCCGGTATTGGTGGTGGTGACAGAAAAGGACATCGTGATGGCAATCTTGTGATAGATGGCGGTATAATCACTGCCATAGGTAACTATGGCGTAAATGGTAAAAACAATCACAACACTGATAGTGGCCCTGGTATCGGTGCTGGCCCTGAAGGTAGTATGGGAGATATCACTATCAATGGTGGTACCATCACCGCTAAGGGCAGCGTTTTTGCTGCTGGCATTGGTAAGGGATTTTATAAAGATAATACTGTTGGTCAGGTTGGCACCATTACTATTAATGGCGGCACTATCATGGCATATGGCGGTACTGAAGCTGCAGGCATTGGCGGCGGTAAGAATCGTACTGGCGGTGATATTTTCATCTATGGCGGTGATATTACGGCCTACGGCGGTAAATATGCAGCCGGCATAGGTGGTGGAATTAACGGTCGTGGCGGAGCCATCTGGATAACTGGCGGCACAGTGAAAGCCTACGGTGGAACAGACGCTGCCGGCATCGGCGGTGGAGAAAGCGGAAACAGCGGCTCTATCGTCATCAACGGCGGTGATGTCTATGCAAGTGGTGACGGCTATGGTGTGGGCATCGGCGCCGGCGAGGACGGCGATGTGGACAACACAATCAGTATCAACGGCGGCACCGTTGATGCCTACGGCGGCTTAGAAATCAGGCGTGCCATTGGCGGCGAGGACGCTGAAGACTATTCGCACATCAGCATAGGCGACGGAATGCTAGTTGCAGAAGTATCTAATTCCCAAGAAAGTCTTCTTCCAAATTATTATAGAGGTCTCTTTTTATCATCATATATAAGGCTTAAATTCTCAACCTGCAAGCATGAAAATGAGAAAAAGATTTCATACACCCCGATAGACCGGGAAAAGCATACGTTCTACTGCAGTCTGTGTCAATATTCGGAGGTTCAGGAACACGATTTCGATAAAAACAACGATTGTAGGTACTGTAAGTTGAATGTCCCGGTGCACACGGTTCATTTCTATGAGTATTATGTCAGCACGGCCAATCTGATGAAATACAAAGAGGTGAGCACGCTGACAGTCTCAGAGGGCGATCCGTATTATCTGCCTGGACTGTCGGAAGATGTACCTACGTATTACAGTTTCAAGGGATGGTCAGTGAGCAACGAGCAATTATGGCAACCCGACAGATCAACGGGCGTCAATACAGAAATAACGACGTATATGGAAGAGGGCGAGGTGCTTCAGCAGCCCGACGCCCAACTCACCATGGGTACAGACGGCGACGTCTATGTCTATGCACGCTATAGTAAACTGATCAATTACAATGCCAACAATGAGATGTTACTCAGTTCCCAGAACGGTCAGAAGGTGGATTTCATCTTCAGAAACCGAGCTTTAAATATCGGGCCCAAGTGGCAGACCATCTGCCTGCCCTTCGACCTCAACAGTCTTGAGGGTACGCTGCTGGAAGGCTGCACGCTGATGGAACTGGACGAAGGCAACTGCAGCCTGGAAAGCCGCGTGCTGACCATGGCGTACAAGAAGACCAACAGCATCAAGGCCGGCACACCTTATCTGGTGAAGCGTGAGGAAGGCTCACAACCGCCTCTTTTAGTTTCGCCTATATTCAGCGATGTAATCCTCAATGATGTTGACAACCCGTGGGTGAGCTTCAATGACAAAGTATTTTTTGAAGGACTCCATGCTCCCAGGACTATAACCGACGGACTACAGGTATATCTCTTCATGGACGATGACGACCGTCTGCATTGGTATTCAGGCAAGGACAAGACGGTGAAAAGCTCCGAATGTGTTTGGTATTATCAGGATGGTCAGTTCACCGCGTTCAGAGCCATCATATTGAAGTTTGACGACGGCAGCACGCCCATCGTGGAACTGGTTGACGGCAAGGAGGCTGACGACGTGCTCACGGCCTTTGGCGATCAGGAGGTGAACGCCTCGATTGAGGGCCGCGTGCTGAGTGCCGTGCAGCAGGAAGACGGCACGTGGCAGAGCCGCGCCTATACGGTATGCCTGCCGTTCTATGCAGACTTGCTTGACGCAGACTGCGACTTTACCATCTACTCTAAGGCAGAAGTTACACAGGATGGCGAACTGCTGTTTACGCAGGAGATGTTGCCATTCCTCTATCCCGGCAATGCCTACCTGATTGTTGTGAACGAGGGCACGCTGCGTTTGCAGGAAGAAGCCGTGACGCTGACAGCCGAGGCCAAAGGGGCAGATGATGACTCGAACGCCGTGCTGCTGAATTATGCCAACGATCAGATTGCAGGCCACTGGCTGGGCAGCCTGAAACCCATCGGTCACGACGAGGCTGTCAGCCGCAAAGCCTTCACACTGGCAAGCGACGGCTCGTTCCAGCGTATCACCGACGAGCATCCCACATGGAAGTGGCCTGCCTATCGTGCTATGTTCTGCGCCACCGATCTGATGACCGCCGACAAACTGACAACGAAGTATCAGTTCGACGCTAACGGTGAAGAAGAGGAAGACCGCAGCCTGCCTGCTCCCAACAGCTATCAGGGTGACAACGACGGCGAGGCCACAGGCATAGCTCCCGTAATCCACACCATCGACCGCGACGGCACCGAGCGCTGGTTCGACCTCAACGGTCGCCAGCTCAGCGGCAAACCCACAAAGAAGGGTGTGTATATCCATCGTGGCAAGAAACAGGTAGTGAAATAATTATTCCTCACAAAGGGTCAGACCCTTTGTGAGGTCTCTGTCTGAAACATTGAAGCCGTCGACATTCACATGCCGGCGGCTTCTGAATAAGATCAGGCGATTATCTCGATGGAATACTTCTGACAAGTCATGGTCTTGTGAGGTGAATAGCCCAGCCTGTTCAAGGCGCGGCCCACTTCGACATTGATGTTTTTTGTCAGGTGGAAATTGGGGAAGGAATTGTTCAGTATCTCCACGATCTCATCGACACTCTTCAGCTTCGACTTGTCTTTGTCGTCGGCACGTCGGAACGTCAGGCTGATCATCTTCTCCAGACTGCCCACACGCTCAAACTGACGGTTCTCGTCGATGATGCGCTGGTTCTCGTCTTCATCAAACCAGTAGCGGTCGCCACGGGCGATCTCTGCGACTAACTGGGCATAGAGCTGCGGATAGTCGATTGGCGTGAGGGTGTCGATCTGATTCTCGACGACGATACAGACGAAGCGTCGCGAACCGCTCTTGTCGTCAGGTAACGGCCGCATATTGTTCGTTGTGGCGATGAACGAGGCATAGCGTCGGCGCTGCTCATAGGCCTTGCCGTAGGGCGGACGCATCTTCACGTCGCTCTTGGAGATGAGGTGCTTCAGCAACGGCTGCTGACTCTTCGACAGCATGTCGAACTCGTCGATGTTGATCAGCGCGAACGAGGTGAGTCCGAGGTTGATGGCCGTCTCGTTCTTGAAGTCGATCTTGTCGATATAGTAGTCACGCAGCTCCTCGGGCAGCAGGATGCCGCAGAAGGAACTCTTGCCGCAACCCTGCGGACCGATGAGCATCGGCACGATGGCGTTGCCGTGGTTGCGGTCGATACCCTTCCAGTGTGCCACCATCGAGAGCAGCCACTTGTGGAAGTCTTCCGTCCAATGCGGATTGCTGGTCTTGATGCGCTCTGCCAAGGGTGTCACACGGTCCTGTCCGTCCCACTTCGGCAGTTGCTCCAACCACTCGTTCACAGGGTCGAACTCCGGTATCATCGTCGATTCGACATAGCGCTTGATGTCCTTGTCCCACGAGTCGAGTCCGGCCTTCAGCGCACGGATCGACATCGTGTTCATCGCCTCCTTCGTCAGGTCGCTGAATCGGTAGTCGAAGGAGTCCTTCGATCGGTACTGGGCGACGCCCGTCATCACATTCTTCCGCAGCTCGTAGCGCGAGTTGAGGAAGGCCTCGGTCTTGTAGGTCAGCAGCTGCGAGGGCTTCACGTGCTTCAGCGGCCAGGTGGCCTTCAGCGTCTTGGAGTACTGCGAGTCGAACACCGTCTGCACATACTCCGCATCCTCGTTCAGCCGTCCGTCGAAGAGGGTCATCTTCACGGCGAAGGCCTCCTCGATGCCGCTCTCGTGGCAGTTCATGGCGAGCACCTCCAAGCAATGAGGAACAAAATCCTCTTCCTTGTCCAAGCGGCACTCCTCGAGGGCATCGGCCTTGCAGGCCTGATACTCATGCCGGCGGCTGGCCTCGGTGGATAGTCCTGGGATCACTCCCTCCTGTCTCCCGACTCCTGACTCCTGTCTCCTTTCATGCCGCACCGTCCTCGACAACCGTTCTGCCGTCTGGTCATCAGGAGAGACGATCATCACCGCGCAGTCGGGATCGAAGTACACATCCTCGTCGTGACTCATCTCACAACTGCTGCGCAGCGACGGCGCGATGTTCTCCACACGGATGGCCAGTTGGGTGGAGTAGAGGTAGTGGAACTTCGCATAGGCGTTCAGATTGAAATTCTCGACTTCCGACTGCCAGTATCCCTCGGGGTTCTGCCAGTTGTTGCGCTCGGCAGCCTGACAGACGAGCTTCACGCTCCGTCCGTCGGCCCCCACGAAGGCCAGCAGGGTGTAGTCGATGAGGGCTGCCTCATTGCGTATCTCCTCTGCCGTCTTGCGGTCGGGCAGGTTGTTGATCTCCAGGAGGATCATACCATTATATAAATAGGTCCACTGCTTGCCTTTCTCGTTCTTGATGGCCGAGGCGAAGCAGATGCGGGGCCTTCCGGTCTGTTCCTCAATCAGTTTGCCGCTCTTCAGCTTGCCCTTGCGGATCATCTCCACCACATCGCCGAGTGAATACCGGGTGTAGCGCTCCTGTCCGTCGCGCAGATTGATCAATGTCACTGTCTGTCTGGTTATCTCTGTCATAAATCGCACGCTTTTGCGTGCAAAGTTACAAAATTTTTAGGCGATTTGCAAGAAAATCTATGATTATTTTTCATTTTCTCTTCCATCTTCCATACAAGTGCCAAAAATATCAGTATATTAAGGCATTTCTGAATATGGAAGAATGCAATTTCTCTTCCATGTCTCTTCCATGCTTTGACTTTGACTTTGCAGGCATTAAAGTCCGAGTTTAGGCTAACTAAACTGGGACTTTACCCTAACTAAACTCTAGAATTCTCGAGAGAATTGCGGACTTTGAAGGCTACTTTCTTGGGGTTTGAAGGCTACTTTCTCCGACTTTAAAGCCTACTTTCTCCTACTTTGAAGGCTACTTTCTCTGACTTTAAAGCCTACTTTCTCCGACTTTACTGCCTCCAAACTATCTTTTTCCCCTCCTGAGTAGGAGGGGTTGGGGTGGTCTGATCCGCCATCTTGCCCCTCCATGCTGTCATACTAATGCCTTGTACGAGTCGTTCAGATGCCTTGTACAACTTGTACAGACGGCATGTACAACTCATACTAATGCTTAGTATACTGGTATACAAGGCATTAGCGTGACCTTGACTTGGCCTTTCTATACATTGTGGAAGGCATATCTATCACCATTGCCAGGCATCTCCCTCTTCAAAATGCACCGCTAAAATATGGAAGATACATGGAAGAGAAATTAGTCTCTTCCATACTCAGAATCATCAGTATTTAAAAGTATTTCTAGTAATGTTATGGAAGATGGAAGTGAACATTCATTTTTGAAATAGGCTTTACGACCTCTGCCAATGTGCGGAATATGAAGGTTGTTAGGACGCTCCCTTGCTTAAAACGAAAAAGTACCCAAAATTTTTGGTGGTATCAAGTAAAAGCCTTATCTTTGCACCCGTTAACGTCATTAATTCACTTAAATATTAAACTATGAAACAGAAATTAAGGAGAAAATGTAAGTTTTCGGTTAAAAAACTTGCGAGTGTCGAAACTTTTAGCTACCTTTGCCCATGAGTACGAGACGCGAGAAGTCAAAACCTCAGCTCAATAAGCAGTTAGAGGCTACGGTGGAGTTGACGCCAAAAGTGAACCAACGGAAAGAAAAGTTGGCAAACTACCTGATAGACGTATCGAAATACGTGCTTACTGGTGTGGTCATCACGTCACTCTTTAACGATGTCACAGATAAGACGACCATCTATCTCATTGGATTGGCTGCCGTGATTTCGACATTATGTTTAGGATTATCATTAACAAGTAAAAGAAAGGACAAGTAATTATGGGAATGTATTTAGTAGGGCTATTTGTGGTGGTACCGTGCGTGGTTGCCCTAATTTACCTGTGGCTGACCCCTGCTGGAAGACGTTGGATGAGGGCAAACAATCTGCTATAGATAAATGTCAAAGGTTAACATATTGGTTTTTCATAGTGAGAAGCCGCTGGCGTACAATTGTGCCGGCGGCTTCTGAATTTTTTCGCTATTTTGTGCGGAAATAAAAAAAATGTGTATCTTTGCATCGTGTTTAGGTAACACAAACACTATTTGGAATTGAAATATGAGAAAGGTGATGAATTGGGTGCTCGCCGCCATCCTCATTTGCGGCTGTAGGCAGGAGGTGCCGCTGACGTTCGAGGCAGGAACCTACGAGGTGACTGCACAGGGACATAACGGCGACATCCGCCTGAGCGTGACGTTTAGCGACTCGTGCATCACGGATATCAAGGTGCTGGAGCAGCACGAGACACCCCATATTGGCGATATCGTGT
>JAEEPF010000133.1 GCA_016284635.1 Prevotella sp.
ATCATGGGCCGCGAGTGCGAGCACGAGCACATGACCGACGCCGCCATCCGCAACTACGAGAAGGCCCTCGAGCTCTATCCCGATGCCGGTGACGCCCGCCGCCGCCTCAAAAAACTCCAGAAGAAATAATCCCCGACGCCGTTAAGCATCGGGGATTGTTGTATGAAGTATAAAAAATGACAATGATTATTCTGCAGTATCCACAACTTCCATATTTTTAAGCCACCATTCCGGGAAGTTCTTACGTTCCAACATCCAGGGAACAATAGGATCAGTTGCAAACATCATTGGAACTTGGCCAACCTCAGGGAAGGGAATGGTATACACAGATGAACCCATTTGAGAAGTTGCGTCCTTATATACGACAGTAACAGAAATATTGTTTGCTGCAGGATTCCAACCAGACACATCAACGGTAGCAATAACCTTTTTGTAATCCACAGGGTTAGTGTTAACCATATCTCCGATATTTACAGCAGGAGTCAAGGCAGGACCATTAACGCTCTTTGTCCATACTGACTGACCTGCAACGTTCAGAGAGAAGTCGAGTGTACCCCCCATAGCACGGATATATGCTTTCTGATGACCAAGTTGATCATCCTCGAGATCTACTACGATATCGTTGAAGTCGAAGTCATCAGTAGTACCGAGGTCTTCAATCATATAACGCTTAACGATAGGATCGGGAGTCGAGTAGTCACGTACAAGGCAAATCAAATCTACGAGCCCATTCTCTGCTCCATCACAATCAAAGCCCCAATAGGTGCGCACAGGATTTTTACCATCATCAACCACGAACTCTCTAACCTTTTTCACAGGATCAGTGTTATTATATGCAGTACCATTTCCAGAATTTACGGTGTAATAAGCATACCACTTACCAGTTCCTACACCAGCCAAAGTATTCATCAGTCTAGAAGTATGGTGAATCACAATACTAGATCCCTTTGCCGTGTACCAATAATCGCCAGTGTTACGACCTACAACCTTAATATTAGCAATCATCTCCATGGACTGGTTATTATCCCAATTAAAGAGTAAATGATAATAATGATAGGTCGTAGTATTAAACTTATCAATACGTGCGAAACTTGGAGTGAGTTTTGCCTGGAAGAAAGGATTGAAATCAATATCCCTGGCTGTTCCTTTTACCTGATAATCCACGCCTTCTACTTTAACACTGTAGTTAGTACTTGAATTACTAATCAAGTCATGCATTGCCTTGTCGTCAATAGCACAGTAGCCATAGAAGTTCTTTGACTCCTGTTTCTGAATGCTCTGCACTGTTCCACTGGCCTGAGTTGCACGAGTTCTTGCCTGAGCAGAATTGACGGTCGTAAAGTCCCAAGACTGATCGGGAGCAATCTTACCATACTTTTTCTCAAAGTTTGCCCTGTAATCCGATTTAGCCAATTCGGTCTTGAACTCTCTCTCCTTTTCTGCGTAGTTCGGATCATACACGGACTCATGAGAACAACTTGCGAATGCCATACTTGCGACAAGCACAGTCATCCCCTTCATCATACTTTTTTTCATAATGTTTAGCTTTCTAAATATTTTAATGGTTTATTGATTAATTTTCGGGGTGCAAAATTACAAAATTTCCCTGAATTAACAAAAAGATTACGACAGAAAATTGTATTAAAATTGCATATTCATAAAGATCAGTCAATAATAAGGCCCTTATTCGTTGAGAGCCCCCTCCCCAAAATGACACTGTCATTTGTCATATTTGTCATACAAAAAAATCCCCGACGCCGTTAAGCATCGGGGAGAGCTGTATGAATAAGTCGGGAGATTAATCATTTGACAGGTCAATGTCGGAGAACTGGAACCATTCCACGTTGGGAACGCTCTGACGCTCAGGCATCCAAGTCTTGCTGCCATACATCGTAGCAACAATCAGAGGAGCCTCGCCCTGAGCGGGGAACGGCACAGCCCAGTAGTACGTGGTTGGACCACCTTGTGCTTCCTCATTGCCTTCAACGATGACACTCACCTTGCTGTTGTCGCCATCCCAGCCTGAAGCATCAAACTCCTTGAGGCAGAGGTTCGGATCGATGGGATTCGTGTTGAGCATATCGGTGATGGTATAATCCAGGCTCTTTGTCCAAGAATTGTTGCCGACCTTAATGGTGACATCAAGCGTACCACCGAGGGCACGGACATAGCACTTTTGAGAGCCGTCGCTAAACTTAATCACATCAAACACGACGTCGTTAAAGTCGAAGTCATAGCTACCACCGAGGTCCTCAACCACATAACGCTTTGCAAGAACGGGATCCTTTGTGCCAGAACCATCTCTTACCCACAGAACCAGATTGGTGTAGTCAGGATTGGTACCATCGCACTTGAAGCCCCAGAATGTGTAGCTCACGCCCTCAATGGTCATCGTAACAACCTTGTAATCTTCAATTGCGCTAGAGTTTGCGTCGCTTAATACCACTTTCTTCTTATCGGAGAAGGCGGTATACCAATAAGCATTAGAACCTGCATCTCTACTAAGAACAGCGAAATCAAGACTACTTGTGTGATTCTCTGCTGAGTTGCCAATCTTGGCGTCCTTGCCATTGGCAGGGCTGCTCTGTCTGATAAACAAGTCGCCTTCTGGTGTATTGGCGACACCCCACTCAAAATAGTTTGCGTTTGAAGCACCATCCCTGGAAACACCTACCACGCTGAAAATGATCTTTCCAGCAGGTGCCCAATCTACAGGATCTACTTTACCAAACTCTTCAACAATTTCTCCCCAATGGGCATTGAATAGTTTGGCAATCTTGCTTTCATTATTGCTTTGATTCAAAAGATAGCCATAAGAATGGGTTGAGGCCATATCTTGAACGATGCTGCCATCTTGACCGTGACCATTACCGTTGCCATTGCCGTTACCATTGCCATTACCATTATTACCACGTGTTCCGGCGAAACCAGCCAAGGTGCTGCCTCTCTGTGACAAATCCCAAGTCTCAAACGGAGAGATCTGTCCATACTTCTGAATGAATGCTGCCTTATAGTCCTTCTCAATGAACTCGTGAGCCTTTTCAGGACTGTAAGAATACTCCTCCCCTGCGCTGCCACAGGAAGACAAAACCGTTGCACCAGCCATCAATGTGACGGCACAAGATGCCAAAAACAATCTCTTTTTCATAATGTCTAGTTTTTAAAGATTTTAATGAATGATTAATTACGGCTGCAAATTTACCTAAAAATGATGATATATGAAAAAATTATGCCCATTATTTTAGTTAAAAAATCAAAATACTTGCGATTCGTCAACACATTGTGCCCAATTCTTGGAGGATTGGTGGAAAATGACTACCTTTGCAGAACAAAAAAGAAACAACTGGATGATGAAGAAAAAAGTGATTTTAAGTTTGTTCGCGATGATGCTGGCGATGCCGGCGTGCGCCCAGCAACTGATGCAGCAGCCCGTGCAAGTGTTTATGCAGCAGCCCGAGCAAGCGTTGATGCAGCACCCTTGGCAGGGAAAGCGCGTGGCCTATTTCGGCGACTCCATCACCGACCCGAGGAACAGCGGATCGAAGAAAAAATACTGGGGATTCCTACAGGACTGGCTCCAGATAGAACCCTACGTGTATGGCGTGAGCGGACGGCAGTGGGATGACATCCCACGCCAGACGGACGAACTGAAGGCGGAGCACGGCGACAGCGTCGATGCCATCATGATCTTCATGGGCACCAACGACTACAACACGGGTGTGCCCATCGGCGAGTGGTTCACGGAGCGCGACGAGCAGGTGATGGCGGGCATCCACGAACCGAAGCACCTGGTGGACCGCAAACACCGCTATGCCGTGATGAGCGACTCAACCTATCGCGGACGCATCAACAAGGCGCTGGACTACGTGAAGCGCACCTACCCCACGAAGCAGATCGTGCTGCTGACACCGATCCACAGGGCTGAGTTCTATGCCAACGAGAGCAACTGGCAGCCTCGCGAGGACTATACCAACAAGTGCGGCGAATATATCGACGCCTATGTGCAGTCGGTGAAGGAGGCAGGAAACCTTTGGGCGGTGCCCGTGATTGACCTCAACGCGCTCTGCGGCCTCTATCCCTTGATGGACGAGATGGCGCCGTACTTCAAAAGTGCCACTAACGACCGCCTGCATCCCAACGATGAGGGGCACGCACGGCTGGCAAAAACCATCATGCAGCAGCTGATCGTCCTGCCTATATATTAAATAGGTGTGGCCGTAATTACACATCGTTCCTGTCCCCTTGTGTTATTGTTATATGAAAATAATTTACACGGAAAAATACTGAAATTGTATGAAACGAAGGACTATGGAGGCTGGGAGTTTAAAGTAAGCAAACCCAGAGTTTAAAGTAATGAAAGTCGTAGTTTAAAGTAAGGAAAGTCGGAAGCGCGATTTTGGGCTGTTTTTGGATGGTTTTTGCCGGAAATCGAGAAAAATGCGATTTGAAATTATTTTACAAACGGCACAAATAGTAAGTTTGACTATCGGAAAAGCCAACAAGAAAAAGATGACAAATATGACAAATGACAGTGTCATATTTGGAGCAGGGAGGTGGAAGAAAAAAGTATGAAATATTTCACTATATATATAAATATATATATTTATATATATAGTGATTTTTATCATGATTTTTTTGCGGAGGTGTGGGCACGGAAATGACAATTGTCATTTGTCATAATTGTCATTTTTTGCCGAAAGATTGTGGCGATAGACTTGGAGGAATCAGAAAAAAGAAGTATCTTTGCAAGCGAAAATCGCAGCACAGCCGATGAGCACCGCAGACAGAAGCGGGCTGAATCGCAAGCACAGGCGATGATATACAACGAATCAAGCACGAACGAATGAACAGCAAACTGTTGAAACTCAACGAGCCGTACAAGGTGATCTACGCCGGTGGTAAGGTAGGCCGGCACATCGCGACGCTCTTCACGTGGGAGGAAGACGAGGAAGGCACGGCGGAGATACTGGAGTCGCACGAGTACCCGATCATAGACCAGGGCGAGGAATTTCCCGCCGGCACACTGGTGAACACGGAGATTGAAGACTGCCGCGTAATCTGCAGCTACAATCCGAAGAACGGCATCACGGGCACGAACCTCTATTGGCTGGCGGGCATCATCGAGTACGACTTCCAGCAGCTGGAGCCGTCGGGCGCCGAGTATATCCTGAAGCGCCTGCAGCTGCTCGACTGTCAGATCAAGCTGCCCGAGGAGGAATCGAAGGACGAGAACGGCAAGCCTGAGCTCGACGAGAACGGCAAGAAGGTGATGACCACGAAATGGGACTACAAGGCCTCCCTCTGGGTATCGCTGAAGAAAGGTCACTTCGAGGGCGAACGCGAGTATATCGTGAAGGGCAACCACTCCAATGGCTTCTACTTCGAGTCGATGGGCACAGCCGACGAGATATTCAGCGACCTGACGTACCAGCTATCCGTTTACAGCCACTACCTGCTCGACGGCATCGGCAGCATCCAATTCAGCACGCACGACGGTTATCTGGCCGACGTGTTCAATCGTCTGAATGCCAGTCAGGGCATCGAGACCGACTACAAGGATATATTATAATTAAGGTACGCGCGCGATGGCAAACGAAAACGAAAAAGGCATTCCCCTCAGCTATATCGTGGAATACGCGAAGGCCCAGCCGACTCAGGCGAAGCGGCAGGCGTTCGTGAACCTGATTCGCTTCTGGGCAGACAACGGCGGCGACTTGGCGGAAGCGATTAAGGCCATCCTGGAGATACAGGGCGGTCAGGTAATCAGCGCCAATAGCATGCCGAAAGAGTTCATGCCCTATTACCGTTCGGAGACGATCGCCGTGAAGCTGATAGACATCATCCAGAAGATAGACGAAAAGATCGCCTCGAAGGAGGACAACTGGGATTGGGCTCATGTGATGCGGGTGATGATTGACGAGGGTATCATCCTGACGAACACGACGCCGAACAAGTTCGATCAGCTAATCTGCGCGATGGTGCCAGGCAAGGGGCGAGATAATGTGCGCAAAAACGGAGACTACAGCATTCTCGACCACAAGGATCCCTGGCCGCTATGGACCAAGGAGAGTCACCTGAATCCGCAGGAGGCTCAGGACAGAACGATCTGCAATATGATCGCCCAGGAGTTCCAGCCAGTGCTGAGACGGAAGATCATCATGGACTACTAACGACAAGATCTTATTTTTCACAACAACTTAGAATTTATTCTTTACGACAACTTAGACAACTAAGACAACATTTATTGGCGACAACTGTCGCCATAGGCAGCAGTGCAGCCTCAAAAAAAGTTGTCCAAGTTGTCATGGTTGTCGTTAATAAAAGCCATTATTGTCGTTAATAAAAACAATCGCTATTTGTCGTTACTATCCCAATTGTATTCCGAGAACATTCCGAAAAACACCAACACTTTTCCGACATTTTCCGATCTATTTCCGTTTCATTTCCGAACAGCAAAACACGTCTGTTTAAAGGGGAAAAGACTTGCTTTACATTATTATTATTCGTAACTTTGCAATGTGAGAAGTCCGGAATTCTCGCATCTGAGAGTAGTTAACAAGAGTATTAATAAAAGAAGAAAGAAAGGAAAATAGAATGAGTAGAAGAATTATTCTGATGAACCGTATGGTTCGCGCCTCTAAGGCACAAGTTTTTAACGAGACGATCGAGACTTACTTCGACACCACCAGGAGTGCCGAGGTCAAAAGCCTCATCGCAGAGATCCGCAGCACTGACGATGCCAACAAGCGTCGTCAACTGAAGAGCCAACTGCCCTTCCGCTGCCCACACTATTTCAGCTTCAAGGATGGCCGTCGTGCGCAGGCGAACATCATCCCTGAAGAGTTCACATTTCAGACCTGCGTGGATATTGACGATATGAGCCAGGTGGAGCAGGCACTGTCTCGCGCGTACCTTATTAATACTAATGAGGGCGAGTGGCAGGGGATGCTGCTTCATGCGGAGCGTTCGGCTTCGGGCAAGCTGCACCTTGATATCCGTCTGCCGATTGGTATGACCATTGAGGAGGCACAGAGGGCTTATACCAAGGCGCTGGGAGTAGACTTTGATAGTGACTGCTGTTCTCCTGAGCGCATGATCTACATCTCTGACGAGGAGTCGCAGTTGTATACGGCTGACGGTTGGTATGCAAGGCTCTCGGATGAAGAAGTGGCAGCCCGTCGTAAGGCCTATACCGATCGCGGACTGACGATTGACGGGCGTGAGCCTTCCTCCCCTAAGTTAGGGGAGGCCAGGAGGGGTCTGAACAAGGGAATGTCTGAGGGAATGTCTGAGGGTGAGTCTGAGGGTGAGTCTGAGGGTGAGTCTGAGGCTGTTCAGACCACCCCACCCTTCGGGCACCCCTCCTACTCAGGAGGGGAAAGAGATTACCCTCAGGACTACATGGGTGTCCCCTACTCTTACATCGTCGAGGAGTTGGCCGATCAGCTGGGTGGTGCGCCGGAGCACGGCAACCGCAATCCGTTCATCTTCACGATGGCCTGTCATCTGCGCCACATCTGCAACGATGATCCGCAGTGGATTAAGCAGATCCTGCCCAACTTCGGCGAGGCTCAGGACCGTGTGAACGCCACTATCGAAAGTGCCTGTCGCCGCCAGCAGTCGCAGACCACTCCCACGAAGGTCAAGAACGCCATCACTCTCGCCCGCAAGCGCGTGAACATCGAAAACGGTATGGACGAGGCCTCTCTGATGCGCCAGCCCATGATGCCCGAGCGTCTACCTGCTCCCATCCGTCTCATCACCTCCAAAGCCCCTCGCGGCTATTGGCCTGCCATCGCCAACACCACCTTTGCCGCCTTTGCCACCTATACCGGAGGCGTGAAGGCTGAGTTCTGGAACGGCACACTGACTGAGATGAATCAGCTGCACATGTTGGCCGCCCCCATGTCGATCGGCAAATCGAGCATCAAGGAGCCCATCAACCACATCCTCCAACCCATCATCGAGCGTGACAAACTGGCCCGTCAGCGTGAGAAGGAGTGGGCTGAGGAAACCAACACGAAGGGTGCCAACAAGGAGAAGCCCGAGCGTCCGAAGGACATCTGTGTGCAGGTGGTGGACTCGGACATGACCAACGCCGCCTACTGCCTTCGTATGGAGGATGCCGAGCGTGCAGGCAACAAGGCACTCTTCACCCGTATGGACGAGGCTGAGCAGCTGAAGAAGCTGGCTGGCGGCTCGATGGCCGAGGTGACTGAGATTCTGCGACGAATCTTTGATGCCGATACCTACGGACAGGAACGTGTAGGTACGCAGTCCATTAAGTCGCGCACCACGATGCGTCACAACATGGTCATCTCTACAACGCCCGCAACAGCCAAGAAGTTCCTGGGCGACAACATCGACAACGGTACGCTCTCACGATTCAGCCTCTCAACCATCATGAAAGAAGATGTGGATCGTCGCCCGATGTTCAAGTCGTACGACGAGACGTTCGACAAAAAGTTGGCCGTCTATCAGGCTCGTCTGGACAATGCCAAGGGAACCATCGTCTGTCCGCAGGCCAAGAAACTGGCTTTGGCTCTGCTCGACCGCGGTGAGGAACGTTCGCTGATGATGGGCAACGAGAGCTATAAGCAGCTGTCGTACCGAGCCGTAGAGATCGCCTTCCGAAAGAGCATCATCCTGTACATCATGAACGGCATGAAGTGGACCAGGGAGATCGAGGACTTCATAACGTGGACGTTCGATTATGACCTCTGGGTGAAGATGTGCATCCTCGGACAAGAAATCAATACGAAGCTGGAACAGGACTATCGCATCATGCGCCCAGGAGTGGCCTGTCTGCTAGAGCAGCTTGGTGATTCCTTTACTCGTCAGGAGTACGAAGTGCTTTACAAGGCGCAGTGCGGTTCGGTGGCCGACTTCAAGAAGGCTTCGGGCAATCTGCTCTCGCAATGGAAGAAGCGTGGATGGATCGTGGAAGACAAGGCGCAGGGCATCTTCTACAAGACGGATGTCTATTATCAGAAGCACGCAGCGTAAGTCTGATGACTCGGATTACTCTGATTACTCAGACGACCCGAAAAAATGACAAATATGACAAATGACAGTGTCATATTCCGCACACAGCATCGCACAATGGGGACTGTCCCTGTTGTGCGATTTAAATTCATGATGTATGTCAAAATTTCAATCGATTGCATACATTTTTATGTTAACATTTGATAAATTTTGCGATTGTGTGGGAACACAGCAGCATTTCGTAAAAAAAAGTTCAAGAAAAGTTTGGACGTTTGGAAAAAAGGGCGTACCTTTGCAGCCGTTATCCTGAAAACAATCTTTTTACCTTAGAATGCTAATACCTATTGAAGATATGGAGCGATCGCTTGCGAAAGTCGTCGCTTTATTTTTTGCCCTTATCGCCGCAATCGTTAAACTTTCCTAAAACATATCATAAAGTTCAAAGTTCAAAGTTCAAAGTTCAAAGAAAATGTGTACCTTTGCACCCCGTTAGAGTCCGTTGGGGCAGAGTGAAGTGTGTACGAACGTATGCCGCCTCGCGGAAAAAACCCTTAAAATACAATATAAAAAGAATGTACGCAATTGTAGAAATTCAGGGTC
>JAEEPF010000134.1 GCA_016284635.1 Prevotella sp.
CCAGGCATCTTCAAGATGCGCCTCTTCGCACAGTTGGGCAAGCAGGACATCTTCACGGTGGCCGGCAAGCTGCCCCAGAAGTTCACAGAGCACTTCCCCAACCAGCCGCTCATCATCAGAGGCTCCGCAGACGGGAATATGAAGCATCTGGATCTGACGGGCATCGACATCGACCTCGCCTCCGCACTGCACGCCACCGTCAAGGGAACCATCGACAACGTCATGGAGTTCAGCCGCATGAAAGCCGACCTACAGGTAGATGCCACGTCGAAGAAACTGAACTTCATGACTGCCCTCATCGATCCCGATATGAGCAACACCATCCGCATCCCCGATGGCATCACGCTCAACGGCAGACTAACTGCCGACGGCACCAACTACGCCACCAACCTGACACTCAACGAGGCTGGCGGCAACATCAAGCTGGTCGGCAGCGCCAAGATTCCCCTCGATGACAAAGGTTCGTTGGCATCAGACCAGATGTCCTACGACGCCGATATCGACATCAGGAACCTGAACCTGCACCACTTCCTACCCAAGGACTCCATCTACGCCCTGACTGCCGACATCAAGGCCTCAGGCTTTGGCACCGACTTCTTCTCGCCACAGAGCCGTCTCACTGCCGACGCCAGCATCGAGCGACTGCAATACGGCAGCTGGGACTTGGACAATCTGATGGCCTCCGCCACACTCTCCGACGGTCGCGGACAATTCGACATCGTCGGCCACAACCAAATCCTTGAAGGCTGCATCGGCGCAGAACTGTTGCTCAACACCCATAAGATAGAGGGCACCATCAGCGGCGACTTCACCAAGGCCGACCTCTACCAGATGCGCCTCGTGGATAATCCCCTGACCATCGGCACCAACGGCAGTCTGAAAGTCAGTTCCGACATGAAAAACACCCACTATCTCAGCGGGCGGCTGAATGATGTCTATGTGAAGGACGCTCAGAAGACCTATACCCCAGGTGATGTCGGCATCCTGTTGAAGACCAATCCCGACACCACCTATGCCCGGGTACAGAGCGGTGACTTTATCCTAAAACTCGACGCGATGGGCGGCTATCAGCGCCTGATCAGCCAGTTCACCACCCTCTCCGACTCCATCATCGGACAGTTCAAGGACAAGGTCATCAACCAGCCCGCCATCAAGGCCCTGCTGCCTGTGATGAAACTCCACTTAGAGAGCAAGCGCGACAACCCCATCGCCAATTTCCTGCGCGCCACAGGAAGCGACTTCAGGGAACTGACGCTCGACCTCACCACCTCGCCAGAGACTGGCATCAACGGTCAGGGACATATCTTCTCGCTCAACTACGACAGCATACAGATCGACACCGTCCGCCTGAGCCTGATACATAAAGGCGATCGGCTGACCTATCAGGGACAAATCTGCAACAACAAGAAGAACCCGCAGTTCGTCTTCAATGCCCTCGTCGACGGCCACGTCCACGAGCACGGAGCACTGGCGGGCTTGCGCTATTTCGACGGGAAGGGTCGTATGGGTGTCCGCATCGGAGCCACAGCCGAGATGGAGGACAACGGTCTGCGCTTCAGGCTCCTCCCCGACCGTCCAACGGTGGGTTACAAGGAGTTCAACCTGAACAAAGACAACTACATCTTCCTCTCCAGCAGCAAGAAGATCCAAGCAAATGTAGACCTCATCTCCGACGAGGATACTGGTATGAAGATCTACACGGAGAATCAGGACTCTACGATGCTGCAGGACCTCACCGTCAGCCTCCATCGCATCGACCTGGGTGAGCTGACGGCCGTCATACCCTACCTGCCCCGTATCACGGGTAAGCTCGACGGCGACTACCACATCCTGCAAGACCAGAACGAGCACATCTCCGTCGCCTCCGATATGGCTGTGACGGGCATGACCTACGAGGGTGCTCCCATCGGCAACCTCAGCACGGAGCTGGTCTATCTGCAGAACGAGAACGACACCCACGCCATCGAAGCCCGTCTGTTGCTCGACGACGAGGAGTTCGGTCTGCTCAGCGGCACCTACCAGAAGAAGGGCGAAGGACTCATCGACGCCACCTTCGACATGACGCGTATGCCCCTCTCGCTCGTCAACGGCTTTGCACCCGACCAGATCTTCGGTCTCGACGGCTATGCGGAAGGCAGCGTGACCGTCAGGGGAACCGTCCGTCATCCCGACATCAACGGTGAGATGTTCGTCGATGATGCCCATCTCGTCAGCATCCCCTACGGCATCCGTATGCGCTTCGACAACGACCCCATCCGCATCGTCGGCAGCAAGTTGCTGTTGGAGAACTTCGGCATGTATGCCTACAACGACGAGCCGTTGAACATGATGGGCAGTATCGACTTCTCCGACCTCGACAATATCCTGATGGATTTGCGTATGCGCGCCCGTAACCTATTACTTGTTAACGCCAAGCAGGAGACCAAGTCCATCGCCTGGGGCAAGGCGTTTGTCAATTTCGCCGCAAGGATGCAGGGACCGCTCGACTTGCTCAACGTCAGAGGTCGCATCGACGTGCTCGGATCCACAGACCTCACCTATATGCTGCTCGATTCACCCCTCTCGGCCGACAACCGTCTCGACGAACTGGTGCAATTCACCGATTTCACCGACTCCATTCAGACGGTCATCACGCATCCCAAGCCCACTGGCCTCAATGTCGACCTCACCATCGGCGTGTCGGAAGGCGCCCATTTCGTCTGCAACCTCAACCCCGAGCAGACCAACTATGCCGATCTGACTGGCGGCGGTGACCTGCGTATGAAGTATGACTCTGAGGGTCTCAACCTCACAGGCCGCTACACCCTCACCAATGGTGAGATGAAATACTCGTTGCCCGTCATCCCGCTGAAGACCTTCACCATCAAGAACGGCAGTTATGTGGAGTTCACGGGTGATCCGATGAATCCGCGACTGAACATCACCGCCACCGAGCGAACCAAGGCCACCGTCAGCGACGATACTGGTGTCGGCCGCAGCGTCGTCTTCGACTGTGGTGTCGTCATCACCAAGACGCTCAACGATATGGGTCTGCAGTTCATCATCGAGGCCCCGGAGGATTATGCCGCCAATACCGACCTCGCTTCGATGTCGGCCGAAGAGCGTAGCAAGATCGCCGTCACGATGCTCACCACAGGTATGTACCTCGCCGACGGCAACACAAGCGGCTTCTCCATGAACAACGCCCTCAGCTCCTTCCTCCAGAGTGAGATCAACAACATTGCGGGTTCCGCCCTGAAGACCCTCGACCTCAGCGTAGGCATCGACAACAGCACCGACGCCACGGGCGCCACCCATACCGACTACTCTTTCAAGTTCGCCAAGCGGTTCCTCGACAACCGTCTCCGTGTGGAGATTGGCGGACTCGTATCCTCGGGCGACAATGCCGCTATGGGACAGAAGCAGTCGTTCTTCGACAACGTGTCGATGGAATACCGTCTGAACCAGAACGGCACCCAGAACCTGAAGATGTTCTACAAGCAGAATGTGTACGACTGGCTTGAAGGCTACACCAGCGAATACGGCATAGGTTTCGTCTGGCGTCGCAAGCTCGACAACTTCTGGGACATCTTCCAGTTCTGGAAAAAGGAGCAACAGCCGAGCTTCAACCGCCAGCCCTCAGGGTCTGGATCATCAGATCGCCGGCCGACGGTACAGCGCGACAGCATACAAGTTGACAGTATAAAGGTGGAAAGGTGAAAAAGTGAAAAGGTGAAAAAAAGGAAAGAAATATGAGAGTAAGGATATATCATAGTGTCTTAAAGATGGTGAAGGCGCACGCCCTTTTACCTTTTTACCTTTTTACCTTTTTACTTTTCTTCGTCTCCTGTTCCATGACCATGAACATCCCCGAGGACGATCAGCTCTTCACGGGCCTGAAGTCCATCACCTATGTGGATGAACCCGACCCCAATCCCTTCGAGGACCACCTCGACAACACCAAGGAAGAGGTCGAGGCCACTTTGGCTACAGCCCCCAACGGTTCCCTCTTCGGCAGCAGTTATTACCACACACCCTGGTCGTGGCGACTGTGGATCTACAACAAATACGCCAACAAAGACTCCAAGTTCGCCCGATGGATGACAAAGTCCTTTGGGCGTGCCCCAGTGCTGATGAGTAAGGTAAATCCGGCTCTCCGCGCTTCCGTCGCCCAGTCAGTCCTCCAGAGCAACGGTTACTTCCGCAGCGAAGTCACCTATGAGGAGGTGCCGCAGAAGAACCCGAAGAAGTGCAAAATCGCCTACACCGTCCGCCTCGACACCCTCTTCACCCTCGACAGCGTAGCCTATGTCAACTTCCCCGACTCCCTTCAGGCTCTCATTGACTCTACTCGCAGCGAGGCACTCATCAAGTCGAAGGATGCCTTCAGTGCCTCCGCCCTCGACGGGGAACGAAGCCGCATCACGACTCTCTTCCGCAACAACGGCTACTATTATTACAACAACAACTACGCCTCCTACCTCGCCGATACCTTCCAGGTGGCTGGACAGGCACAATTGCGCTTCCAGCTGGCCAACGGACTGCCCCCGGAGGCTCTCCAGAAGTGGTATATCGGCAATATCGCCGTACAGTTCCGCAAGAGTATGCGCGAACAACTCACCGACAGTGTCAAGCGCCGTCACCTCACCATCCGTTTCAACGGCAAGAATCCGCCGATCCGCCCTAACGTCATTTTGAGGAACCTTCGTCTGCGCCCTCGACAGGAGTTCAGTTACGACAACTACCTCGAGTCGGCCAGTAAGATCAATGCCACAGGCGTCTTCTCCACCACCGATTTCCAGTTTACACCCCGGGCCGGTACAGATACGCTCGACGTCAACCTGAACTGCGTGTTCGACAAGCCCTATGACTTCTACATCGAGGCCAATGCCATCGGCCGCACCAGCCATCGCTATGGTCCGGAAGCGAAGATCGGTTTCACCCGTCGCAACCTCTTCCGTGGCGGTGAGAAACTCGACATCAACCTGCACGGCTCCTACGAGTGGCAGCATGGCGGTGATGCCAGTTCCAACACCTACCAGTATGGTGCCGATGTCACCATCGAGTTCCCACGCATCATCGCACCGTTCTACAGCAGCGACCGTATCCGTCGCGACAAAAACGGCCGGCGCATCCCCCGCCGCCGTCCCTATGCCGCCCCTATCACCTATGCGAAGGCATCTACCGACTTCTTAAGGCGTCCCGAATATTACAATATGCACGTTGTCTCTGGCGAATGGACCTACCGCTGGCAGCCTACCGCCACCAGCCGCCACGAGTTCTCGCCCCTGACGGTGAAGTATCAGTTCAAGAGCAGCACCTCTGCGAAGTACGATTCCATCGTCGACAACAACCTCTACCTCAAGATCTCCATGCAAGACTTTCTCATTCCCACGATGCGCTACACCTATACCTATACCAGTCCCGTCACGCTGCGCAACCCCATCCGCTGGGAGACAACCATTGAGGAGAGCGGTAACATCACCTCGCTCATCGACCTCGCTCGCGGAAAGGGCTACGATGAGAAATACAAGACGTGGTTCAAGGCACCCTATGCCCAGTTCGTCCGTGTGGAGACCGACTTCACCAAGACCTGGTCGATAGGTACGGCCTCGAAACTCGTGGGACATCTTAATACCGGCATCATCTACAGTTACGGCAACTGTGAAGATGCCCCCACCACCGAGCTTTTCTACGTGGGAGGTGCCAACAGCATCCGCGCCTTCTCCATGCGCGAGATTGGTCCGGGTCGCCTGAAGGAATTCCTCAACAAGAGCAGGCAGCTCGACTACGCCTGGCGTAACGGAGACATAAAATTAGTGGCTAACCTCGAATACCGTGCGCCCCTCTTCGGCAACCTTGAAGGAGCCCTCTTCCTCGATGCTGGTAACGTGTGGAGCCTGGAATCCAGCTTACAACACAGCGTGGATGACTACACAGACTACTCCAGTAAAGGCGGTTCCACGGCACAGGAACAGTATGATTATTACGATTTCCTCTATGACATGATGGTGTTCAAGCCCTCCGAATTCTTCAACGATCTCGCCCTGGGCACGGGTATCGGCCTGCGCTACAACCTCGGATTCCTCGTCATCCGTCTCGATTGGGGCTTCGCCCTCCACTTCCCCTACGACACTGGCACGTCAGGCTACTTCAACATCCCCAGCTTCAAGAAAGCCAACACCATCCATTTCGCCATCGGCTACCCGTTCTAAGACATAGTATCATTACTCTGTCTTTAATTGTTATAATGTCTAAAAATGTTCTTATGTCTAAGAAAAAAGTTGTACCTTTGCACGCAAATATTGAATATAACTCAAAAAAATAACATTATGAAACCGACATTATTTCTGCTTGCTGCAGGCATGGGCAGCCGTTACGGCGGCCTGAAGCAGCTCGACGGTCTGGGCCCCAACGGCGAGACCATCATGGACTACAGTATCTACGACGCCATCCAGGCCGGATTCGGCAAGATCGTATGGGTCATCCGCAAGGACTTCGAAGAGCAGTTCCGCACACAGATCCTCTCGAAATACGAGGGTAAGGTGCAGTGCGAGCTCTGCTTCCAGGCACTCGACGCCCTGCCCGAGGGATTCACCGTGCCCGAAGGTCGTCAGAAGCCGTGGGGTACGAACCACGCCGTGCTGATGGGTAAGGACGTCATCAAGGAGCCCTTCTGCGTCATCAACTGCGACGACTTCTACAACCGCGATGCCTTCATGGTCATCGGCAAGTATCTCGCCAATCTCCCAGAGGGTGCCCGCAACCAGTATGCGATGGTGGGCTTCCGCGTAGGCAACACCCTTTCAGAAAATGGTACCGTCGCCCGTGGCATCTGCTCGAAGAACGACAAGGGCCATCTGACCACTGTCGTCGAGCGGACGGAGATCGTGCGCTGTGCCGCCGACGGCTCCAACGCCGGTGCTGCCACAGAGCCCATCCGCTATAAGGACGAGCAGGGCCAGTGGGTCGTTGTCGAAGACAACACCCCCGTCTCAATGAACATGTGGGGCTTCACACCCGACTACTTCGAGTACTCCGAGGCCTACTTCCGTGAGTTCCTCAGCGACCCGAAGAACATGGAGAACCTCAAGGCAGAGTTCTTCATCCCCCTGATGGTCAACAAGCTCATCACCGACGGCACCGCTACCGTCGAGGTGCTCGACACCACATCGAAGTGGTTCGGTGTCACCTATGCTGCCGACCGCGACTCCACCGTCGCCCGCATCCAGCAGCTTGTCGACGAGGGCGTTTATCCTAACAAACTTTTTTAATGGACATAAACATCTTGAACGAAGCGCAGCTCAGTCAGCTGGATCAGCTGATTGCTTCTGCCGACACCATCCTCATCACCTGCCACAAGAGCCCTGATGGCGATGCCATCGGCTCTTGTCTGGGATGGGCGGAGTATCTGCGCACTCGCGAGAAAGAGGCCATCGTCATCGTGCCCGACCAGTACCCCGACTTCCTGCAGTGGTTGCCCAATTCAGAGAAGATCGTACGCTACGACAAGCACCCCGAGAAGTGCAATATGCTCTTCAAGATCGCCGACCTCGTGTTCTGCCTCGACTTCAATGCAACCAGTCGCGTCCAGGATATGGAGGCGACGCTCGTCTCCTCCCCCGCCCCGAAGGTGCTCATCGACCACCATCTCGATCCTGACGTGCCAGCCGTGCTCACCATCTCCCAACCGGAGGCCTGCAGCACCTGCGAGCTCGTCTTCCGCATCGTCTGGCAGTTAGGAGGCTTCGACCGTCTCGACAAGCGCTTCGCCATACCCGTCTACTGCGGCATGATGACCGACACGGGCGGATTCCTCTACAACAGCACCCGTCCGGAGATCTACTTCATCATCGGCGAACTGCTCACCAAGCACATCGACAAGGACCGCATCTACCGCAACGTCTACCACAACTACTCCGAAGACCGTATCCGTCTGATGGGTTACGTGATGTACGAAAAGCTGGTCTATCTGCCCGAGTTGCACACCGCCTTCTACACCATCACCCGCGAGGAACAGAAGCGTTTCCACTTCATCAAGGGCGATGCCGAGGGGCTGGTCAACATCCCCCAACAGATCAAGGGTCTGAAGCTCTCCATCTCGCTGCGTGAGGACTCCGAGAAACCCCGCATCTGGGTCTCGCTGCGCTCCGTCGACCAGTTCCCCTGCAACAAAATGGCGTCTGAGTTCTTCAACGGCGGCGGTCACCTCAATGCCTCCGGCGGTCACCTCGATATGACCATCGACGAGGCCGTCCAGGTGGTCCGTGAAGCCATCATCGCCTATGCCGAACAACTGAAAAGGTGAAAGGGTGAAAAGGTGAAAAAGTTAAAAAACGACAAGGCGCAGCAACTTTTCACCTTTTCACCTTTTCACTTTTCCTTTTTTTTCGTAACTTTGCACCCGATATGAAGAAATTGGCATATATATTGATGCTCATTGCCGTTGTGCTCACCAGCTGCAACGACTATGAGACCTATGGCGACAAGAAGGAGAAAGAGCGCAACGCCATCTCGAAATTCATCGCCGACTCCTCCTTTACCGTCATCACAGAAGAAGAGTTCGTGAAGAACGGCTACAAGACCGACCTCAGCCGCCGCGAGTTCGTCAAACTCGACAAGAGCGGTGTCTATATGCAGATCATCCGCCTCGGCTGTGGCGAGAACATCAAGGATGGTGAGGACCTCACCATCGACTGCCGCTACACAGAGTACGACATCCTCAACGACTCGACGATGACGCAGAATGTGACGGTGGAATACGCCTCGTTACCCGACCGTATGACAGTCTCACGTTCAGGAGGCACCTTCACGGCCACGTTCCTCAGCGGCTGTATGTACAGTACTTACGGCACCGCCTCCGTCCCTGCAGGTTGGATTGTTCCCCTTTCCTATATCAAGGCAGGGCGTCCGCAGACGGCTACCGACGAGTGCGCCAAGGTGCGTCTCATTGTGCCTCACACCCAGGGACACGTCTATGCCTCATCGAACGTGACACCATATTTCTACACCATCACGTTCCAGCGCGAAATATAAAAACAATTACAATATGACTTTGATCAAATCCATCTCCGGCATCCGCGGCACTATCGGCGGACAGACCGGCGACACACTTAATCCACTCGACATCGTCAAGTTCACCACTGCCTACGCCACCTTCATAAAAAGGAGTCTGGAGTCAGGAGTCAGGAATCAGGAGAATACTCCTGCTACAGATTCTGCCCTCCAAGGTAATCTACAGACTCCTGACTCCCGTCTCCAGACTCCCAGGATAATCGTTGGTCGCGACGGCCGACTCTCCGGCCTCATGGTCCGCAATGTTGTCGTAGGCACCCTGATGGGCATGGGCTACGACGTCATCGACATTGGCTACGCCACCACACCGACGACAGAACTCGCCGTGCGCATGGCTCAGGCTGACGGCGGCATCATCATCACCGCCTCACACAATCCTCGCCAGTGGAATGCCCTGAAGCTCCTCAACAGCGAGGGCGAGTTCCTCACCGCTGCCGACGGTGCCGAAGTGCTCCGCATCGCAGAGGCCGAAGACTTCCACTACGCAGAGGTTGACCA